>NZ_NRRN01000035.1 GCF_016583625.1 Halorhodospira abdelmalekii | reverse complement strand
CTCTCGCCCGCCCGCGGACCGCCCGCGGACCGCCCGCCGGGACGGGGCTGGCAGCAAAGCGAGGTCGGGCTGGCTGAGCCATTCACCGCGGAAGCCTATCGACCTCGGCGTTCGCTGCTCGGTTGGACGGCTTCGGCAGGCAGGGCTAGTATCACGGAGAGCCGACTTCGAGGACTACGCAGACCGCTAACCCATAAAGCGCATTGCAGTCAGCATGACAGTAATCATTAAACCCAACGATCCGACAATAAAACCGAGCACCAAATGGTGTTGTTTATCTTGCCGTCTGATCATTTCTTCGAAGCGCTTATCGACCTGCTCGAAGCGCTTGTCGACCTGCTCGAAGCGCTTGTCGACCTGCTCGAAGCGCTTGTCGATTTGGGCAAAGGCCCGCTGCATCAGCTCACCCTGATGCTTCAATGCCTCCTCCACCCGTACTACACGCTCGTGCAGCTCGCGATCATAGACCGCCGGCGCTGGAATCAGACGCCGCTCCTGCTCCGCCAGCCACCGCTCCAGGTAGGACTGGATGTAGGCATCAATATGCTCGCGATCAGCCTCTGCCAGCGCCATAAGTAACCTCATAAAACCTGCAGCTACCGTTCGACGACCCCCATTATAGCAATGATTGCCCGCCTCCATCCGCCTCAGCCCCCACGCCCGACGCCCGCGGCACGAAGACGGCACGCCCGTCGACAGAGCCGATGGCCAGCGGCTGTCCATAGAGCCGCTCCAGGGCGCTCGGCTCGAGCATCGTCGCGGCCGGCCCCCAGCACGCTTCGCCGTCGGGATAGAGCAGCAGCACCCGGTGGCACCAGCGCGCTGCCAGGTTGATATCGTGCAGGCAGGCGAGCACCCCGCAACCGGCGGCGGCCTGTTCGGTGAGCAGTTCCATGACCGCGACCTGGTGGCGCAGATCGAGGTGGTTGGTCGGCTCATCGACCAACCAGATGCGCGGCCCTTGGGTCAGCGTCGTCGCCACCATAAGACGCTGTCGCTCACCGCCGGAGAGGGTACTGACTAAGCGCTGCTCTAACTCGCCGAGTTCCATCCGCGCTAAGGCACGGCGGGCAATCGCCACGTCCTCACCGCGCTCTAGGTGCCAGGGTGAGAGATAGGGGTGGCGGCCGATCAAGGCGCTCTCCAGCACCGTGGCCGGAAAATCGTCGTGGCGCTCTTGAAAGACCACTCCGAGGCGCTGCGCCAGCAGCCGCCGACGCCAGCGCGACAGCTCGACCTCGGCCAGCCGCACCTGCCCGGCACGCGGCCGCCGCAGTCCGGCGAGGGTGTGCAGCAGGGTCGTCTTACCGGCGCCGTTCGGCCCCAGCACCCCCCAGATCTCCCCCGGCTCGATGCTCAAGCGCAACGGCTGACCGGCAGCCCGCTCGGGGATATCGATGATCAGATCGTCGAGCGTGAGCCGTATCGCCGTCCGGTCACCGCCACTAGGCGCATCGACACCACCCGCCGGCGCGGCATCGCTGCCCCGCTGACAGGTCGGCGTCACCCCCCACGGCTGATCGCCTCTACCGGTTCGGTTCAGCATCGCTGCAGATCGCCACGTTCACTGCTGCGCCGCTCCATAACTGACGCCCAAGTGCCAAGAGCGCCCCGGACGTGGATGACCACGAAAATCTTCGTAACGCTCATCGGTCAGGTTGCGCACGCTCGTCTCGACACTCCACTCACCGCCGCGCCTCCCCGCGCCGCCGTTATCACCCCAGCGGCTCGTCAGCGACAGATCGTGGCGGGTGCGGTCCTCGGCCGGCAACCGGTTGGCGGTATCGAAGTAGAAATCCTCTTCGATGGTCACAGCGTACCCGACATCCCACCGCGCTTGCTGATAGATCAACTGCCCGCCGTAGTGGCGCCGCGCTCGCCGCGGCAGCTGATTGCCATCGAAGGCGACCATAGCAGAGCGGTGCTCGGTCTCCTGCAAGGTGGCGTGCAGATCGAGCCGCAGTGACGGGATGAGCAGTAGGCTGACTTCGGTCTCGAGCCCACTCAAGCGCGCCTCGGCCACGTTCTCCGCTCGCCCGACCCCGCGCGAATCGAAGGTCCGCACGATCATGTCACTGACCTGATTATCAAAATAACTGATATCGGCACGCCACTCCGATAACCAGTCGCGCTCCCGCGACTCGACCCACTCGAGGCCGAGATCGCGATTCAGCCCGACCTCGGCGGCCAAATCGGGATTGCCACGAACGAAGCCGCGATCGCCAAAGAGCTCATCGAGGTTGGGGGCGCGCACGTAGCGGCCGATATTGGCGCGCACCCGTACCTGCTCACTGAGGCGCCACTGCACGCCGAGCGCCGGGTTCGTCCACTGGTCGCTGACTTCGCGCCGCTTAAATTGCGATCCCACCCCCGTATCGCGCACGTCGCCCGCATCGCGCAGCGCTCGATGACGCAGTGCTACGGCGACTAGAAGCGACTCATCGGCGAACCAGTAGGTGTTACTGCCGAGGCCGAGATCGAGCACGTAGCGCTCAGCATCGGAGTCCTCAGCACGGCCCTGCAAATCCTCACCGAGATAGCGCTCGGCGCGCACCTCGCTGCGTAGCGCCAAGGTGCCGCGTTCATCGACCCGCTCCAAGTAGCTACCGAGACCAGCACTGCCGGTGCGGTAGCGTTGATGCTGCGCACCGAGTCCGACATCGGCGCCGCGATCGTCGTAGGTCTCGTCCTTATGCCCAGCGTACGCCTCAAGACTCAGCCCCCACAGCGCTGCGCTATCCATAGCGAGCGTAGCGCTGAGATCGGCATCCTGCCAGCGCACCCGCCCCTGCACGATCTCGCTCTCTAAGCGCGTCGCCGCGCTCGCGGCGTTATCCCAGCGCGGCAGCCCCTGTTCCTTCGTGAAGTAGCGCAAAAAACCGTCGATGCTCCGCTCTCTGGCCAGCGCTCGCTCCAGGTGGAGCAGCCCCGAGCCCTGGGTAAAGTCGGCGTTGTGGCGCCGCCCGCCGCCGTCCTCGTTGCGCAGCGGAAAGTCGTTATCGGCCTGCCGCCAACTTGCCGCTCCCAGCACTCGCCACGGCGCGCTCGCGTACTGTCCGAGCGCCGAACCGGCCCAGTGGCCAAAGGCGCCGTGTTCGAGACCAAGGCGCCACGCCTCGCCCTCGCCGGGGCGTGGCAGGCGGATGTTGACGGCCCCACCGGGCAGGCCGTGACCGAGCTGAATCGGGGTGATCCCGCGATAGAGATCGATCGCTGCCACTTGCGCCAGCTCGAGCTCGGCGAGGTTCACTCCGCCGCCGCTGGCCTCGTTGAGCAGGAGACCGTCGAGGTAGACCGCCACCTGCTCGGCATCGGCGCCTCGCAGGCTTACGCTGCTGAAACTACCCGGGGCGCCGATGGTGCGCACCTCCGTGCCGACCCCTTGCGCGAGCACCTCGCCGACCGAACGGGCACCGCCGCCGAGCGCACGCCCCTGGTAGTGGGCACTGGCCCCGGTGTGCTCGCTGCCGACGACATCACCGAGACGGTGTGCGGGGGCGAGCACGCTCGACTCGACGACAATCGGGGCAAGCTGCTGCTCGGTGGCGTGCGCGTCGGTGGCGTCGGCGGCCGCGGCGGCCGCGGCGGCATCGAACAGCAGAGGGCCGCTGAGCAGAAGGCCGCTGAGCAGAAGGTGAAGGCGTAGACGTGCGCGGCGCCGTGCGGACGCCGCGCGGATCACAAGCGCGACCACTGTCTACTCGACGACGCCGACACCGCCACCCTCGACCGCCGCAGCAGCAGCGCTGGAACCGGCACCGGCGTTGGTGTTGGCGTTGGCGTTGGCGTTGGCACGCCTGAGCATAACCTCCTGCTCGGCACCGGGCTTCGAGACGTCAAAGGCGGCGATATAGGCATCGCCGTAGTTCATCGTCATTCCATCTTGCGACCAGCGCTGCATCGAGACGAAGACGAGATCGAGCGCCTCAATGTAGAGACCGGCGTGGGCGCGTGCCGGTTGATCGCTGATGCGATAGCCGCTGAGATCGAGCGCCGCGTTATCGAGCAGGAAGTTTCCTGCACTGACTGCACTTGGATCGACCCGCCACTGTCTGTCTTCGTTGAGCAGCAGCAGGTAGGCCCGCTCGGCATCGACAAAGATCAGGTCTTGTGGATTCGGGTCACCGCTCTCGGTATCACGCCCGTCGGGCAGCCCCTTTCGCCACTCTCGACTCTCCGGTTGCTGCTCGCGGTAGCGAGCGACGTACTCCATCTGGGAGCGGGCGAGGCGGAAGAAGTGCTCGCTACCCGGGGTCGCACGCACTGTCAGATCGGAGCCGTCGGGGTCGAGCCCCTTATCCTCTAACTGATACGTTTGACGGTCGATCACGCTGTGGGCAGCACTCGAAAAATCGGGCGCTACGACAGCGACAATCGCCTTATTGGCGCTGAAGGCGATGGCGTTCGGGCTCAGTTCGAAGTCGTCGATGGTCGCCACGATGCGATCGTCATCGTCCGGATCGATCACCTTGATGCGTGGGTTGGCAGGATCGGCAAGCGCGACCCAGACGTCCCCCTCGGGGGAGCGGGCGATCGTTGCGATGTTCTTTCGATCGAGCCCGGCAATCGCGGTCAGCGCGCCGTCGTCAGCATCCCGTTCGAACTCACCGGTGGTGGTGTCGAAGGCGTAGAGCGAGTTGTCCTGCCAGTCGTGGTAGCCGAGGAGATAGGCGCGCTCCGGCCCGACAAAGAGGGCGTGCTGGCTTTTGCCGTGCGCCGTGCCGACGCTATCGTCGATCAGCAGTTCACTGTGAAACTCGATCTCCGCGCCGCTGCCCGTCCAGCGGATCGCCTGCACCCCGCCGCTGGCATCGTCCGGATCCATAAGATCACCGGTACCGGCGACCAAGATCTGTGACTGCGCCTCATCGACATCGAGCGACCACGGGTTACGGAGATCGAGAGGCAGACCGCCTGTCTCACCCGGAAGCACCGGAACGCCGGTCTCCCCCGAACCGGGATCACCGGTCTCCCCCGGAAGTTCCGGATCGAACTCAGGGGCCGGATCGTCGCTGCTCGATGAGGAGAGACAGCCACTGAGGCCGGGGAGCACTAAGGCCACCACTGCAGCCAAGGCAAAGACGCGGACTCCGCGGTGGGCAGCGTGCAGCGGCACGCCAGCGGCAGCGGCAGTGCCAGCGGCAGTGCCAGCACCAGCGGATCGGGGATCGGAACCGGAATCGGGGGAACTCGCCAGGCGGCTCGCTAGATGGTGTGGATGGTTGGACATCGTACTTCGCGCTCCTCTCGCTCACGCACGTACAGACCGGGCAGATGCACCGGCGATACGGGCTCTCTCTACACCGCGGGGAGGATAGGGAAGAGCAGCAACGGGAGGGAGACGGTCAACCTGGAAGCGGTCACGAGGCGATGTGCAGCTTAGCCGCACCGCGCACACCACGGTCGACCCATCAGCACCACTCCAGCAAGGGAGCCTGGCAGCTTATCGCTCACGGGCGACAGCTACAGGCCTCGGCCATTTGCCGACACCCTTCTGCGGGTCGCTGTACACACCGCTCCGCCGCCCGGCCATCGACATCGACATCGATCGACAACCGCAACGATCCGACTCAACCCGGCTCGCCACACCCCGCGGCACCTTGGTCGTCACAGGTCGGTCTCCGGGCTCGTGGGGCGCCTGCGCCGGCACAGCCATCACTGCTGCAGCCAGATACAGACTCCGAGCGGATCGACCTTCCCATGAGCAGAGCCGTCGCACCACCGGAACCCGATCAAGACTCAACCGAGAACCGACGCAGCGATGACCACAACCCACAGTGGCACTCACGGATCCGCTAGCCATCCCACCTACCGTTGCGGGGGCAGCGCCGGACTCACCGCGCTCTGCGGCTGTACCGGTCTTCCCGTTCGACTGCCGGCGCCCATCGCGGCGTTGCGCGATGTGGCGTGTCGCCAGCAGTCACCTGTGACATGGGCGGAAACTTTAGTGCGCTGCGAGGGCGGCGTCAAATACCATGCACGGGGGCAGCATTCGAGACAGTATTAGTGGCAGAACCAATAGCGGGAGCAACAGCAAAACCGATGATCGGCGGCACAGATGGCAACCGCAGCCGGCAGCGACTGCTCACACCGGTACCGAGCACTGCCAATATTGCGGTCAAAGCGCGCACCTGGCCCCATTGCACGGCAACGGTTGGTACAACGGGGTCGTTCCTACTAGAATGTCTGGGTCAACCAAACGGAGGTTAAGCTATGCTCCACGATCCTTTGCTGTACATCGCCGTCGGCCTGGCCGTTGGCGGCGCCGCTGGCGCGTTGTTCGGTCGCTCCATGGGTCCGAATGCACAAGATGTCCGTGATGCCGACCGCATTGCCAAGCAGAAGCGGGACGAGGCCGAAGCGGTGCGTCGTGAGGTCGACAGCCACTTCGAGCAGACCGCCCAGATCATGGGTGAGGTCACCAAGGCCTACCGCAAGCTCTACGAGCACATGGCCAAGAGCACCCAGCGCCTGGCACCGCGACGCACCGAGGACCTGGTGAAGTCGCTTGGCGATCAGCGTCTGCTGCCGCGTGAGATCTCCAGCCGCCGCGAAATCCGCAACGACTCTTCGCGGCGTGGTCGGTAACGATCGGCTGATCGGCTGGCTGACTGGCTAAGTCGCGCATAGCAGCACACGCCGGGCCGTGAGCCTCCACCTTATGGCGGTGTGCTCGCCGGCTGTTTTAGGCGGTTCTGGCGTGGCTACTCGGACGCCCGGGGGGTTGCGGTCCTCCGGGCGTTTTTTTCCTCTCGCAGCGAGGGTGCGCAGAGCGAGCGAAGAAGGGGACAGACCCCTTTTTCCAAGCCCGCAAGCCCGCAAGCCCGCAAGCCCGCAAGCCCGCAAGCCCTTGATAGCATGAACTATAATTAGATTCCCTCGAGGTCTCCTGTAGTGACGTCACACGAGTTACCGCCTGAAGAGGCGTACAAGGGCTTCACCCACGAGAGCTGCCCCTTCTTCCCCTGTCACAGCGGCGTAACCCGCCCCTTCAATTGTCTCTTTTGCTACTGCCCACTCTACGCCTACCGCTGTCCAGGACCGTATCGCGTCATCGTCGACCGGCGCGGGGTTCGCCGTAAGGATTGCAGCGCCTGCGCCCTGCCCCATAACGGTCACCACGCCGCCTGGTCGTTCATCCAGAAGTGGCTCAAGGCCCCTGCGCTGTGGAACGGCGAAGCGGCCGAGCCGTGGAACGGCGCAGTGAGTGAGTGAGTGAGTGGGTGGGTGGGTGCTCCGGTTCTCCCCTGTCCCTCTCGACGATGAAGCCAGCCTCAAGGTCTGCCTCAAGGTCTCCTATTCCCAAAGTGGTATCGTACCGCTGCAGCGTTGATCCGATAATGCGCTATGCCCCGCGAGCGAATCACAGGCCCCCACATGCAACACTACCCGATCTTTCTCAAGCTTCACGGTCGTCGCTGCCTGGTGATCGGCGGTGATCGCAGCGCGGCACAAAAGGCCGAGGACCTGCTGCGCGCCGGCGCCTTTGTCACTCTAGTCGCTCCGCAGCTCAACGCCGCTTGCCAAGATCTACTAGAGCGCTATCCAGGCTGGGCACACCACCGGGCAGAGCGCTATCGCCCCGGTCACGAACAGGGCGCAGCCCTAGTCCTCTCGACCAGCGACGATGCCGCCATCAACCAGGCGGTGCACGAGGCGTGCTGTCGACGAGGCATCCCGGTCAACGTCGTCGATCAGCCGGCACTCTGCAGCTACATCAGCCCGGCACTGATCGACCGCTCACCGCTGCAGGTCGCCATCACCAGCGGCGGGGCCGCCCCGGTTTTGGCGCGGCAGGTGCGCGCTCAAATCGAGACCTTGTTGCCGACCGCTTACAGCCGACTTGCGAGCCTCGCCGGACGGCTGCGCCAACAGGTGCGCAGTGCCCTCCCCGACCCTAAGCACCGGCTGCGATTCTGGGAGCAGGTCTTCTCCGGTCCGGCCGCCGAGGCGGTGCTTGCCGGGCGCGAACAGGAGGGCGAGGCCGAGATCGTTCGTCTGCTGGAGCAGGCACGCTCGGCACCGAACCCGCGCGGCGAGGTATTTTTAGTCGGCGCTGGCCCCGGCAACCCTGATCTTCTGACCTTCCGCGCGCTGCGGCTGATGCAGCTCGCCGATGTCGTCCTCTACGACCACCTTGGCGCCACCGAACTGCTCCACTTAGTCCGCAAAGATGCTGAGCGCATTGCTGTCGGCAAACGCTGCGGCAAGCACACGCTGCCCCAGGAGCAGATCAACGCCAAGCTCATTGAACTCGCGCAGGCCGGTAAGCGGGTGTTGCGGCTGAAAGGGGGTGATCCGCTGATCTTCGGGCGCGGCGGCGAAGAGATTGAGGGGCTGATCGAGCGCGGCATCCCCTTCCAGATCGTCCCCGGAGTGAGCGCCGCTCAGGGGGCGGCGAGCTTCGCCGGAATCCCGCTAACCCACCGTGACTACGCGCAGAGTTGTCGCTTTTTGACCGGCCATCGCCACGATGGGCGCGTTCAGCTCGACGCCTGGGCGCCCTTCCACGCCACCGAGACGCTGGTCATCTACATGGGGCTGAAGAATCTCGGCACGGTCTGTGATCAGCTGCGCGGCCTCGGCCTGCCGGCCAACCACCCAGCGGCCGTTGTCTCCCGCGCCACCACAGCGGAGCAGCGAGTGGTGGTCAGCACCTTGCGCGAACTGCCGGGGGAGGTAGCGAGTACCGAGCTGGAGAGCCCGGCACTGATCATCGTCGGACCGACGGTGGTGCTGCAAGAGCGGCTGGCGTGGTTCGACGGCGACGAAAGCGCCGCCGCGCCGCCGTCGCCCTCACCCTCAGTAGTAGAGTCGAATGGTGTGACGCGCCTCGGCAAAAAAGAGCCAGCGCTCTAGCACCGCCCCTCCCCCGACCAGTGCCAACGCCAATACGGCCCAGAGGGTGCCGGCGCCGGCGGCCACTGCCGCGAGCAGCAGCGCTGGCAGGGCCAGACCAGCGCCGACGACCAGCCACCGGTAGTAAGCAACCGCCGGATGGCGCTTGGCGATCTGATCGCTCTGCAGCTCGTGATCGAGGAAGGTCGGCCCCGAGTGCCCGGAGTCGTGCAGGCGCACGACCCCTTGAGTCAGCCCGGTCGCTGTCGCCGGCGTCGACCCGGCCGGGCGATGGCGCCAACTGAACCACGCCGCCTTGCTCGCTGCAGCCACCGCCAGCAGGGTCGCCCCGAGGGCGGCGATCGGGGCTGGATCGGCACCCGCCCCGGCACGCACCACAGTCAACAACACAGCCCCACTGCCAAGCCCGATTAAGACGAAGTTCACCGGCGTTAAGCTCTGCTGCCAATCGTGCACTGCGCGCACACAGCCGTAGATCATCCCGGTCGTCACCACCGTCGCCACCGCCAGCAGTGCGGTCAGTAGCGCCCAAAAGGCGGTCCATGCGGTGTGCTCGACGCCACCCATCAAGTACGGCAGCAGATAGAGGGCAGCGACCGGGAAGAAGAGCCCAGCACAGACCGCCTCGCGGGAGAGCCACGAGCTGCGCACCCGCGCCAGTGCCCGCCAGCCATCCCGCGGCTTGGTAAGGTGTCCGGTCGATAGCAGCAGGCCAGCGGTGATGATCAGCAGACCGAGGAGCGCAGCGACAAGCAGCTCACCGCGCTCGACCGGGCCGCCGATGGCGAAGAGATCGGCCAGAACAAAGAGGGCGACAAAGCCGAAACCGGCCCCGGAGAGGACGGTAAAGAGGATGACCGACAGCGGTGCGTGCATGGTATCAATCCTTCAAGCCTGTGATCGCAATCGCGATGATTGAGCGATGGTTGACCGACGGCGAACATCTGTGGCGAACAACTGCCGCATCCGAACAGTCGAATCGAGGAGCAAAGTCGACTAAGCGAATCAGGCACAGCGGCACGTTGTTCTCAGCGCGACTCGCCCGCGTGACTCGCCGACTAGCGATAGATCCGCCGGTTAGGCCACTGACTCGGCGGCTGCGCCGGCTGCTGACGATGCGGCGACCTCGCCGGTGCACCGCCCCGCTCCGCTGCTGCGCCCTCTTGCCCTGTAGCCGGACCGCTAGAACGCTGCGCCGGACTGAGCTCGTCTCGACCGGGCTCATGCTCCAGCGACGGGCGGCTTGCGGCCGAGGGGCGCAGCGGCAAGTAGCGGTTGACCGGGACGCAGCCGAGCTCCGGCAGCAGCGGGTAGCCGCGGCGCTCGCGCACCAGTTCGGCGACCGTCGAGTCGGGGTCGTCGAGATCACCGAAGTGGCGGGCGCGGGTCGGACACGATAAGACGCACGCCGGCGTGCGCTCGGCCTCCGGCAGCCGGGTGTCGTAGATGCGATCAATACAGAGCGTGCACTTTTTCATCGTGCCGCTGGCGGTATCGAGCTCGCGGGTGCCGTAGGGGCACGCCCAGGCGCAGTAGTTACAGCCGATGCAGCGCTCACCGTCGACCAGGACCACACCGTCGCTCTCGCGTTTATAGGAGGCACCGGTCGGGCAGACGTCGACGCACGGCGGCTGCTCGCAGTGCATACAGGAGAGCGGCAAGTTGACCGTCTTGCTGTTCGGATAGACCCCCTCTTCGTAGTGGCGCACCCGATTGAGCCACACCCCGCCCGGCTGATCGCCGTAAGGGTGGTAGTCGGTCAACGGCCCGCTGATACCAGAGCTGTTCCACTGCTTACACGCCACGGCGCAGGCGTGGCAGCCGACACAGGTATCGAGATCAATAACCAAGCCTAGCTTCATGGCGCCCACCTCCCGCGGGTCAAAACATCGCGCACCGAGCGGCTCAGCCCAACCGCCTGGTGCGTGGCGTAGCGCAGCACCGCCAGCGGACCGTTGTCGATCCCCGGCGGCGGTTTCAGCGCTGGCCAGTTCGGTGCCGTCGAACCGGCCTCGTCGGCACTCGCCTTGCGCACCCGCACCCGGACGTCGTACCACGCCGCCTGGCCGGTGATCGGATCGGAGTTGCTCAGCGGCTTCTCACCGTCGCGCCGCGGCAGGCGGTCGTCGATGACGTGGTTGAGCAGAAAGCCGCGTTGCGCCTCCGCGGCAGCGGGCTCAAGGCCCCACGCCCCGCTCATCTTGCCCATCCCGTTCCAGGTCCAGACAGTGTCGGGCTGCGTCCCTTCCATCAGGCGCAGCTCGGCGCGCACCTTTCCGGCGTGTGACTCGACCCAGACCCAGTCGCCGTCGGCAAAGCCGAGTGCTTCGCCGCGGGAGCGGTTCATGTAGAGGTAGTTCTGCGCCAAGATCTGCCGCAGCCAGGCGTTTTGGCTGTCCCAGGCGTGGTAGTGGGTCATCGGCCGCTGGGTGATGGCGTGGAAGGTGTAGGCATCGGTATCGGTGCGCGCCTCCTCAAGTGGCGTGTAGAAGAAGGGCAGCGGGTCGCAATAGGTCCGTATCCGCTCACGGTCGGTCTCATCGGGCGGCTGCGGGCCGTCGGAGAGCCCCTGCGCGGCGAGTCGAAAGCGCTGCAGCGGCTCGCTGTAGAGGGCCATGACGATCGGCTCAGCACTCGGGTTGAAACCGACCGCGTGCGACCACTCAAGGTAGTCCTTGTTGGCGAACTTGTAGAACTGCTGCGAGAGCGGCAACTCGTGCTTAAAGAAGGCACCGTTTTCGATGTAGCGCTGCCACTGCTCCGGGTTCGGCTCGCCGCGCAGCGGTTGCGTGCCATCACGCCCGCGCCAACCGGCCAAGAAGCCGATCCCGGGCGCCTTCTCGTAGTGCACGATGAAGTCTTGATAGTCGCGGTACTTCGCCGAGCCGTCGGCATTAACAAACTCCGGCAAGCCAAGACGGACCGCTAGCTCGATCATCACCTCCTGCCAGGGACGGACATCGCCATCGGGCTCGAGCAGCGGTTGGCGGATGGCATCAGCTGGCCCATCCGGCTCGGAGATCGGCCGATCGAGCAGCGAGATGCAGTCGTGGCGCTCCAGATAGGTGGTATCGGGCAGCACCAAATCGGCGTAGTGGACACTCTCGGAGTGGAAGGCGTCGACCACGACCAGATACGGCAGTTTGTACTCGCCCTGCTCGTCCTTAGCGCGCAGCATCTCGAGCACCGAGTCGGTGTTCATGGTCGAGTTCCACGCCATGTTGGCCATGAAGAGGATCAGGGTATCGAGCGGATAGGGATCGCCCTCAACGGCATTGGTGATGACGGTGTGCATCTTGCCGTGGGTCGAGAGTGGTGCTTGCCACGAAAAGGCCTTGTCGATGCGCAGCGGCTGACCGTCGCCATCGATGACCAGATCCTCCGGCCCGGTCGGAAAGCCGAGCGGTGTGGCACTCAGCGGGGTATTCGGCGCCGTCTCCCGCGCCGGGCGCAGCGGTGGTGGGATCTGCCGCGGATAGGGCGCCTTGGCCCGATGGGCGCCGGGGCAGTCGACCGCACCAAGCAGCATCTGCAGCAGATGGATGGCGCGCGCCGCCTGGAAGCCGTTCGAGTGGGCGGCGACCCCGCGCATGGCGTGCATTGAGATGGGGCGGCCGATGAAACGATCGTGCTTCCGCCCCGCCCAATCGACCCACTCGCACTCGATCTCGATCGTCTCGTTGAAGGCGACGTGGGCCAACTCAGCGGCGATCCGCTCGATCGTCGCCGCCGGGATGCCGCAGATCGTCGCGGCGCGCTCCGGGCTGTACGCCTCATCGAGGAAGCGCTCGGCGGCCAGAGTCAGCGCCGTCTTGACCGGCCGGCCATCGGCGGCGGTGTAGCTGCCGAAGAGCGCCGGGGCGATCTCAACTTGGGTGCCGTCGACGATCGCCTCACGGTCGAGATCGTAGACCTGCGGCCGCCCCTGCTCATCGCGCAGCAGCAGCCCATCGCCGGCCTCCCCCGGCGTCTGGACGACCAGATAGGGGGCGTTCGTGTAGCGAACCAGGAAGCTCCAGTCGAATTGACCATCGCGCAGCAGACAGTGGATCAGCGCCATCGCTAGCGCCCCGTCGGTGCCGGGGCGAATCGGCAACCACTCGTCGGCGACCGCTTGATAGCCGGTGCGCACCGGATTGACGGCGACAAAGCGGGCGCCGCGGCGTTTGATCTCCTCAATCCCGCGCTTAAAGGGGTTCGAGGCGTGGTCCTCGGCGGTGCCCCAGAGCATGAAGTAGCGAGTGCGCTCCCAATCGGGATCGCCGAACTCCCAGAAGGCGTGACCGAGGGTGTAGAGCCCGGCGGTCGCCATATTGACCGAGCAGAAGCCGCCGTGGGCAGCCCAGTTGATGGTGCCAAACTGACTCGCCCACAGCCCGGTGAGGGCCTGCATCTGATCGCGCCCGGTGAAGTAAGCGAGCTTGCGCGGATCGCTGCCGCGGATGGCGCGCAGCCGCTCAGTCAGCTCGCTCAGCGCCTCCTCCCACGAGATCTCTTCGAACTCGCCGGCACCGCGCTCGGTGCCCGGTTTACGGCGCAGCGGGGCACGCAGCTTGGCGCGTGAGTACTGCTTCATAATGCCGGCGTTGCCCTTGGCACAGAGGACGCCGCGGTTGACTGGGTGATCGGGGTTGCCCTGAATAAAGCGGACCTTGCCGTTCTCTAGGGTGACGCGAATCCCGCAGCGGCAGGCACACATATAGCAGGTGGTGTAGCGCACCTCTTGCTGGTCGCGCGGCTCAAGGTTGGCCGCTGGTGCAGCCTCTGGATCTGTCGCCGCTCCTGCCGCTGGGGTTGAGGGCATGATTGGACTCCTCCTCCTGACGCGGACGCCTGATGCGGACGCACCGCGCGCTGCGTACAGGCGTGCGCAACCACCACCCCAGCGCAACAGGGCGGGGAGACAGCCTGCTCTGGCGAGTTTGCGGCCGCCCGCTCGCGGCCACAATGTTATGCGGCTCGGTAGAGCGCTACCCGGCTAGCTAGACGCTGCCCCATACGGCTCTGACAGTGGAGCCTCAGGCACAGCGCAGATAGAAGTGGTAGGCGCCCTCCTCTTCGCGCTTCTCCAGCAGCTCGTGGCCGGTCTGCTTGCTAAAAGACTCGAAGTCTTGCAGCGAGCCGGAGTCGGTCGCGATGACGTGGAGGACTTCGCCAGTGTTCATGGTGGCGAGGGTCTTCTTGGCCTTGAGGATAGGCATCGGGCAGTTGAGCCCGGTTGCATCGAGTTCCTGGTCGAAGTCGGGCATCGCTGAATCTCCTGTGGATCGTCCCAATGAATTGATCGTGCAATCGATCGTGTCGCAGCGAGAATCACGAAAGCATCTCGGCTCGCTCACCCCATCGCTACAGCCAAGGGCCTTGCGCTCGCTTTTTGGTCAAAGGTCCGGGTCAGACCTCTGCGCTCGCCACCGAGCCCGTACAGCCGTCGGCGTAACCGGCCTCGTAGCGCTCGCTCAAACGCTGCTCCTCACGTTTCGGGTTGCGCAAGTAGCCGCACGCCCAGCCGGTAATATACTCATCATCGACGCCGCGCGCCTCGAGATCGCGCACGGTTTGGTAGTAGGTTGAGTCCATCGCGCTCGCCTCCTGATCGGATCGCACCGCCTCACCGCCGCTCTGGATCGGGACCACAACGCCGATCCGCTAGCGGGAAGGATGCCCAGGTGCCGATATACATGGCAATCCACCCGATGGGAGGGCACTGCGGAGCGGTGGGTTATCTCTAAGGGGATAGCGGTGGCGGCCTTGATCATTCATTGGCCCACAAGCCCGCCACGTAGCGGAGGGCAGCGGTTCAGCTGTGGACGGCCACCACGCTCTTGTGCGGGACGAAGAAGCCACACCCCCACAGGCGCCCCCCGCCCAAGCCGTGCGCCTGCAGGGCCACGCTCGCCGGCGCCCCTATGCCGTCGACCAGCAGACTGCGGGTTGCGACCACCCCGCTAGGAGTGGCAAGCCATTGACGCCGACCACTGAGTAGGCGCCGCGGCTGGATATCGAGGGCCTGCAGCGCCGCATGCACCGTGCGCAAAAAGGCCGCCTCGCTTGCCGCTGCTGCGCCTTCTTCCTCTATCTCTTCGTCGACTTTTCTCTCTGCGTCTCTCTCTGCGTCAGTAGCAATCGGGTCGAGCACCCGGGCGGCGTAGAGCGGCTCGGTGGCGACCAACGGCTGCTCACGCACCGCCCCCAGCAGCAGCGTGCAGTCGCCGAGCACCAGTTCACAGCCAACTAGGCTGCATAGCGCTGCGCCGCTAGCGCGAGGTGTGCGCAGTACCAGCTGCGAGCGGCGCGATAGCAACAGGGGCGCCTCTGGGTCGCGCCACCAGCCGTGCCCCGCCTCAGGCAGGTGGGTGATACGCGCACCGATGGCCGCGCTAGGCGGGGCTGAACCTAGCCGTTCAAGCAAGAGGGGGGCTAGGGCCTCGGCAAGAGGCACCGGGTAGTCGGGCGGCAAGGCATCACCGTGGAGCCGGAAATAGAGATCGACAACTGGCGCTTCGCTGTCCAAGGCCGCTGCCGGTTCATCGTCGTTCCAGAACATGGCCTCCGCTCCGAATGTGGTTGGCGAAAACTCGGGCAGCCAGGCATCTTACGCATCAATGTGTATCGATGCGTAAGATGCCTGGCTGAATGGCTCAATCGATCTCGAATCGGCGCATCAGATCGAGTGAGCTCTCTTCGCTACTGACCGCCTCTAAATAGGTCTTCCACGTCAAGTAGTAACGTAGGCGCAGTGTGTTGACCGGCTGAAAGACGCCTACACCGTAGGAGACGCGCAATCGCGGTGAACCGACGTAGCCGGAGACGACGACCTGCGCCTCATCGCCCTCCCCGGCGGTATCGATCTCAAAGTCCTCGACACCGAGCTGCTCGGCCACACCGCCCAGCACGCGGCCGCCCCCCATCACCCCGAGACTCAGCGCTGCCTGCGCCAGCATTGCATCGGTACCGGCGCCTTCGGCACCGAGCGGACGGCCGCGAATCAGGTAAGAGAGGGCATCTTCTTCGCCCATCGCCGGCTCGCTAAACAGAGTGATGACCGGCTGAGGGGCATCGCCCTGAATGCGCAATCCGGCGGTGACCCGATCGCGCTCGATTCGCCGCACTGCTTCGATATTGAGCTGCGGGCGATCGAGCGGGCCAACGAACATCACCATGCCACGGCGAATGGCCAAGCGCTGGCCGTAGCCGCGATACTCACCGTCAACGATGCGCAGCTCGCCGAAGGCCGCCGGCTCGGCCCCGGGCAGCTGGCGCACTTGCAGTGTGCCGGCGAGGGTGCCGCGCACGCCGAAGGCAGCGAGCTGCACGGCGTCACCGAGACGGATATCGATCGCCGCATCAATCGCCAACGCCTCATCGGCGCGCTCGGCAGCGGCTGCGGTGGCCTCTCGCTCATCGGCGGAGTCGACGGCGGACTCCTCGACAGACTCCGGGCGCCGCTCTTCGTCGCGCCGGCGCACGATGACGACATCGCCGGAGCGGGCAACGGCCTGCTGCGGCAATTCGGCGACGGTGATCGCCCCCCGCGGCACCTCGACGCTGCCGCGCACCCGTACCTGTTCCGGCTGCATGCGCAGCGTCAGATCGGGGCTGATCACCAGCTGGGCCAACGGCGGGTATTCGATCGGCAGGCGACGCCCGGCGAGCGCCACATCGAGCTGCCAGGCATCGAGCTGCGCCCAGTCGGCCTCGCCGCTCAAACGCACCGGCCGACCGTCGATGACAAAACCGCCGCTGAGCTGCGCCTGGGTCGTCTGCAGGGCGATGCTCAGAGCGAGTTCGTCGATCGTCGTCGGCGACTCCGGCACCGCGACCCGGCCATCGGCCAAGGTCAGGGTGCCGTCGAGCTCGGGGTTGTGGCGCGTCCCGGCGAGTTCGATTGCGGCATCGAAGCGCCCCTCGAGTTCACGCAGCTCAGGGATAAAGGGGTGAAAGAAGCCGAGCTGTAGATCGCTGACCTGCAGCTCTCCGGCGAGCCAACCGTCGGCCTTAAGATCGGGATTGGGGTCGGCGGCGAGTTGCAAGGCGATCTGCCCCGCCTCGCGGGTTAAGAAATCGAGCTGCAGTCCCGCCGTCTCGGGGTCAAGGCGGCCACTAAGGGTCAGCCTCTCGTAGTCGAGATCGCGCACCACCGGCGGCAGATCGTCGATGGCCTCGGCAACGGCGAGCTCGATGCGGCCATCGCGGCTCTCCAGATCGAGCTCGGCGAGCAGGCCGCGCTCCTGCTGCCAGTCGAGCCACCCCTCGCCGGAGAGCCCCCCCTGCCAGCGCACCAGCTCTGGCAGCCACGGCTCCAGCCACGCCAGTTCGAAGTCGTGCAGCGCCAAGCGTGTTGTCACCGCCTCGGGACTGGCTACGACCGGCTCGGCGACGCAGAGCCGACCGTCGCGGTAGCGCCAACAGTGCGGGCTGACCTGCACCACCTCGCCCTCCTGCCGGAGCATAAAGGGGCGATCGAGATCGAGCGCATGGCCAAGCGCTTCGCCGCCAGCATCGGCGATCATGCCGTGCCAACCGCGCCCCTCCAGCCAGCCGCCGGCGATCGCTAAGCGGGCGTTGCCCTGCGGGGCCGAGGCCCGTGCCGTCAACTGATGCGAGGCGCGGGTGCCGAAGGCGCTCACCTCAAGCGTCTCGATTGTCTGCTCTAGCTGCTCGGGCTGATCGGCCTCCCCGGCCTGCTCGCCCTCCCCAGCTTGCCCAGCTTGCCCGGCCTGCCCACCTACGGCCTGCCCGCCCAGCGTTGCCTGCCGCGCCACCAGCGTCACCTCGCCGGGCTCCATGCCGAGCGCCGGCACATCGGCCTGCCACTCGAGCTCGGCGAGTTGATACGCCTCGCCGTAGCGCAGATCGCGCCCCCAACCGGCACTCTGCACCGAGGCGCGCAGCGGCTCTCCGCGCACCCGCGCCTGCGCCTCCACGGCTCCGCCCAAGTCGGGGTGAAGAACGCTAAGATCTTCGGCGTGCAGCGCCAGATCGAGCGTCAACTCGGCATCGGCCCACTCGCCATCGAGGGCCAACGCCCCACCGTCGATCTTCGCGCGCACCCCGTCGGCGAACCACGCCCCGGTATCGCGGTGACCGAGCCGTCCGGCGAGCTCAACATGCCGCCCTTCGAGCTCACCGTGCAGACGCTCGAGTACGAGATCGAGCGACCAGCCCTGCGCATCGGCCTTGCCGCTGACCTGCAGCGGCCCGGCGACCCGCTCCGGGGCTGCCGGCCACTGCTGCGCCGGCGAAAGATCGTGCAGATCGATCGCCGCCTGCCACTGCAACTGCGGCGCCCAGGCGACCTCACCGCGCGCCCGCACGACGCCATCGAGCAGGCGGCCCTCAAGGCGTTCGATCTCCGCACCGCGCTGCGGGTCGACGTTGAAATCGGCCTCCCACACCCCGTGCGGGATCTCTTCGCCGCCGACTTCGGCGCTGAGCGCCCCGCTGATCCGCTCCAGATCGCCGTGCACGCTCAGGGTCAGCGCCTCGGCCTGGACCAGGTCTTGCGTAGCCAGCGGCCAGCCGCCGCTGACATCGAAGGCGTCGAGGCGAAAGGGCAACCGCGGATCGAGCGGTCGCAACGCCAGTTCGAAATCGCCTTCCACCGGGCCGGCGAGGCTCAAGCTGCTCTGTAAAGCGGCGACACTCCCGCCGAGCCGCGAGGCCAAACGAACCCGCTCAGGCAACCCAGGGATCGCGGCACTGGCGCGGACGAAGAGGTTCAGCGGGTAGCTCTCGACGGTACGCAGATCGCCGTGGAGGTCAAGACGGGCATCCTCGCGCTCAACCATTAGCCGCTTAATCTGCCAACTGCTGCCGGCGCCGGCGAGCTGCCCTTCAAGGCGCTGAATCCACTGCACCGGCGCTCCGCCGAGCTGCAGGCGGACGCGCTCGATGCGCAGCTGCTCAAGCTCGACTGTCAGCGGCAGATCGATCTGTGGCAGCGCGATCGGCTCTTGCCGCGGCGTTTGCAGCGCCTCTTCGAGCTCGGCTGCCGTCTCGGCCTCGGCCTCGCCTTCGGGAAGGGTCACGGCGACGCCGCGCGCCTCAAGCGATTCGATGCGCCCGCGCCGCTCTAGCAGCTCCCACGGATGCCAGCGCCACTGCAGCTGCTCGATCTCGACCTGCAGCGCCTCGTCACGCCACGCTACCCGGTGCGCCTCGACACCGCGAATGAGGCTGCCGTCGCGCACCTGCAACTGCAGTCGCGGCTCCTGCGTCTGCGCGACGTAGGCGATCAGCTGCGCACCGGCCGTGGTGTAGAGCAGCCACCACACGGCGAGGAGCAGCAAGGCAACCAGCCCCAGCAGCCCACCGCTTCCCCAAGCCAATCCGCGACGCCAACGCCTTGCCATTACTACTCTCCGCTACTGCCCCTCGTTGCACTTCCTCGTTGCAGCTCTACGTTGCAGCTCGCCGTCCAGGCACTCCGCTACGGCAACCCGCTACAGCTCCGACCCCATCGAGAAGTGGATTCGCCACGAGTCGTGGTCATCGTCATCGATCGGCACAGCGACGTCAAAGCGGACCGGTCCGATCGGTGACGACCAGCGGATGCCGGCGCCGGCACCGACCTTATACTCGTCGCTAAGATCACTCCAGCTGCGCACGGCGTTGCCGGCATCGACAAAGAGCGCCGGTCGCCACTGTGAAGTCAGCTGATAGCCGTACTCAAGACTGGTCACCGCCATGTAGCGCCCGCCGATGATGGTGCCGTCGCGCTCCGGACCGATGCTGTGCAGCTTATAGCCCCGCACGCTCTGATCACCGCCGGCGTAGAAACGCAGCGACGGCGGCACCTGAGCGAAGGCATCGGTGGTCAGCGCCCCGACATCGGCCCGCCACACCCAGCGGTGGCGATCGGGCCAAGTGCGCACCCAGCGCGTCCCAGCCCGCGCCCGGTAGAGCTGGATATCGGAGAGCAGCCACGTCTCGGCCGCCTCCAAGGAGAGCATCTGCCGATCGCCGTGGCGGGGATCGAGTCCGCCGCGGCTGCGCGTCCGGCTCCAGCTCGCCCCAGGGAGCACCAACAGCGTCGTCTCGCGCTCGCCATCGAGGCGAAAGCGCTCCCAGTCGCTGCGCACCGAGAGCACCTGTTGCCAGCCGTTATCGAGCCGGTGGCGATGGCGCACCGAGGCGGTCACCTGCTCCGAGTCGATATCGGCCACATTCTGCGCCTGCGCCCCGAGCTGGAACTCGAGCGCTGTGCGCAGCGGATCTTGCAGCGGGATGGTGTAGCGGCCACTGACACTCTGCCGTCGTTCGGCGATCTCGCTCTCGACACCGAGCGAGTGCCCCCACGGGTTCACCCACGGCCGCTCCCAGCCGAGCCGGACGCGCGCGCCCCAGTCGGTGGTGTAGCCGACTCCGGTGGTGATCTCGTGGCGTGCTAACGGCTGCACCTGCACCTCGACGGGAACCTCGCCGGGCTCGCCAGCCTCCGGCACCGGCCGCACGCCGACCTCACGGAAGTAGCCGCTATCGCGCAGCGACCGATTCAGCTGCCCGATCTGCGCGGCGGTGTACGCCTCCCCGGGAGAGAACGGCACCATGCGCTGCAGAAAGGCGTCGGCTAAGGGCGAGTCGGCGAACTCGACCGCGCCGAAGCGATAGCGCGGACCGCTCGCGTAATAGAGGTGGATATCGGCAGCGTTCTCGGCCAGATCGACATCGACCCGGCGGACGGTGAAGCGTCCGTCGAAGTAGCCGCGTTCCAGCGCCAAATTCTGCACCATGCGCCGCGCGGTGGCGTAGCGACCGTGGTGGAAAATCTCGCCGGTGCGGATCGGCATGCGCTCTTCGATCCCGGCAAAGGCCGGATCGTGCGCCGCCTCGCCGTGGATGTGCAGGTTAACGGTGCGGATGCGCACCGGCTCCCCCGGGTCGATGAGGATGACTAGGCGCCAGCGCGTCTCCTCGTGGTGGGCGCGCACTTCGATCTCAGCGTTGTAGTAACCGACCGCCTCCAGGCTCTCCTGCACCCGGGCCGGGGCCCGTCGGCGAAAAGCGGCGCGGGCGGCCGGATCGGCCGTGGCCGGCTCACCGAGATAGCTGCGCACCTGCTCTTCAAGCGCCTCATCGACGCCGACGATGTCGATCTGTACCGTCTGCACGCTCTGGGTGGTCCGAGTGGTCTGAGCAGCTTGCCGGGCCGTCTCCGCGACCGCAACCGCCGGCAGCATCGCCACCATGCCCGCCAACACACCCGCTAACATCCCCGCTAACGCCCTTGGGCTAAAGGTCAATATCGGCCCCCTCACTTCACCCCCATCGCAGCTGTATACTGTGCCGTCCCTAGTGGATAGGACAACCGAAAAAGGCTCGCATCACCATGACCGACGAGATCGACACCGATCACGACCCTGAACAACGGGATCCCGAGCGCGATTCCGACCGCATCGAGCACGACGAGCACCACCTGCGGCTGCGCAACATGGTGCTCGAAGATTACGACGATGTGGCGCACATTATGGATCAAGTCTATCCGGAGATGGATGGGGCGTGGTCACGCGAGCAGTTCGCTGCCCAGATCAACCGCTTCCCGGAGGGGCAGATCTGCATCGAGGATAATGGCCGCGTCGTTGCCGGGGCCATCACCCTGATCGTCGACTACGGCCGCTTCGGTGATAAGCACACCTATGAGGAGATCACCGGCGGCGGCTTTCTGACCACGCACGATCCTAACGGCGATGTCCTCTACGGCGTCGATATCTTTGTCGATCCGGGCTATCGCTCGATGCGCCTTGGTCGCCGCCTCTACGATGCGCGCAAGGAGCTGTGTCGGCGACTCAATCTGCGCGGCATCGTCGCCGGCGGTCGCATCCCCGGCTACGCCAAGCACGCCGAGCGGGTCACCCCGCAGGAGTACATCGAGCTGGTCAAGCGGCGCGAGATCCACGACCCGATCCTCTCGTTCCAGTTGGCGAACGACTTCCACGTCCGGCGCATCATCACCGACTACCTGCCCTCGGATCGCGACTCGCACGCCTACGCCACCCTGGTGCAGTGGAATAACATCTTCTACGAGCCGAAGGAGCAGCCGCTGATCGCGCGGCGCAAGGCAGTGGTGCGGGTCGGCACGGTGCAGTGGCAGATGCGACCGATGAGCTCGGTCGATGAGTTGATCGATCAGGTCGAGTTCTTTGTCGATGCGCTGGCCGGCTACAACGCCGACTTCGCCCTCTTTCCGGAGTTTTTCAACGGCCCGCTGCTCTCGCTCTTTAACCAGGAGTACCCGGCCGAGGCGATCCGCGGTCTGGCGCAGTATACCGAGGAGATCGTCGATGAGATGACGCGCTTGGCGGTCGCCTACAACATCAACATCATCGCCGGTTCGATGCCGGTCTATCAGGAGCAGACGCTCTATAACGTCTCCTACTTGTGTCGCCGCGACGGCACCACCGATCAGCAGTATAAGCTGCACATCACCCCCGATGAACGCTCCTACTGGGGGGTGCGCGGCGGCAGCGAGCTGAAGGTCTTCGAGACCGACATCGGTAAGATCGGCATCTTAGTCTGCTACGACGTCGAGTTTCCGGAGCTGCCCCGTATCCTCAACCAAAAGGGGGCGCGGATCCTCTTTGTGCCGTACTGGGTCGATACCCAGACCGGCTATCTGCGGGTGCGCCGCTGCGCACAGGCGCGGGCGATCGAGAACGAGTGTTACGTGGCCATCACCGGCTCGGTCGGCAACCTGCCGAAGGTGGAGAATATCGACATCCAGTACTCGCAATCGGCGGTCTTCTCGCCGGCCGACTTCGCCTTCCCGCACGATGCCATCGTCGCCGAGACAACACCGAACACCGAGATGACGCTGATCGTCGATCTCGATCTCGATAAGCTGACGGAGATCCGCAACGAGGGCTCGGTTCGTAACTATAAGGATCGACGCCTCGATCTCTATCGGATTCAGTGGCTCGGTCGGGATTGAGCGACAGGATCGAGATAGAGCGGCGGCAGGGCTTTAACAGGCTGGAGTTCAAGCGGTTGGGTAGCGAATGGTGGACAAAGCGGCGGGTGGCGGGCGAAACGGCGCACGGAGGAGAGTGGTGGGCGCATGGTAAGTGATTTTTCCCCTGCCTGGTGGTTGCCAAGCAGTCACCTGCAGACGATCTTTCCGGCCGTCTGCCGCCGAGCGCCGAAGATTGCCTTTCGTCGTGAACGCCTTGAGCTGCCCGATGGTGACTTCCTCGACCTGATGTGGGGTCCTGCAGGCCGGAACCCGGGCGCCAGTGGCCCTGTCACTTGTGGCCTGGCTGATAGCGGCCCGGCTGATAGCGGCTTAGTCGGCAACGGCTTAGTCGGCAACGGCTTGGCCAGTGGCGGCTCGGCACCCACCGGCTCGGCCGGCGGCGACTTGGTCGTCATCTGCCACGGCCTGGCCGGCAATGAAAGTTCCGGCTTTATCCGCGGCTTGGTCGCCGAATTGAGTCGCCGCGGCATCGGCAGTGTGGTGATGATCGCCCGCGGCGCCAGCCCCGAACCCAACCGTCACCGGCGTTCCTACCACGCCGCCGCGTGGGACGATCTCGATACCGTAATCGAGACATTGCAACGCCGTTACCCGCACCAGCGATTGGCAGCCTGCGGCTTTTCGCTGAGCGGCTCAATCTTGCTCAACTGGCTCGGCGAACGCCAAGACGCCCCGCTCCACCACGCCGTGGCGGTCTCAGTACCCTTCGAGCTGGCACCGTGCGCAACGGCGCTCGAATCGGGGATCGGCTGGATCTATCAGGAGCATCTGCTGCGCAAGCTCAGGCCGCTTGCAATCCGTAAATTCGCCGCTTGCCCGGAGACTGGCCCCGAGGCGGCACCGGTCAGCTGCAAGCGCATCGCAAAGATCCGCTCCCTGCGTGAGTTCGACGACCTGATCACCGCGCCGATCAACGGCTTCGCCGATAGCGCCGACTACTATCGGCGCGCTAGCTGTCGGCAACGCCTTGCCGGAATTACCCAGCCGACAACCATCCTTCACGCCCTCGACGACCCGCTCGTTCCTGAGAGCGCCATCCCGAGCCACAACGAACTCGGCCCCGGCATCACCCTGGAACTGACTCCTAACGGGGGGCACACTGGATTCGTCTGTGGCTCCCTGCCCGGCCATCATCGCTACTGGCTAGATAGACGCATCGCCGATGCGGTCAGTTGATCTTCCACACGCCCTCGTGAACGGTATGAAGCAGAAAACCGGCGCCTATTAGTGGAACATCCGCCGCACCCCGAGCCGCACTGTTCGATCATCGGTCAACATCTCCCCCTCGATGAAACCGGCATAGCGAAAATCGGCGGCATAACCGGTGATCTCCAGCCTTCCGCCGAGTTGATTATCGATATCGGAGTCGTTATTAGTACGTGCTACCGCCATCAAGTCGGTGCGCCAGCGCTCACTGCTCCCAGACATACCGACTTGAACACCGTACTCCAGATAGGAGCGCACACCGTCGAAGACTTCGAAATCTCGTGCCTCACTTGAAGCCGAGGTGTACCCGACTTCAAACTCGTAGACCGCATCTATGGTTGCAGTCACCGGATCGCGAAAAGCCAGCCCCATGCGCATGCGGTGAACAGAGACTCCATCAAGCTCATCGGCATCATACTCCTCGACCCGTTCCATCCGCAGGCGAGCCGCCAACCGCGTAGTGGGGCGCGCCGTCAACCCGATACCAACACCCGCAAAAGAGTCGTCGATGTCTTTCCGATCAAAAGCAACCAGCGCGACATCGAGTGCCAACAGTGCCGTACCGACACCGGGCACCCGTTCCTGCTCGGCTCGCTCGGAGGCTGCCGCTACCGATACGCTACCCAACCCCAACCCCAGCACCAGCGCCAATGCCATTGGCCCGGGGGCAATAGCGACGAACCTACGAACCACCTGCACAACAGCCATCAGCGAATCTCCTTTCTCGAACAGGCTCAACTTGCCTAAGACCCACGGACCCGGCGCCCTGAGCCACCCCGATCTGCTAGAATCGATCCGGATCGGCTCGGATCTACCCAGGCGATCGCCCACGGACCCCGGTCCATTCGGCCACGCCGCGTCGTTGCAGGCAACCGCCTTCTGCACAAAGGGCGTGAATTCGCCGTGAACAGCCACACCGCTTGCGACACAAAGTCGCCTACGGCGGCGCCGGAAAGAGATAGACGGGGGTAGACAGCGGACCAGGCAGCTCTCATCCTGATCCTCAGGCACCAGGACGTAAGAATCGAGCACGGTCAACAGGAGAAGGGGGGAGGAGCGTGCCGAAACTAGAGGTCCGGCTTCTAGGCCAGTTCCGTGCCACGCTCGACGGACGGCGGCTCGACACTGGACTACGCTACACTAAGCTTCGTGTACTGCTCGCCTACCTCGTTCTTGCCGCGCGCCGAGCCGCCCTCACCACCCCGCCCCACACCGACTGGTCATTGCCTGCCTACCAGGCTCAATTGCGCGACCCGTCCGCCCCATGCCCCGCCATCGACCGCAGCACGCTCGCCGAACTGCTCTGGCCCGAGCAGTCGAGCCACAATGCTCGGGTCTCGCTCCGTCAGGCCCTTAGTCGTATCCGCGCCGCCTGCAACGCAATAGCGCCGATGTCGCCTCTCCCCCTCTCCGTCAGCTCGAACCACATCGGCCTAGGCCCCGATATTCAGCTATGCCTCGACACCGACCCGCTCGATTACCTCCATTTTGCCCCCAACGGCAATCTCGACCCCGCCGGCAACAGCATTGATTCTGAACAGGCTCGCATCACCCTCGAAACCTGCTCCAAGACCTTTCTCGACGGCATTGAACTTGCCCCCGATAGCACCATTCAGCAGTGGATCGAAACACAGCGTATCCATTACCGCGTGCGCGCCATCGAATGGGCTATTACCCTTGCTGACGACCTGGGCCTACGCAGAACACATCCGGAAGCCATCGCCATCGCCCGCTACGCCCCCGCACTCGATTACTGGCATGAAGGCGGGCAGCGCTGCTTACTGCGCCGCCTCCTCGCCGCCGGCGAATATACCGAGGCGATCGAGACTTATCAGGCGCTACGCTACAATCTCAGGGAACAGAAACAACGCGAACCGGAACCCGCGACAACGACTCTTGTCAGCCATTTACTCCACAGGAACGGTAGCCACGACAGCACAACAGGGACGTACATTACAGAGTGTCGCCACGTTACCGCCCTCCACGCCCAAGTCTTGCCACATAACGATCCTGAAATACTGCACGAACGCTATCGGACGCTGTGCAACCGCGCGGAGCTCATTGCGGCTCACTACCACGCCTTCGCTTCTCCAGAGCACGAACCCTACGGAATTACGCTGTGGTTCGGCTACCCCACAGCCGAAGAACAGACCCTGATGATGGCGCTACGCGCCGCCCGCAAACTCAGCACTGAAAGCGATGTTCATATCGGCATTGAGTGCGGCATGGTACAGGTATGTCCCCTAGACTCTTGTACCCTTTTCGGCACACCCGCTCTCATTGCCCGTAATCTTGCCGGTTTTGCTGCGTTCACCCGAACAGCGCCCGGTCCCTTTTACGCCCGTTCGGCGGTGCTGCTCGGCAGTGAGAGCGGACAACAACTCGCCGAACTGCCACATGCCCCCTCGCAGCTGATCCCCTTAGCTCTGCAGATCTCGCCAACTTCTCACCCCCAATGCAGCGCTTTACAACCACCCTACAGCTACTGGCTCGATACCACCGCAGGGTGGCCCGAAGGAGGGTACCGCCCCACCCTCTACCCAATCGTCGGACGCGAGCGCGAGTGCGCCGAGCTAGCAGCTTACTGGCGACGCATTCGGGAGGATACGACAAGGGATACGGCAAACGATACGGAGAACGCCCCCCCAGAAAATGGCCTGACAGGCGTAATCGTCACCGGCGAGGCCGGAATCGGCAAATCACGTCTAGTCGCATGGCTGCGCGAGGAGGTATTGGCGGCCGGGGGATGCTGGCGCGAACTGAATTGTGAACCTCCCGAGAGAAATATTGCTTTTCACCCGCTGAGCAGTCTCTTGGTGAAGACCGCTTCGGTCAGCTCAGAACAATCATGGGCGACGGCAAAAAAAGGTTTACGCAACTGGCTAGGCCGACTCGAAACCGACGATCCGCTAGCTATTGAGCTGATCGCCGAGCTGGCAGACATCACCCCACCGCCTGAAGCGGGGGTACACAAACTCAGCGCAACCGAGCGCTGCGAACGCATTAAAAAAATCTTTGTCCAACTTGCCGGTGCACTCGCTCAGCGTAGGCCGACCGTTATCGTGCTTGAAGATACCCAGTGGGCCGACGCCTCGACACTGGCACTTTTCGAAAAGATTCTCGCTAGGGACGCAATGAATTCGAGATCGAGACGGGATCTTAGTTCACGCCCGGAGGACCCTGACCAACCGCCGAAGACAAGCGCAGAGTCCGAAGATAATCGACTACTGGTTCTACTGACTGCACGCCACATCGACGCAGTGCCAAGGCCTCTGCGCAAGCTGCCAATCCTGCAGCTTGGCCCATTGAATAATACTGAAGGGACACAGCTAGCAACAGTCATAGCTGAACAACTCAGTGAAGCGCCTCCCTTACCCGAGAGCGAGGACAAGACCGAGAATAAGAACGAGAAAAAACTGCACCGGGATGTACAATCTCCAGCGCATCGAGCATCCCCACTCGCACCCAAGCTAATCGCCCGCTGCTCTGGCGTGCCACTTTTTATCGAACAACTCACAAAAGGGCAGCAGCGCCATGGTCAGTGTGTTCAGAGCGGGCACGATTATGACAAAGGCAGCAACCTGACCTGCCTACTCTACGACCTTCTCGGTGCCTCTCTACACCAGCACGGCATTGCGCGCCGCACCGCACAACTCGCCGCCGTTCTCGACGAGCGCTTCACCCAGCGCGATTTAATGATCGTAGTCGCAGCCGATCCTCTGCGCCAAAGCAATGCCTATCAAATATATACTGACTGTAGCAACATCATTAAAACCATTAAAAACAGTCAAAATATTGGCAAAGCAGTACTCCGCGGCGATATTCCAGCGGGGCTTCGTGCTGAAGTTCAGAACAGGCTCACCGAACTGCTTGCTGCGGAAGTAGTGATTCAATGCCCTGATCAAGAAGATCAAAAAGACCTGCACTACACTTTCCGTCACCCGCTCATTCGGCAGGTCGCTAGCCTCTTCATACCCGCGGAACTGCGCACTCATCTGCGCCGCGCCCTGACCGCTGAGCGCCTGACAGACTCGTCCCCCGAAAGCCAAGATCGCGACCATAGGGGTTGATCATCGAAGCGCCCCCTATCCCTAAAGGGATAGCCCCCTCTCCCATGCGACCCCGCGAATGGATATTTCCAAGCCCCTTGGCGCGCGCTACTTTGATCCTGAACAAACGGTCGGACCGGCCACAGCCCCCGCCTCGGTGTAAGCGGGCGCTGCCCGACTCCCGGCCCGAGCCCAGCAAGCAAGGGGTGAGCAGCGCGATGGCTAAGAAGCTCTACGATACACCCAAGCTCGATCAGCTCGAGAGCGGCCCGTGGCCGAGCTTTGTCACCGGCCTCAAGCGCCTGGCCGAGACCAAGCCGATGATCGCCGGGGTGCTCGGGCAGTTGGAGCACTCCTACACCGATCGTAAGGGCTACTGGAAGGGCGGCACGGTCGGCATCTTCGGCTACGGCGGCGGCATCATCCCGCGCTTTACCGAGCTCAAAGATGAACACGGCGAACCAAAATTCCCGGAAGCGCAAGAGTTCCACACCATGCGCTTCATCCCGCCGGCCGGCATGCACTACTCCACGCAGACGCTGCGCGATCTGTGCGATATCTGGGAGAAGCACGGCTCGGGGCTGATCGCCCTGCACGGACAGACCGGCGATATCATGCTCCAGGGCATCACCGCCGATGGCGTCCAGGCGTGCTTCGATGAACTCAACGAGTACGGCTTCGATCTTGGCGGCGCCGGGCCGGCGGTCCGCACCGGGATGTCGTGCGTCGGTGCAGCGCGCTGCGAGCACTCCTGCTGCAATGAGCAGAAGATTCACCGCATGCTCATCAACAACTTCCTCGACGACATCCACCGCCCGAGCCTACCGTATAAGTTCAAATTCAAGGTCTCAGGCTGTGCCAACGACTGCATGAACGCCATTGAGCGCTCCGACTTCGCTGTCATCGGCACGTGGCGTGATGCCATTCAGGTCGATCAGCACGAGGTGCATGCCTTCGTCGCGCGCAAAGGGCGGCAGTACACCATCGACAATGTCATCACTCGCTGCCCCTCCGGGGCGCTGAGTCTGACTGACGACGATCAGCTTGAGATCGACAATTCGGCCTGCGTCCGCTGCATGCACTGCATCAACGTCATGACCAAGGCGCTGGCCCCCGGTCAAGATCGCGGCGTCGCGATCCTCGTCGGCGGCAAACGCACCCTGCGCATCGGCGATCTCTTTGGCACGGTCGTCGTCCCCTTTATGCCGCTGCGCACCCACGAAGACTACGAGCGGCTGCTAGAGACGGCGCAAGAGGTCGTCGACTTCTTCGCCGAGAATGCCCTCGAGCACGAACGTGTCGGCGAGATGATCGAGCGCATCGGCCTGCCCGACTTCCTTGAGGCGGTCGGCCTAGAGGTCGACCCGAATATGATCCGCGAGCCGCGTTCGATCTCCTATGTGCGGATGGACGACTGGGATGAGCAGGCGGAGAAGTGGCGGGAACGTCAACGGCAGCGGGCCGCCGAGCACGATGTCAGCTAGCGGAGGAGCAACTGGCCATGGCCGAAGCAGCAACCCCAACCCAGCCCCGGCGACCGATTGAGAGCGGCACCCCGGACCCCTTCCCGCACCTGCATCCGACGCTGCGGCGCAACTTCGGGCAGTGGCAGTACCACGACCGCCCGCGCCCAGGGGTGCTGCACCACGTCGCCCACAGCGGCGAGGAGGTCTGGACGGTGCGCGCCGGCACGCAGCGGCAGATGGATGTCTACACCATTCGCTCGCTGTGCGATATCGCCGATCAGTACGCCGACGGCTATATGCGCTTTACCATCCGCTCCAACGTCGAGATCACCGTCGCGGAGGCGCACAAGGTCGAACCGCTGATCGGCGCCCTGCAGCAGGCCGGTTTCCCGGTCGGCGGCACCGGCCCGTCGGTGACCATGATCTCCCACACCCAAGGGTGGCTGCACTGCGATATCCCGGCGACCGACGCCTCCGGCGTGGTCAAGTCGTTGATGGATGAGCTGCACGAGGAGTTCATTCAGGAGCGCATGCCCAACCGCGTCCACATCACTACCTCGTGCTGTCAGATCAACTGCGGCGGTCAGGGCGATATCGCCATCAACATCCAGCACACCAAGCCGCCGAAGATCCAGCACGATCAAGTGGCGAACGTCTGCGAGCGCCCATCCGTGGTCGCCCGCTGTCCGGTCGCGGCGATCCGCCCGGCGGTGGTCGACGGCAAGCCGTCGCTTGAGGTCGATGAGCGCAAGTGTGTCGCCTGCGGTGCCTGCTTCCCGCCCTGCCCGCCGATGCAGATCAACGACCCGGAGCACTCGAAACTCGCCATCTGGGTCGGCGGCAACCACTCGAACGCCCGCGGCGTGCCGAGTTTCCATAAGATGGTGGTGGCTGGCCTGCCGAACAATCCGCCGCGCTGGCCGGAGGTAGCCGAACACGTTAAAAAGATCCTCTACGCCTATCGCGACCACGCCCGTGACTACGAGCGGGTCGGCGAGTGGATCGAACGGATCGGCTGGGTGCGCTTCTTCGAACTCACCGATCTGCCCTTTACGCGGCACCACATTGAGCACTGGCACGGCTCACGGGCTAAGCTGAACGCCTCTGCGCACTTGCGTTTCTAGCTCGCACCGCGAGCCCGCCCTGGCAGGAGGTCATCGATGCAATTTGCGATCCTGGTCAACGAGAGCCCTTATCAACATCAGGCCGCCGACAGCGCCTACCACTTCGCCAAGGCGGCGATCGCGATGGGGCATCGCGTACCGCGGGTCTTCTTCTACATGGACGGGGTGCATAACGCCAACCGGCTGCAGGAGCCGCAGCAGGACGATCGCAACATCGTACAGCGCTGGTCGCAGCTCGCCGCCGATCACGACGTCGATCTCGTCGTCTGTGTCGCCGCCGCACTGCGCCGCGGCGTCAAAGACGAGATCTTAGCCCCGGGCTTTCGGATCTCGGGCCTCGGACAGCTGGTCGAGATCGGTATCGAGGCCGACCGCCTGGTCACCTTCGGCGACTGATCGAGGGCGTAGGCGTTCGCCCCCGCGCTCCACGCAAGAGCGCGCCAGAGCAGAAGCGAAAACGAGAGCGAGAACAACCACTAGCCGGATGCAGCCCCACACAAGAGGAGAACAGTGCTGTGAACGACGAGTTCGATGAGGATGCAGCGAGCACAATCAAGCGCTTTATGTTCGTCAACCGTAAGGCGCCGCACGGCACCATCTACGCCCTTGAGGCGCTTGAAGTGGTGCTGATCAGCGCCGCCTTCGATCAAGACGTCAGCCTCGCCTTCCTTGATGACGGGGTCTTGCAGCTGCGCAAGGGGCAAGACGCCAAGGCGATCGAGATGAAGAACTTCGCTCCGACCTACCGCGCCCTTGAGGGCTACGACATCGAAAAGCTCTACGTCGAGCGCGAGTCGCTAGAGGCGCGCGGGATGACCGCCGACGATCTGGTGGTGCCGGTCGAGGTCGTCGATCGGGCGCGCATGAGCGCACTGATGTCCGAACAAGACGTCATCATGTCGTTTTGACCGTTTGACCGTAGCGCCGTTTTTCGCGGTGTCGCCTGATTCAGCATCTTCGACAGAGGCTAAAGACCATGCTGCACACCGTTAATAAATCTCCACTGCAGACCCGCGATCTGGACTCGTGCTTGCTGCACCTTGAGGCGCAATCGGCTGAGAGCCGTCTGCTGCTGATCGAAGACGGGGTCTACGGCGCACTGGCCGCCGCACCGAGCGCAACCACACTGAGCGACTTGGCGAACCAGGGGCGTTTGTACGTCCTCGGCCCCGACCTAAGCGCGCGCGGGGTGGCCCCGGAGGCCCTGATCGCCGGCGCTGAGATCGTCGACTACGAAGGCTTCGTTCAGCTGATCGTCGACTACGGCCCCCACCAGGCGTGGGTGTAAGAGATCTGGGCGCGGTGCTGCGGGCAGCAGTCCAGAGGGTGACGATCCAGCGCGGGGCGGGGACGGCACCGCCCCCTGCACGGTAGGCGCCGCACGCGCCACATACACAGCGCACACACCAGAGACACCGGGCAAATCACTACACGCGCAAGCAGCAGAGAGGAGAGAGAAACCATGGCCATTGAGCTTAACGGTCAGACGATACCAACCGATGAAGAGGGCTACATCCAAGACCTGAGCCAGTGGAGCCCTGAGCTCGCCGAGGTGATGGCCCAGGAAGACAGCCAGGAGCTGACCGAGCAGCACTGGGAGGTGATCAACTTCCTGCGCGAGTACTACGACGAGTACCAGATCGCCCCGGCGGTGCGGGTGCTGACCAAGCAGATCGGCAAGCGCCTCGGTCCGGAAAAGGGCAACAGCAAGTACCTCTACGAGCTCTTCCCGTACGGGCCGGCGAAGCAGGCGTGCCGCTACGCCGGGCTGCCGAAACCGACCGGCTGCGTCTAAGGCGCAGCCGCGCGATCCGAGAGGCTGAGCCGTGTTGACCGCGACCTTTGCTGTGCTCTTCTACCTAGCCGGCGCCCTCTTCGTCGCCGGCCTGGTCGCTCGGATCGCGCTCTATGCGCGCACCCCAGCGCCGCTGCGCATCCCGACGACACCGGCACCGACGACCCGCAGCGGCGCAGCAGTGCGCGTCGCCAGTGAGGTGACCCTCTTCTGGAGCCTACTGCGCTCGAATAAGTGGATCTGGCTGCTCGGCTGGCTGATGCACATCGCCCTGCTGCTGGTCGTCCTGCGCCACCTGCGCTACGTCATCGAGCCGGTGCCGCAGTGGCTCCTATTGCTGCAGCCGCTCGGCCTCTACGCCGCCTACGCCTTGGTGATCGCGCTGGCTGGGCTGTGGCTGCGGCGGCTGATCGTCGATCGGCTGCGCCACATCAGCAGCCTCTCCGATCACCTCATGCTGGCGCTGCTCCTTGCCATCGCCCTCAGCGGCCTGGGGATGCAGCACCTGCAGCCGACCGACGTGGTTGCCGTTAAGGCCTTCTTCCTCGGCCTGCTCCGCTTCGATTGGCAGCCGCTGCCGACCGATCCGCTGCTGCTCAGCCATCTGCTGCTGGTCCTCGCGCTGCTGGTGATCTTCCCCTTCAGCAAGCTGCTCCACGCCCCCGGGGTCTTCTTTAGCCCGAGCCGCAACCAGCCCGACGACTCACGGCAGCGCCGCCACATCGCGCCGTGGGCTGCCGCCGTCGAGGGCACTGTCGCTGGACGCACTGCGTCTGCAAGCACGGCCGCTGGAAGCACTGCACCCGGGAGAACTGCGGCTGCAAGCACCGCCGCCGCTGCAAGCACCGCCGCCGGGGGCACTGCCGCTGGGAGCACCGCCGCTGAGAGGAGGCAGTCGTGAGTCAGCAGGCCCCCTTTACCGTCACCGAACCCCCCGCCGACCCCGAGGC
>NZ_NRRN01000034.1 GCF_016583625.1 Halorhodospira abdelmalekii | reverse complement strand
CCCCTGCGCCCGCCCGACGAAGAAGCGGTTGACGATATCGATCGCTACGGCGTGATAGACGCCGAAACTCGCCGCATGCAGCGTCTGACTCAGAGCAATCAGCCACGCCGAATCGACCCACAACGCCACCATCAGCCAGCGCACCGCCCCGAGTGCCAGCGCCGCGGTCAGCAGCCAACGCGCGCCGAAGCGCGGCAGCAGACGGTGCATCAATAAGAAGACAGCGATCTCGGCCACCACCCCCCACGCCCACAGCACGCCGATCAGCCCCCCGCTGTAGCCGTGATCTTGCAGGTAGATGCTAAAGAAGCCGTAAAAGGGGCCGTGGCCGACCTGATTCAGGCAACAGGCGAGAAAGAAACCGATCACTGCCGGCTGCTTCAGGGTCGCCCAAAAGCCATCGCCGCCCTGCTCCCGCTGCACCCGTCTCGCCTCCGGCGCGATCAGGCTTGAGAGCCAAAGCCCGCCGAAGATGAGCAGTACCAGATAGGGCAGCGTCGCATAGCCGGTCCGCTCGAGCAGCTCACCGATACCGATCACGGCGACGATAAACCCCACCGACCCCCACACCCGGATGCGGCTGTAGCGGTGCTCGCAGCCATGAAGGTGATTAAAGGTATTGGCCTCGTACTGCGGCAGTGATGCGTTCCAGAAGAAGCCGAACAAGACCATGACGAGCGCGATGGCGCCGTAGGTCTCGGCGATCAAGATCCCGGCGAAACAGAGGCAAGCAAGCAGCGCAGCGACACGCACCACGACCATACGCCGATCGAGCCGATCGGCGACCACCCCCCAGACGTTCGGGGCGACGATCTTAGTGGCGTGCAGGATCGCTAAGAGCTCGCCGATCTGCGCCGAGGAGAACCCAGCATCTCGCAGGTAGGGTCCCCAGTAGGGCATCAGCGAGCCGAGGGCGGCGAAGAAGAAGAAGTAGAACCCGGCCAAGCGCCAGTAGGGCAGCGGCCCCGTTGTCTCGGTTGTCTGGCTCATCGAATTCGTGTGGAGGCTAGGGTGCCCTCACCCCTGCCCTCACCCTTGGGCGCTTGGCGGGATCCGCGGCGCTGGGCTCTCGACGTCGGCATTCTGAGCGCGGTGGCGCAGCCAGTGATCCATGACCACGAGCGCGATCATCGCCTCGGCAATCGGCACCGCCCGGATCCCTACGCACGGATCGTGACGGCCCCGCGTAACTACTGAGACCGGCTCGCCATGAACGTCGATCGAGCGTCCGGGGATGAGCATGCTGGAGGTCGGTTTCAGCGCCGCCCGCGCCACGATCGGTTGTCCGCTGGAGATCCCACCGAGAATACCGCCGGCACGATTGCCGACGAATCCTGCCGGGGTCAGCTCATCGCGAAACTCGCTGCCGCGCTGGCCAGCCGCCGCCATCCCGGCACCGATCTCGACCCCCTTGACGGCGTTGATCGACATCAGCGCCTTGGCCAAATCGGCATCGAGTCGATCGAAGACCGGCTCACCGAGCCCCGGCGGCACTCCATGGACCTCGACCTCGACCGTCGCCCCAATCGAGTCGCCGGCCTTGCGCACGGTGTGGATCAGCGCCTCAAGCTCGGGGACGCGCGCCGGATCGGCGCAGAAGAAGTCGTTCTCGTCGACCGCCGTCCAATCCTCCGCCGCTAGCTGCAGCTCGCCCATCTGTGCTAAGCGCCCGCGCACCTCAATGCCTAAATGCGTCTTGAGATACTTCGCCGCGATCGCCCCGGCCGCCACCCGCATCGCCGTCTCACGGGCCGAGGCCCGACCGCCACCGCGGTAATCGCGGATGCCGTACTTGTGCAGGTAGGTGTAATCGGCGTGCCCAGGACGGAAGCGCTCGACGATATCACCGTAATCTTGCGAGCGCTGATCGGTATTCTCGATCAGCAAACCGATCGGTGTGCCGGTCGTAACCCCCTCAAAGACCCCGGAGAGGATCTTCACCGCGTCGGGTTCACGACGCTGCGTCGTGTACTTTGAACGCCCAGGACGGCGCCGATCGAGCTGCTGCTGCAGATCCTCGACACTCAGCGGCAATCCCGGCGGACAGCCGTCGACGACCGCACCGAGAGCCGGACCGTGGCTCTCGCCGAAGGTCGTCACCGTAAAGAGGGTGCCAAAGGTATTTCCAGACATGATACGAGCAGTGTAACACGCTCGGAGACGCTGGCAGACAGAAAAACACTCTATGCTCGGCGCCTTGAGCGCGGCATACTGAGTCGATGACGATCGCTGCCCACCCTGCCGACTACACTGCCGCCTTGGTTCTCTTCTCGGGGGGCCAAGACTCGACGACCACCCTGGCCTGGGCGCTAGACCGCTTCGCCCGGGTCGAGACCGTTGGCTTCGAGTACGGCCAGCGCCACCATGCCGAACTCGCTGCGCGCGAGGCGGTACGCCACCACTTGGCCGAACGCTTTCCGCTCTGGTCGCCGCGGCTCGGCGCCGATCATCTGCTTGATGCCGGCGTGCTCGGCACACTCAGCGAGACGGCCCTAACGAGCGCCCAAGCAATCGCCTACGACACCCAAGGGCTGCCCAACACTTACGTCCCCGGCCGCAATCTGCTCTTCTTTACGTTGAGCGCCGCGCTAGCCGAGCGCCGCGGAATTCGCCATCTAATCAGCGGCGTCTGCGAGACCGATTACTCCGGCTACCCAGACTGCCGTGATGATACAATCAAGGCCGTGCAAGTTGCTCTCAACCTCGGCATGGCGCAGCGGTTTGTCCTGCATACCCCGCTGATGTGGATCGATAAGGCGGCCACATGGCAGCTCGCCGAACAGCTCGGCGGCAATCCGCTGCTTGAGGTGATCATCGAGCATACCCACACCTGCTACCAGGGAGAGCGGCAGCATCGCCTCCCCTGGGGGTATGGCTGCAACGACTGTCCGGCCTGCCGGCTGCGCGCCGAGGGTTGGCAGCGTTTTCATAGCGGCGGCGGTGGGCAGAAGGCAGAGCGGGGAGAAGATCCGAGCACGATCAGAGAGTGCAAACAACAGGGATAAAGAGCGCATGCGAATCGTCGTTGTCGGTGCCGGGGTGATCGGCGCCACTGTAACTTGGGAACTGACCGAGCGGGGCCACCACGTCATCCTCGTCGAGCGCGCCGAGGCACCGGCTCGCGAGACCAGTTACGCCAACGGCGGGCAGCTCCACGCCGGCCACGCCGCACCGTGGAATGCCCCCGGCGTGCTGTGGGATGCTGTACGCTGGCTCGGTCGCAGCGACTCGCCGCTGCGTATTCGCCCCGAACGTCTGATCACTGCGCCACGGTGGCTACTGCGTTTTCTCCTCCACTCCACCCGTGCCCGTCATCGGCGCCACGCCCGTGCCAACGCCCTGCTCGCCGAGTACGGCGTCCGCCGCCTCTACGATATCCTTGAGCACACCGGGATCGACTGTCAGCAACGCCGCGACGGCATCCTGAAACTCTTCGACGACCAGGCGGCACTGCAACGAGGGATCGCGGCAGCGGCGGCGGTCGCCGATCTCGATATCGAATATCGGGTACTAGACCGTGCTCAGACCCTAGAGCGCGAGCCGGCCTTGCAGCAGCATGAGCGACCCGCGCTCGCTGGAGCGATCGAGTTTCCCGCCGACGGCTGCGGCGATGCTCGACGCTTTGCCCTAGCGATCACGGAACGGGCGGTCGCCCAAGGCGCCGAGTTGCGTCCGGCGACCCCGGTGATTCGCCTGCGCAAGACGGCTAAACGGATCGCTGGGGTGGTTACCGAACACGGTCTGATCGACGGCGACGCCGTGATCCTAGCAGCCGGTAGCTACAGCGCCGCGCTCGCGCACCCCCTCGGCCTGCGCTTACCGATTGAGCCGATCAAGGGCTACTCGGTCACCCTCCCCCTTGATCACGTCGAGTCGGCTGCAGAGTGGGTCCCGCAGCGACCGATCATCGACGATGTCCGCAAGATCGTGCTGACGCGCCTCGGCGATCGCCTGCGCATCGCCGGTAAAGCGGAGATCGCCGGTTTCGATAAGCGCATCCATCCGGAGCGCTGTCGCGCCGTCCGCGATCAGGGGTTGGCTCGTTTTCCGAAGCTGGCGGCCGCCCTTGCCGACACCCCACCAGAGACGTGGTCGGGGTTGCGGCCGATGACTCACTACGGCTCACCATTGATCGGGCCAACGCCGATCTCCGGACTCCACTTGGCGACCGGCGTCGGCCACCTCGGTTGGACCTTCGCTGCCAGTGTCGCGCAGTTGGTCGCCGATCAGCTTGAGGGGCTGGAACCGACGCTTGACCCCCGCCCGTATCATCTAAAATAGCGCGGCGGAGAGGCTAACCGCACCCTGCCACTGGATCTCCAGCCGCCCGCCGCACCCGCCCGGCGCGCGAGAGGATCAGCCGCGCCAACTCCTGATCCTCGGCACAGAGTGCAAACGATCCGGGCATCACACCCCAATGCTCCGGGCTGTACCGCACCCCAGAACGGACGGTATGATTCGCCGTCACCACCAACGGGGCGGCAACTCCGGCGCCGACCTCGAGCACCCGCCCGCCGTGATCGCTACAGCCGCCGTCGGCAGCGATTCCGCTGCACGCTCGATCTCCAGCTCGATCCTCGAAGAGCAACCAGCCGCTGCTCCACCCATCAGGATCGCACCCGGTCGTCGCCCCCCCACCACAGAGCGTAACCGCCACACCGTGGGTCGCCGTATGCAGGCGCGCCCGCTCTAGGGCACCAGCCAACTCGCGCTGCCACAGCCATGCCCGCACCTCCAGGCTCGCTGCCTGCCACTGCGGTAGCGCCCAGGTCGTCAGCACGGCAATCAACGCCACCACGGTTAGCAGCTCGAAGAGCGTCAAGCCGCCGCTGCGGTGCGAACTGAGCGGAGGCACAGATACTCTTGCAACCGGCGATCGCCGTGCCTCACTACGACCTACCACCGCCAGCACGTCGCCGGGTCGGCCGGTTCGCTATGCCGCTCGCCGCGGTGATCGAGAGCAAAGCGTTGACACTCATCGTCCCGCTCTTGCCGGCCATCGGCGACCGGCACGGCATAGAGCCTAAACTCCCCGGCGCCCAGCTCGGCATCGATCTCGTAGTGACCTCGTGGCGAACGCTCTGGCAGCCGCTCCAAGCAACGCTCATAGTCGAGTTCCTCGACAAAACAACGCTCTAGTTTATGCCAAGCATCCAGAAGCGCCGTCGAAGCGTCGCTGCGCTCAGCACGGATTTGATGCTGCGCGTAGAAGGGGTAGGCGATCGCCGTCAGGATGGCGATGATCCCGACCACGATCAGCACTTCAACCAAGGTAAAACCACGCGCCCACACCCTTTCACCCATTTGTTTCGATCCTGACATGACTTACTCTCCTGCCTGCGTTGTTCTTTGCTGTTGCCGCCATAACCGCTGCACTCCAGCAGCCCCCCACGCCCAACCCTCAACCACCACCACTTGCTGCCCCCGACAGGCGCTGCCGATACCGCTCAATCGCCGCTGCTCAGGGCTCACCCCGCTCTGCTCGATAAGGTAGCACGTCGACTCGTGCGGGCACTCCGCAACCACCGGCGGCGTCGCCGCTCCGAGTATCAAAAGCTGCCGGTGGGCCGCGGCCAGACCCGCCTCGGCGGCCAGCTGCGCTCGCAGCGCGCACTCGGCGGCCCCGGCCGCCCGCTGCTGTAGCACCCCGGGCACTGTGATCGCCCACGCCAAGGCCCCAAGCACCCCCAAAATGGCCAAAACCGCTAGCAGCGCGAAGCCCCTCTCAGCACGTCTTTCCGCACGCCTTTCCGCACGCCTTTCCGAACGACTTTCGACACCGTTCACATCACAGCTCACACCCTCACGGCTTATACCGCGCCTCTTGCCACCGCGCTCAGACGTGCACCAATCAGCTGACCAACGCCAGGCGCTCATAGCAAGCGCCCCAGTAACGGTACGGTGACCACCAACGACTCGCTCAAAGCGCCCCCACCCACTCCCACTTCACCGACCTCCAGGCGTGCGCGTGCCTGCACGGCACACACCTCATCCCACTGCTCGACCACACTCGCCGGGCGAAAGTGCAGCGGTGCGCTGCAAGCGGCAAACCACCACTCCAACTCGGTCACTCCGCGCAGCGTCGGATCGTTATCGATGCGCAGCGTCGGCACACCGTCGACCCCGATCATCGCGGCGTGACGAAGCCTCGTCTGCCGCCGGCGCGGATCGTCACTCACCGCGTCGCCGCGCAGCACCGCTTCGCGCCAGATCGAACCGGTCGCCGGCAGCTGTGCTGCCAGTGCCGTAAGCTGCGACTCGCCTCCAGCGTCGACGGCGATTCGACCCCCTCCACCTACGCTAACGCGGACGCGATGCAGGCGCTGGCAATCGCCAATCAACAGACGCTCCCCAAGGACGGGGGCAACAGCGCTGCCGGGCAACACATCGAGGTGTAGAAAGAGCCCATGCTCATCGTGCGTCCAAGCGACGTAGTGGCCATCGGCATCGAGCGGATCGGGGGAGAAGCGGGCGATCTGCAACGTCTCCCCCTCCATGCGCAGCCCGCCGCCGGCCGGCAGGGTCGCATCGACCCGCTGCATAGTGCCGCCGCTCCAGTCGCTCACCGGCGTTCGCCCCCCGCACGGTGCGGCTCCAGCCAAGGCGATCTCGGCGTGTAAAATCCTCTGCAGGAGTCGCGTTTTATCGGCGAGCTGCTCAAGCCGATCGACAGTCACGCTGGTCTGTAGCGCGCTAGAGTGGAGTTCGAGTGCTGCGAGTATGGCAACGCTGCTAATTGCCAGGGCGGCCAAGAGCTCCGCCAGTGAGAGACCGTGCTGCTTAGGCCGGGAGTGTTTTGGCTGTTGTAGCTGTTGTGGCCGCTCAAGCCACGGCTGCTGACAGAGCCTCGCGAACCCCCCGCTCATCGGGCCTGCTCCAACTGCAGGTGGCGTGGGCGCGCACCGCGCTGCCACTGCAGCTCCAGACTCAGAGCGGTTGCCGTGTGCGTCACCCGGACCTGGGCCTGCGGCAGCGCACAGCCGAGTTCTGCAAGCCACGCCTCGAAAAGCACCGCTGCGGCCGCGACAGCAGAAGGCGAACTGGATGCGGGGGGCGCTAACAACAGGGGTGACGCGGACAGGGGTGACGCGGACAGCGGAGAATCGGGACAGTTGGGGCTCTGCCACGCGCCGTCGCCCAGCGCACCCAAAGCACCGGCACCAGGACCGGCATCAGCGTGGACAGCCGCATCGGCAAGACGGGCACGGGCGAAGAACTCTTCGGCGGCCAGCACCGCACGACCGTGCAGCGCTGCCTCGTGGGCACTGACCATGCTGTTGCCGAGCAATTGCAGCAGCCCGCTAGCTGCTCCGGCCAGCAGGGCTACGGCGATGAGCGACTCGACCAGGGAGTAACCGCACTGATGGGGGTTCGGCATCCTTTCCTCACTATCCAACACGTCGTGCACTCCATGCACGACGACTTGAATCTAGCACACCCTTGAGTGAGACGGAAGAGAGAGCGGAAAAGAGATCAGCGCTGCAGCACTGCCCGATAGAGGGCCAGCGTCTCCTCAGCGGTCCGCTCTACGGTGAAATGGTCGCGAATGCGCCGCTCGGCAGCCACGCCCATGCGCCGGCGCAGCCGCGGGTCGGCGAGCAGCTGCTCCAGGGCAGCGCGCAGCGCCTCGATATCCCCGGCCGGAGTCACGCGCCCACTGACCCCCTCCTCGACCAGCTCAGGATTGCCGCCCGAATCAGAGACCACGGCCGGAATCCCCTGCGCCATGGCCTCAATCACCGCCCGCGGCAACCCCTCGCGGCGCAGCGACGGCAGCGTCTTGATGGTAAAGGCGCCGGCAATCTGTGGGGCGTCGCGGCGAAAACCGGTCAGGCGGATCCGATCGGCCGCCGGACTCGCCGCCGCAGCCTGCGTAATCGCGGCGTACTCGACCCGGCCGACCAACACCAGGTAGGCGTTCAGCGCGGCCGGCAACTGCTCAAAGGCGCGGATCAGCTCAACGATACCTTTGCGTTTTTTCAGGCGGGCGACGCAGCCGATAACCGGTGCACCGGGTGGGATCTGTAAATCGGTGGGGAGTTGGGGCTGTGCCTGCCGGTACCACTCGCAGCGGTGGCCCTTGTGAATGGTGGCGACCCGTTCCGGGCGAAAGAGCCGAACCCCTGGCACCAGACTCTTATGCAGGAAGTATTGGCGGATCGCCTCGCAGACGCAAACAATCCGCTCAATGCGCGGATCGAGAAAGGAGAGCCAGGAGAAGGGGTCGAAGTAGCTGAGATTGCCGATGATGCCGCGGTAAGCAACAACCGGAAGCCGCGGCAGCGATGGCGACAGGCCAGCGAGCTGATAGTTGGTCAGAGCGACCTTGTAGTAGGCGTGCACCAGGTCGAAGGTGCGCTCCCGACGCAGCCGTCGCAGCGCCGCGATCGCTCGCGGATCGGCCTTCGTACGCATCGCCACCGGGACGACGTCCAGTCCGGCCTCGACAAAGCGTTCGCGCATCGGCGCATCGGGCTGGCAGACGATGGTCGGCACAACGCCCCGCCGAGCCATCTCAATGACGCTCTCGCTCTCCGCCCGATCCGTGGTATCGAAGAGATAGAGCACTCGAATCGCGGCGGCATCCCCCTGACCTGCCGCTTCAGACTTCACAGCGCCACCTGCCCGCAACACCCGCGCCTGCCGATACCATGCCGCCTCTCACCGGAAGGAAGCGCTTCATAAGCTTACGTTTTCTTTGTTTGGTGCCGGCGAGAGGACTTGAACCTCCGACCTGCCGATTACGAATCGGCTGCTCTACCAACTGAGCTACACCGGCAGCACCGCACAGCCGGGAAATCCACCGCGCAGCCGTTGCGACCGCATGAGCGCAACACGGGGCGCATTCTAGCGCACCGCCGCACTGGCGCCAACCCCCCCTCACCTAGAGCAATACAGTTGAAGATTGACACCTAGCGCTCTGCCAACGGCAGCGGCGGACCTTTGAGCACCGTTGGCAAACCCGCCACAGTCAAGACCACTCGGTCGGAGTGAGCTGCAACGGCCTGGTGCAAGCGACCGGCCTCGTCGCAAAAGCGTCGGGTTAAGGCGCCGAGAGGTACGATGCCCATACCGGTCTCGTTGCTCACCACGATCAAGTATCCGGGCAGCGTCGGCAGCACCTCAAGAAAGGCCTCCTGGCGGACGCGGGCCGGGGAAAGAGCCGGCTCCCTCCGCCCTTCCTCCTCTGCGGAGGAGACCTTCTCTCCCCCTTCTCGATCCCCTTCCTCCTCCCAGAGAAGTTGGCTAAGCCACAGGGTCAGGCAATCGACCAGCAGGCAGTGATCGGGACGCGCGTGGTGGGTGAGCACCTTGGCCAGGTCGGCGCCAACCTCGACCAACCCCCACTCTTTGGGCCGCCGCCGCCGGTGGTGCTCGATCCGCGTCTGCATCTCGGCATCATCGGTCGCTTGCGCGGTCGCTACGTAGGTTACCGGTAGCCCGCTAGCCAGCGCCAAGCGCTCGGCTAGACGGCTCTTGCCGGAGCGCGCCCCACCTAGGATGAACTCTCTCATGACGTGCATGGCGTATAGACGCGGATTTGATCCGATCCACTCTCCTTGGCGTGATACATGGCCAGATCAGCGCAGTGCGCCAACTCCTCACCACTTTGGCCGTGCTCCGGGTAGCAGGCAACCCCAATGCTAGAGGCGACCTGCAGCCTCAACCCGTTGATAAAGAAAGACTTTTGCAGGGCGCCCCGAATATTTTCAGCGACTTTTATCGCGTGCTCCCCACGCTGAAGCCCCGGCAGCAGTATGATGAATTCATCGCCACCGATCCGCGACACCGTATCGCTCGCGCGCACGGTTCGCAGCAAGCGCTGCGCCGCCTCACGCAACACCTGATCACCGACAGCGTGGCCGTGGATATCGTTGATCGGCTTAAACCGATCCAAATCAACGAAGAGCAGCGCCAACTGTTTGCCTTGCTGCTGCGCCTCCGCCAATGCCTGACGCAACCGGCTAAAGAGCAGTGCTCGATTCGGCAACTCGGTCAGCCCGTCGTAATGGGCCATCCGCGTAATCTCATCCTCGTTGCGTTTACGCTCGGTGACGTCATGGGCAATCCCCAGCATACCGATGATCGATCCCTCCTTATCGCGCAGCGGTGAGGCGTTCGAAACGTGCCAATGCCAACCCTCACGCTGGTGGCGCACCCGGTACTCCAGTCCGCTCTGCTTGTCACCGGTCTCGACCAGACGCTGCAGAAAGGACTGACAGGCGGGCAGATCATTCGGGTGGACGATGCTCGAGAAGTGACGCCCGACCAAATCCTCCGGCTCGTGCGCCAAGATCTCCCTGATATTGGGCGTCACATATTCGAAGACGCCGCCCATATTCAGGGTGTAGATGATATCGTTGGCGTCCTCGACGAGGGTTCTAAACTTCTCCTCGTTGACTCGCAGCTCTCGCTCGGCGGCCTTGCGCAGAGTGATATCACTCCAAGCTACATGCAGGAGTTGCCGCTGTTCATAGTCGATCGCCGTCAGTACGAGCAACGCGTCAAAGAGCTCCCCATCCGGGCCTCGCAGACACGACCACTCCCACTCCCCGCCACCTTGTTCAAGGACCTGCGCAAACATCGCCCGTGCGTGTGTCGCCGATGAACGACCATCAGGCTGCCGGGGCGGCGTAAAGGCAGTAAACGATCGACCCACGAGCTGAGCCTGATCGCGAACCCTCAGTAGCTTGAGCGCCGAATCGTTGACCACAGTGAAGACGCCTCGCGCATCCATCAGCGTCAACGGCTGCAGCGACTCTTCGAACAGCGCCCGAAAGCGGCGCTCACTGGCGGCGAGGCTCTGCACCGTCCGCTCCTGCACCATCACGATCAGACCCAACGCCAGCAAGATCATGACCAACAACCCACCGTGGAAGGTCAGAACCTGCACAATATTACGCTGCAGCAGGCTATCCACGCCGGAAAAGCCGCCGCTAGCGGCAAAGAGCAAACGAGCACCGAGCACGATCAACAGGGCCAACAAGCTGACTACGACGATAACCTGTCCCCGCCCCGGGGTGTAGCCGCGGTTGCGCGCAACGATATAGAGCAGCAAAGCTGCCTGATACGCCATCACGGCAGTCACCAAAATGACCCGCCCCTGAAAGTCGTCAAGCAACGGTAGCAAACCAAGGACAACGACAGGCAGCGGGACCCAGAGCAGCCAACGGGGAAAGGGCCGTCTATAGAAACGCCGCAGTCCCTCGCCAAGAAGCGTAAGCCAGGAGATGAGGAAGATATTGCCGAGCAGCAGCAGAACGGGGTAACCGCTGTGGGCGTGCCACATAAAACAGAGGTAGCCGCCGGCGTTGAACAGCGCTGCCAAGGCCCAGAGCGACATCGCACGCTGCCCCGAACGACCGACCATCGCAACCATGGCAACAGCCAACAGCAGATTAATCAGGGCGATGATCAGAAAGAGCGTTGGGAGATCCATAGCACTCCCTTAGGACCGCTCTGCCCCCCCTAAAGATGCCTCGAGAAACCCAACCTGAAACCCGATAACCCATTGACAATAGTGGCTACGGCTGGCGTTTTTCGAGACTCCCCCCAGGAGGGGTCGAGCTGAAACGGTTTCAGGGCACTTGTACTGCTAAAAAGCTCATCTTACCCTGTCGAACGACGCGCAGCGGGACGGTGCTGCCGCTGCTCAGCTGCGCTGCGATCTCATCGAGCGACTCGACCGAATCAAGCGGCTCTTGCGCCAAACTCAGCAACACATCCCCGACCTGCACACCGGCAGCACGCATCGCCTCTCCCGTGACCTCAGTGACCACCACTCCGCCCTCTTCGTCATCCAGACCGAACTGACGGCGCAACCCCTGATCGAGCGGCACAACGCGCACCCCGAAGACGCTACTGTGTTGCGGCCCGCTAGGGGCCGCACCGAGCGCCACAGCGAGCGGCCGCTCATCGGGCGGCAGAGTCGCAATCTCGATTTCGAGGGATTTCACTTCGGCATCGCGCAGTACTTTTAACTCAACAGTGGAGCCGATCTCGGCGCGACCGACGAGCGGTGGCAGCGTTGCCGAGGCATCAATACGCTGTCCAGCAAATTCGAGGATAACATCACCGCTGCGCACACCCGCAGCGGCGGCCGGTCCCTCTTCAAGAAGATCAACCACCAAGGCCCCGCGTGGTCGCTCCAGTCCCAATCCCGCGGCCAAATCACGGGCCACATCTTGGATCACCACCCCGAGCCAACCGCGCTCGACCCGACCGGTGCGCTGCAGTTGCTCGGCGACATCCATGGCCAGCTCAATCGGGATCGCAAAGGACAGCCCCATGAAACCGCCGGTGCGGCTATAGATCTGGGCATTGATCCCCACGACCTCGCCGTCGAGATTGAACAGCGGCCCGCCGGAGTTGCCCGGATTGATCGCGACATCGGTCTGGATATAGGGGACGTAGTTACCGTGCGGCAACGCCCGCCCCTTCGCCGAGACGATTCCGGCCGTCACCGAGTGCTCGAAACCGAAGGGGGAGCCGATCGCCAAGACCCATTCGCCCACTTGCAGCGCCTCCGCGCTACCGATCGATACGGTCGGCAGCCCCTCTGCCTCGACCTTTAGAAGGGCTAGATCGGTATGCTCATCGGTGCCGACGACTTCGGCCTCAAGCTCACGACCATCGGCTAAGCGCACAATGATCCCATCGGCCTGGGCCGTTACGTGATCATTCGTCAAAACCAGGCCGTCGCCGGCGATGATAAAGCCGGAGCCAAGCGACTGCCCCTCTTCCGCGAAGCCCCCCGGAAAACCAAGACCAAACCCGGCCAACTCCCGATGGGTGCTGATGTTGACCACAGCCGCGCTGTGCTCGCGCACCAGATCGACGAAATTCGGGAGTTTGACTGTGACCGCAGTCTCGGCAATCAGCGTTGCGGGCAGGAAGAGCCAAAAGCTGACGCAGAGCAGTGCTTTCGTTGTCAACCCACCGCACTCACGGCACCGCTTACGCCACCAGGCTCGCTTCACGCCGACCATTACCTGCCACCCTGCAACCACACCAGTCGACGTAGAGTCTATCACGCCCACGGAGTGCGGCAGGTGCCGCGCTTTGACCTATTTATGGCAGCGGCTCGCCCAGTTCGCTCCTATGCACCGGCTGCAGCGACTCCTCAAGCGGCGCTGGCTGCGCCCTATCAAAACGGGAAGGATCAATCGTCCACTCCGACCAACCTGCCGCCGGCATCCGCCACCTCTGCTCGCGGAGTTCCAACTCTTGACCGCCCCCTCCACCACTTTGGGCAAACGGCCACTCGCCGTGCGCTGGCGCAAATGACCACGCCTCGCCGCCGAACCCGAAACCGCCACCGACCGCCATCGACCCACCCTCGACACGCCAATGGCCCGGCACCGGGGTGTCGGCGGTCCGCGCCGGCTCCGTCCGTTGCTGCCCCGGAGCGTCGGCAGCCACCTCCCTTGCCGCCAGCCCTTCGCTGCCGCCGTCGGGCTGCGAATGCTCGCGCTCACTCGCGGTGACGTGCGCATCCTCGCCCGGGAGGGGCGCCCCCTCTCCGCTTTCCTGCCAACCACCCTGCCACCAAACAGCAGTGACTACCGCGACACTTGCGGCCAACGCGCTGCCGAGTGCGGCCCGGCGCCACCCTCCAGCGCCAGCAACACCTGCCGCCGGACGCGGCAGCGGCGGCTCGTCGGCAATCGTCTGCCGTACGCGCTCTGCCAAATCGGTACGCGGCTGCGGCGGCAAGCGACGCTGCAGCGCGTCGCGCATCAAGTAATAGCGGGCCAGACGTGCCCGCAACTGAGGGTCGCGATCCAAGCGCCGCAGCAAAAAGGCCGCCTCTTCTCGGCTAAGTTCGCCATCGACCCAAGCGGAGAGCTGCTCACCGAGCGAGTCCTGCTCACCGCTCTGCCCTTGTGAATCTACTATGCTGGACATACCCAACCCCCATGCCTTCATGCGCACCCGTCACACCACCGGCGTCGTGCCGTACGCGCGCCCGCATCCTGACCCACCGACCGCTGTCCGACTGCTCGCTACCCGACCGCTATTCGGTCGTCATCCGATCATGATCGGCGCACGCTCAGCGCCCATCAACCAACGCTTGCAACCGCTGATCGATCGCCTCACGAGCGCGAAAGATCCGTGACCGCACGGTGCCTACCGGACACTCCATGACCTCGGCAATCTCCTGATAACTCAAGCCTTCGAGCTCACGCAGGGTCACCGCCGTCCGCAGCTCGGCTGGCAACGCCTCGATCGCCGCAACGATCGCCTGCTCGATCTCATCACGAACCGCCTCGGCCTCCGGCGTGGCCTGTTCGCGCAGCATCGTATCGATGTCGAAACGCTCAGCGTCAGCGGCATCAATATCGGCATCCGGTGGCCGCCGTCCCTGCGCAACCAAATGGTTCTTTGCGGTATTGACCCCGATCCTATAGAGCCAGGTGTAAAAACCGCTTTCGCCACGGAAGTTTGCCAGCGCCCGGTACGCCTTGATGAAGGCCTCCTGGGCGACGTCTTGAGCCTCTTGCGGATCGCGCACATAGCGCGCGATCAACTTGACGAGCCGCTGCTGATAGCGCAGCACCAACAGATCGAAGGCCTGCTTCTCTCCAGCCTGCACCCGCCTGACCAGCTCGTGGTCTGAGGGCTCCTCCGCACCGCGGGGCGCTACCACCACCGCCGCCCTCCCCCAAGGAAGGGGCGCCGCACCTCTGGTAGATAGACACTATGACGGGGCGTGAGTTCGGACACGGTTCCACTGCAGCATAAAATAAGGATGGGTGATTTGCCGCGGCTAGCGCGGCGTGCGAAGCTTGGCAGCGTATCCGATGCAGGCACAATGGCGCAAGTAAATGACCTCACCACAGACCGCTTACGACGTCTTGATCATCGGCAGTGGCTTAGCCGGACTGACCGTCGCCCTGCAACTGCCGACGCGGCTGCGTATCGCCGTGCTCTCCAAGGGCGCAATGACCGACGGCGCCACCCCCTACGCGCAAGGAGGGGTCTCGGCGGCTCTCGATGCCGCCGATTCGATCGATGCCCATGTGCGCGACACCCTAGAGGCCAGCGCCGGGCTCAGCGACCCTAAAATCGCCCGCTTAGTCGCCACACAGGCCCGCGAGGCAATCGAATGGCTGCTCGATCAAGAGGTCCCATTCTCGCGCAGCCATCCCGGCGAGGGCACCATCGGGCTGCACCTGCATCGGGAAGGGGGGCACAGCCACCGGCGCGTCGTCCACGCCGAGGACGCCACCGGCTTAGCGATCTCGCGCACCCTTGCAGAGCGCGTGCAGGAGCGTCCGAATATCGAACTTCTTGAGGGGCGCTACGCCGTCGACCTGATTACCGGCGCCCGGCTCGGGCAAGCCCGTGATGGCTGCTACGGCGCTTACGTCCTCAATCAAGCCAGCGGTGCCGTTGAGCTGATCTATGCACCGGCGGTGGTGCTCGCCTGCGGTGGCGCAAGCAAGGTCTACCTCTACTCAACCAGCCCTTATGCGGCGACCGGCGATGGGATCGCGATGGCGTGGCGCGCCGGCTGCCAGGTGGCCAACCTCGAGTTCAACCAGTTCCACCCAACCTGCCTCTACCACCCCCAGGAACGCTCCTTTTTGATCAGCGAGGCGGTGCGCGGCGAGGGCGGACGGCTGCTGCTGCCCACCGGCGAGCGTTTCATGGAGCGGTTCGATCAGCGCGGTGAACTCGCCCCTCGCGATATCGTCGCCCGCGCCATCGATCACGAGATGAAGCGCCTCGGCGCCGAGTGTCTCTATCTCGACATCAGCCACCGGCCGGCCGAGGAGATCCGCGAGCGCTTTCCCAATATCCATAAACGCTGCCTTGAGCTCGGTCTCGATATGACCCGCGAGCCGCTGCCGATCGTCCCTGCGGCCCACTACACCTGTGGCGGCGTTGTCACCGATGGTGCCGGGCGCACCAGCGTGCCCGGCCTCTACGCCGTCGGTGAGACAGCCTGTACCGGACTCCACGGCGCCAATCGCTTAGCGAGTAACTCACTGCTCGAATGCCTCGTCTTCGGGGCCGCAGCAGCAGGCGATATTGCCGCGCGCGAACCGCGCTATGAATCGCTACCGCAGCTGCCGGAGTGGGACGAGAGCCGGGTGACCGACTCCGATGAGCAAGTCGTTGTCAGCCACAACTGGTCCGAGCTGCGCCGCGCCATGTGGAACTACGTCGGGATCGTCCGCACCGATCGGCGCCTAGAGCGGGCGACTCGACGCATCGATCTGCTGATGCGCGAAGTGCAGGAGTACTACACGCACTTTCGCATCAGCGGCGATCTCATCGAGCTGCGCAACCTGATCCTGGTCGCCAAGCTGACCGTGCGCTGTGCCTTTCGCCGCCGTGAGAGCCGTGGGCTGCACTATACGCTCGACTTTCCGGAGCGCGATGAGGCGCAGTGCAGCCCCACCCTGCTAGTCCCGGGGCGGCCACGCCCCTTCGCTCATTTGCGCCGTTCCAACCGTTGAACAACCGTTGAACCGCTGCAGAACCACTGCCCAGACCTAGCTAAGCGAGGCGTGCGGCGGCGCTCGACTCAGGGAGCCGGGACTGCAGAGCGATTCGGAGCGGCGGAGAATCCGCTAGCTGTAAGCCGCGAGCTCATGGCTGCTAACCGCGGCGCAGCCGCACCCGCACGGCACGATGCAGCGCATCGCTATAGGCGTACCGTGGCAAGACGACGGCCAGCGCAAGCGGCGGCCAACGGCGCTGCCGTGGCGGGCGCACCACCACAACCACCAGATAGGGATGAACAAAGGGGCTGCTACAAGAGACCGACGACCAATTCAGAGCGCCGCGAAGACGCAGCTCAAGATGACCGTCGCCGCGCAAGCGCAGTAGCTCGAGCTGTCGCAGCGCCCACCGGTTGTAGGCCACCGGCACGAGCGCTGCGACAACCGATGCGGCGTAGGCGAACCACGCCGCACCCTCCAGGGCGAGGCCAAACCACGCCACGATCAGCGCCGCAGCGGCCACCGCCACGGCCGCCAGGGCCACGCCGCCGTCAGCGCGGGGAGAGAAGGTGACTGCTGCGAATCCGTTCGACAATCCGTGTCAACTCCGCGTCCGGCGGCGACTCGCCGTAGATCAGCCACGCCTGCAGGGCGTGATCCTCTTGCGCCAGCAAGCGCTCGAAGGCGGCCTGCTCGGCCGCAGCGAGCTGCGCGTAGTGCGCGGTCAGAAAACGCTCCAGTAACAGATCGAGCTCCTTCGTCCCGCGCCGACAGCGCCAGCGCAACGAGCGCTCGTCAGACCTCACGCTCGGCCAGCAACCGTTTGACCTTAGCGATTGCCAACCCAGGGTTGAGCCCCTTCGGACAGGTCGCCGTACAGTTCATGATGGTGTGGCAGCGAAAGAGCCGATAGGCGTCGTTGACCAGATCGAGACGCTCCTCGGTCGCCTCATCGCGGCTGTCGGCGATCCAGCGATAAAGCTGCAGCAGTGCGGCCGGCCCCAGGTAGCGGTGGCTGTTCCACCAGTAGCTCGGACACGAGGTCGAGCAGCAGGCGCAGAGGATGCACTCGTAGAGGCCATCGAGCGCCTCACGCTCCTTGCGCGACTGCAGCCGCTCGTGATCGGGCGGTGTCGGGGTCTGCGTCTTCAGCCACGGCTCCAGCCCGGCGTACTGCGCATAGAAGTGGCTCATATCGGGCACAAGATCCTTGACCACCTTCATGTGCGGCAGCGGGTAGACCTTGATATCGCCCGAGATGTCGGCCAACTCCTTGGTGCAGGCCAACGTATTGACGCCGTCGATATTCATCGCACAGGAGCCGCAGATGCCCTCGCGGCAGGAGCGACGAAAGGTCAAGGTCGGATCGATCTCGTCCTTGATCTTGAGCAGGACATCGAGAACCATCGTGCCACTGCGGTGGGCATCGAGGATAAAGGTGTCCATGCGCGGGTTTTCGCCGCTGTCCGGGTCGTAGCGGTAGATGCGAACCCGCCGCGTCTCGCCCCCGCCCTCGGCGGCATCGTAGACCTTCCCCTTGCGAATCCGGGAGTTGGCCGGAAGCGTGAACTGTGCCATCGCTCTCTTCCTTCGCTGATCTTTAGTAGACCCGCGCCTGCAGCGGGACTGAATCGACTTCGTCGGTCAAGGTGTTCAGGTGCACCGGGCGCTCATCGAGGGTGACCTGGCCGTTTGGCGCCATGCTCGCTAAGGTGTGCTTGAGCCACTTTTGATCGTCCCGCTCGGGGTAGTCCTCACGGGCGTGGGCACCGCGGCTCTCACAGCGATTGCGCGCCGAGTGGATCGTCGTCACCGCGCAGCCGAGGAGGTTTTCGAGCTCCAGGGTCTCGATCAAGTCGCTGTTCCAGATCAGCGAGCGATCGGTGATGGCGATATCCTCGAACGACTTATAGACGCCGTCCATGCGCTTACAGCCCTCATCGAGCGTTTCGCCGGTGCGGAAGACGGCGGCGTAGTTCTGCATGGTGTGCTGCATCTCGTCGCGCACCGCCGCGGTCGGTTTGCCGCCTTTAGCGTGAAGAAGCCGTTCAAGGCGCTGCAGCGCCGGATCGGGGCACCCTTCGGGTAGCGGCGAGTGCGGCTTGCCGCGCCCGCCGATGACCTCGGCGGCCCGATGGGCGGCGGCCCGGCCAAAGACGACCAGATCGAGCAGCGAGTTTGAACCGAGGCGGTTGGCCCCGTGGACCGAGACGCACGCCGCCTCGCCGACGGCCATCAGCCCGGGTACTACGGCATCGGGGTCATCACCGCGGCGCTGCACAACCTCGCCGCGGTAGTTCGTCGGAATACCGCCCATGTTGTAGTGCACCGTCGGCACTACGGGGATCGGCTCTTGACTGACATCGACGCCGGCGAAGATGCGCGCTAGATCGGAGATCCCCGGCAAACGCTCGTGGATCACGGCAGGGTCAAGATGCTCAACGTGCAGATAGATGTGATCGGCCTTCGGGCCGACCCCGCGCCCCTCGCGGATCTCTACAGTCATCGCCCGTGAAACGACGTCACGCGAGGCGAGATCCTGAGCACTCGGGGCGTAGTTCGGCATGAAACGCTCGCCCTTGGCGTTGGTCAGGTAACCGCCCTCGCCGCGCACCCCTTCACTGATCAGGCAGCCGGCGCCGTAGATCCCGGTCGGGTGGAACTGCACGAACTCCATATCCTGCAGCGGCAGGCCGGCACGCAGCACCATGCCGTTGCCATCACCAGTACAGGTGTGCGCCGAAGTACAAGAGAAGTAGGCCCGACCGTAGCCGCCGGTGGCCAAGATCACCTGGTGGGCCCGAAAGATATGGACGATACCGGTGTTCATATCGAGGGTGACCACCCCGCGACAGACCCCATCGTCCATCAACAGGTCGGTGGCAAAGTGCTCGATATAGAACTCGGCACGATGTTTGAGCGCTTGCTGATAGAGGGTATGGAGGATGGCGTGGCCGGTCCGATCGGCGGCGGCACAGGTCCGCTGCGCGGTGCCCTGGCCAAAGCGCGTCGTCATGCCGCCGAAGGGGCGCTGATAGATCTTGCCATCCTCGGTGCGTGAAAAGGGCACCCCGTAGTGCTCAAGCTCGAGGATCGCCGGCACCGCCTCGCGGCACATATACTCGATCGCATCTTGGTCGCCGAGCCAATCGGAGCCCTTGACGGTATCGTACATGTGCCAGCGCCAGTCGTCCTCGCCCATGTTACCGAGCGCTGCCGAAACGCCACCCTGAGCGGCGACAGTGTGGCTGCGGGTCGGAAAGACCTTGGTGACACAGGCCGTATTCAGGCCCTGCTCCGCCATCCCGAAAGTGGCTCGCAGGCCGGCACCACCGGCACCGACGACGACGACGTCGTAGGTGTGCTCGACCGTCTGGATCGCATGAGTCATGTGTGCGTCAGCTCCCCAATGCTATGCGAACGACTGCCAGACTGCCGGCGATCGTCAGCAGGAAACACACAAAGTGCGTCAAGACGATGCTGGCGGCCTTCAGCCCTTCCGTTTCGACGTAATCCTCGATGATGACCTGCAGCCCGACGGCGGTGTGGAAGAGCAACACCGCCAAGGTCGCAATCATCAGTACACTGTTGATCGGCGAGCCGACCCAGGCGCGGGCGCTCTCAAAGTCGGCGCCGGCCTGCAGCGCCAGCCCGATGCCGAGCCACGCCAGCAGCGGAATCAGCAGCACCGCACTGACCCGCTGACGCCACCAAGCGATAAAGCCGTTCTTCGCCGAGCCCAAGCCCAGCGCCCGATTCACTCCGCTCTGATAGCTGCGCATGCTCAACTCCCTTCCATAGCGGCGAAGGCGATCCCCCAGAGCAGACCGGTCAAGATCATGCTCATGACGATCACCAGCCAACCGCCCCGATAGACGGCCGATAGCTCCAGGCAGCGCCCGGTATCCCATACCAGGTGGCGAATCCCGTTACAGAAGTGGTAAGCCCCCATCCAGGTGATGCCGAGCAGCACCAGCAGCCCCAGCCAGTGGCCGAGCAGCTCCATGGTCAGCGCGTAGGCCTCGGGGCTGGCCGCCAGCGCCAGCAGCCAGATCACCAGCAGCAGCGCACCACCACTGAGCGCAGCACCAGTGCCGCGGTGGATGATGGAGAGCATCGCCGTAAGCTGCGGACGATAGATGAAGAGATGGGGGGAAAGCGGACGGTTGTCGTTGTGCATGATGGCTCGCTCCGCTGAGACTGCGCCGGCAAGACCGGTCGGTGCAGCGCACAATAATAAACACTGAACGATGGCATAAACTATAGGTTGAAACGTCGCAACGCAAGGCTCACGCTTCGGGGCGCATCGCCGGGAAGAGCAGCACGTCGCGGATCGAGTCGGCATCGGTCAGCAGCATCACCAGCCGATCGATGCCGATGCCCTCGCCGGCGGTCGGCGGCAAACCGTACTCCAAGGCCCGAATATAGTCGGCGTCGTAGTGCATCGCCTCGTGATCGCCGGCCTCGCGCTCGGCGGCTTGCGCACGGAAGCGCTCGGCCTGATCCTCGGGGTCGTTGAGCTCCGAGAAGCCGTTAGCGATCTCGCGTCCGGCGACGATCAACTCGAAGCGCTCGGTAAAGAAGGGGTCATCGTCGCGCGGGCGGGCCAGCGGCGAGACCTCGGTCGGGTAGTCGGTGACAAAGACCGGCCCGGTGAGCTGCCCCTCGGCAGTCGCCTCGAAGAGATGGGTTAAGATCCGACCCCGCCCCTCGCTCGGCTTGACCTCGATGCCGCACGCCTGCGCCGCTGCAGCAACCCGCTCACGCTCCTGGAGGTCTTCTGCACTCAGCTGCGGGTTGCAGCGTAAGATCGCCTCACAGAGGGTCAGCCGCTCGAAGGGGCGGGAGAAGTCGAGCGCACAGCCCTGCCAGGTCAACTGCCCGCTGCCGATGACCTCTTCGGCGAGGTGACGCAGCAACGCCTCGGTCAAGGCCATTAAGTCGCGATGATCGGCGTAGGCTTGATAGAGCTCGAGCATCGTGAACTCGGGGTTGTGGCGCGTCGAAACCCCTTCGTTGCGGAAGTTGCGGTTGATCTCGTAGACGCGCTCAAAGCCGCCGACGACTAATCGCTTCAGATAGAGCTCCGGGGCGATACGCAGATAGAGATCGCGATTGAGGACGTTATGGTGCGTGACGAAGGGTCGCGCCGCCGCACCCCCGGGGATCGGGTGCATCATCGGCGTCTCGACCTCGAGAAAGGCGCGCTCGTCGAGAAAGCGGCGGATGGCGGCGACGATGCGCGTGCGCAACGCGAAGGTGCGGCGGCTCTCGGCGTTGACCATGAGATCGAGATAGCGCTGCCGATAACGCGTCTCGGCATCGCTTAAGCCGTGCCACTTCTCCGGCAGCGGGCGCAGCGCCTTGGTCAGCAGCCGAATCTCGCTGCAGTGGACCGACAGCTCGCCCTTCTTGGTGCGAAAGAGGGTGCCGCTGACGCCGATGATATCGCCGAGATCCCACCCCTTAAAGGCCTGATAGAGGCCTTCTGGCAGGTCGTCACGGCGCACATAGAGCTGAATCTGACCGCTGCCATCCTGCAAGTGAGCAAAGCTCGCCTTACCCATCACCCGCTGCGTCATCATCCGCCCCGCGAGGCTCACTCGCACCGCCGCCTCTTCCAGGGCCGCGGCATCGAACTCGCCGTAGCGCTGCTGCAACTCATCGGCGAGCGCATCCCGGCGAAAGTCGTTCGGGAAGGCACCACCGGGGGCTTGGCGCTGCGCCCGCAGCTTCTCGCGGCGCTGGGCAATCAGCTTGTTCTCTTCGCTCTCGCTCATTCCTGTTCCTCATCTCTGCGGCACGCCCGATGCCACCGCCCTCGCACAAGCCTGTCGCGTTTTTTTTAATCGCCGTTCTTGGTCGCCGCTCAGACGCCGGCCTTCAGGCTGGCCTGGATAAAGGGGTCGAGCTGCCCATCGAGCACCGCTTGGGTGTTGCCGATCTCGACCCCGGTGCGTAGATCTTTGATCCGCGACTGATCAAGCACGTAGGAGCGAATCTGACTCCCCCAGCCGATATCGGCCTTGCTCTCCTCCTGCTCCTCAGCCTGCGCTCGGCGCCGCTGCATCTCAAGCTCGTAGAGCTTAGCGCGCAGCTGACTCATCGCCGTAGCGCGGTTCTTATGCTGCGAACGCTCGCTTTGCGACTGGACCACAGCACCGGTCGGCAGGTGGGTGATCCGCACCGCCGATTCGGTCGTATTGACGTGCTGCCCTCCAGCCCCGGAGGCCCGAAAAACATCGATGCGCAGCTCAGACGGGTCGATCTCGATAGCGACCTCATCGTCGATCTCCGGCGAGACAAAGACCGAGGCAAACGAGGTGTGGCGGCGGTTGCCCGAGTCAAAGGGCGACTTACGCACCAACCGATGGACACCCGTCTCAGTACGCAACCAGCCGAAGGCGTACTCGCCTGTAATCTTGACCGTCGCGCTCTTCAGGCCGGCCTCTTGTCCGGCGGTCGCCTCGAGGATCTCGGTGGCAAAGCCGTGGCGCTCGGCCCAGCGCAGGTACATGCGCAGCAGCATCTCCGACCAATCTTGCGCCTCCGTCCCGCCGGAGCCGGCCTGGATATCGAGAAAGGCGTTGGCGGCATCCATCTCCCCGGAGAACATCCGCCGAAACTCGAGCGCCTCGACCTCGGCCCCGATCCGCTCGACGTCGCTAGCGACCGCAGCGAACGTCTCCTCATCTTCCTCTTCGCGGGCCATCTCAACCAAGGCGTCAGCATCATTCAAGACCGCAGCAATCTCATCCAAGCTACCGAGCGTGCCTTGCAACTGCGAACGCTCGCGGCTCAGCGCCTGGGCACGTTCCGGATCGGCCCAGATTTCGGGGTCCTCTAATTCACGCAAGACCTCTTCGAGCCGTTCACGCTTATCGGCTTCGTCAAAGGTACCCCCTCAGGGCCTGAAAACGCCCTTGCAGGTCACTGATCTGCTCCAAAAGCGGGTTGATCTCCATCGCTTACCTCCCAAATCCGTCGGCGCGCATCCTACTATATCCGCAGCCACTTGTGGTGTTCGACCGCATCTCGACCCGTCTCACTCGTCTTGTCCTTCTCTTGTCTCGCCCCGCGCCTTGTCTCGCCCCGCAGGTTACAGCTCGCACCCCCCTCAGCGCGCAGTCTCTTGCGCAATCCCTGCACCGGTGAGCATCATGGTACAGTGCTTCTATTATCGGATAGAGGACTCATGAGCGCCGTGAGAGAGAGCTTTACTATCACCGTCAGCGATTTTCGCGGCACCCGCCAGTTTGCTCTCCACCGTCTCGTCAAGCGCCTTGCCATCGCTGTGGTGATCGTGGTTGCCACTGCTTTGCTCGGCACCGGCATCGCCATCTCGGCACTCCAGGCGCAGATTGCCAACCTTGATGCGCAACGCGCTGCCAAGACAGAGATCGCCCAAGAGCTAGAGCAACGAAATGCCGAGCTGCGCCACCGGATCAGCGAACGCGAACAGGAGATTCGGCGCATCGATTACGAATTGGGCCACATCGAATCACTTGTCGGGTTTGGGGCCGGTACACGTGGACTGAATAGCGAACAGCGCGCCTCCGCCACGCCGCCAGAGACGACAGCCGCAGCGGCCCCGGCCAGCGGTGCACGCGCGCAAATCGACCCGGCAAGCCTCTCTGAGCTGGAACGCGAACTGATGCTCCGCAGCCTGCCCGATGGTTGGCCGCTGCAAGAGCGATCGCGCATCACCAGCGGTTACGGCTGGCGCGAGCACCCGATCACCGGACAGCGCCTCTTCCATGCCGCAGTCGATCTGCGCGCGCCACACGGCGAGGAGATCATCGCCCCGGCCGACGGCGTCGTCCATTTTGCTCGCAATCACGGCAGCGGCCTGGGTAAGTTGATCATTCTCGACCACGACTACGGCTTTCAGACCCACTACGCCCACCTGAGTCGCTTCAATGTCAGCGAGGGGGAGTTTGTCCGCGCGGGCGATGTGATCGGCTATAGCGGCACCACTGGCAACGTCACCGGCGCCCACCTCCACTACGAGATCTGGCACCTGCAGCGGCGGCTCAACCCTGAGCCCTTCCTGGAGTGGAGCGCCGAGAACTATACGGCACTGTTCGAGGAGGAGCAACGCGTCAACTGGAGCGCCCTCGCCGAAGGGGTCAGTCAACGCGCCTACTTTATCGAGCAGCAAGAGGCCTTGCTCTCGCAACAGCAAGAGTTGCAACGGGTGACCGCCCCTTTCCCTCTGCCGCTGGCCCTCCACGGCGAAGCGCCGAGCGTAGCTGCCCCCGTACCGGAACAGAGCGCTGCGGCGCACCTTGAAGCCATACCTTGAGCTCCCCCACGGATAAATACGGGGGCTGTACGCCACGTTCCGGTAACGCACGCATCGACACGACGGGAGAGCGCACCATGGACCGTCCGCTGCAAAGGCACAGACCAATGCACAGGCCACTGTACCAACCGCTACACAGATCGCTGCAGGGGTCGCCGAAGAGACCCGCACTGCGAAGGCAGTCCCGGCCGGTTGCTGTGCGCCGCAGTCGCGCCCTCACTCTCCTCACAGCCTGGGGGGTGAGTACGCTGTTGGCCGGCATCACCACGGTAAGCAGCGCCCACCCGCACGCCTGGATCGATCTGCGCGTCAGCCTCCAGTTCGATGAGCAGGGCAAGATTACGGCCATGCAGCAACGCTGGCTCATGGACCCCTTCATGAGCACCCTCTGGCTGGAGGACATCACCCGCGATGCCGCCGGTGAGAGCCGCGAAGCGCAGCTGCAGAGTGCCGCCGAGCAGCTGCTCGATAACATCTCCGGACACAGCTACTTCACACGCATTGAGCACAACGGGCAGGAGATTGAGGCGCTGCAGGCACAAGACCCGCAACTGATTCCGCGCGATCGCCGCCTTGAGCTGCGTTTTGCACTCGAATGGCCCGAGCCACTCGACCCGGAGACGGCACCGGTACGCTACGCCGTCTTCGATCCGACCTACTACATCGAGATCCTCCACGCCGAGAGCGACTCGATTCGTCTTCAGGGCAGCGGCTTACACTGCGATCTGCGCATCCGCTCTCCCTCACCTGATCCGGCGAAGATCGCCTACGCCGCCTCCCTCGATGTACACGAACAGCCCAGCACGGAGCTCGGACGTCACTTTGCAGAATGGGCCGAGATCACATGCGAGCGCTAGTGACACTGAGAAAACCAGGATCGCTGAGAACACTGAGAACGTTAGGTCAACGAGTCCGGTTCACCGCTTGCAAGGCGTTCTTTATCCTCTGCTTGAGTGCAGTCGGCACGACCGGACTGGCGACCGGACTGGCGGCAGGCGCCGCCTTTGCGCTCTCTGAACCAGCCGCCGCCTCACCGCTGCTCGACGGGACACCGGCACAGCCTGGCGAACCGACTGACGCGAAAGAGAAAAAAGCGAAGTCGAAAGAACCGGAGGGGCGTAAGCCGGAAGCGGCCGAAAGCGGCGATTCAGAGCGCGCCGCGGTGCGCTTCGAACCGAGCGGCGAAGGAGAGCCCTCGCGTCGGCAGCAGGCACTGAGCTGGGTTATCGCGCAGCAACGGGCGCTACACCGGCAGCTGGCCGAAGGCATTGAAACGCTGCGTGAGGCACCCTCACTGAGCAGTGCTATCGCCCTGATTACGATCAGCTTTCTCTATGGCGTCTTCCACGCTGTCGGCCCTGGACACGGTAAGGCGGTCATCACCACCTATCTGCTAACCCATCGCCAAAACCTCCGCCGCGGCTTAACCATGTCGTTCGCCGCGGCACTGCTCCAGGGCATCACTGCCGTCGTGGCGGTCAGTGTCGTGCTCTTTGTGGCAGGACGGGCGGCACGCGACGCATTAGGGCAAACTGCGCTGCTGGAGCAGCTTAGCTTTGCCCTCGTCTCCCTGCTCGGGCTGTGGCTGTGTAGTCGAGCACTGCGCGCCCTGTGGCAAACCCACCGGCGACGTACAACGACATCCGCTTCGGAGAACGCGACGAGCTGCGGCTGTGGTCACGCTGCGGCCCATCACCACCACCACATCGATCCCCAGCAAGCGACCCACGGCGACAGTCGCTGGGCAATGGTGGCAACCGTAGCCGCCGTGGGCGCTCGCCCTTGTGCCGGGGCCATCCTGGTACTGGTCGTCGCCCACTTGCTCGGCATCTGGAGCGCTGGAGTCGTCGCCGTATTGGCGATGTCGATCGGCACCGGCCTAACCGTCGCCACCTTAGCCACCTTAGCAGTGCTCGCCCGCCACCACATGGCTCGATACACCGGACCACCAAGCCACCGACTGCAGCTGGCGGCGCACACCCTGGCGCTGTGCGGCGGCTTGCTGATTCTCGCTATCGGTGCAACCCTACTCACCGGCAGCTTGACCCTGCCCAAGACCCCTCACCCACTCGGCCTTTAACCAGAAAAGCAACCAAGCAACCAAGCAACCAAGCAACCAAGCAACCAAGCGTACCGCCTCACGATGACATCGACTTCCCTTACGGCTGCAACCATCGCCGAACTCATTGCAACCAGTGAGAGTGCCGCCACCGCCCCGCCGCGGGGCGGCGGCAATCAAGCGTGGGTGCGACTCTTTCCCGAGCACGATCCGCCGCTGATCGTCAAAGCGCCGCTCCCTGGTCTGCGCTACGCCACGACCCTGTGGTCGCTGCGCCGCGAGCATCGGATCTACCAGCGCCTGACCGGTGTACCCGGCATTCCACCCTGCTACGGCCTCTACGCCGGTAAGTGGTTAGTGCTCGGCTACATTGCCGGGCAACCGCTGCGGCGCTACCTGCTGCAGCCTTCGCCGCTCTCGGACCAACCTTGCCCCGCCATGGAGGGGTTCCGACGGACTGTGGCAGCGATGCACCGCCGCGGCATCGCACATGCCGATCTCAAGCGGCGTACCAACCTCATTCTGACCGCCGAACAGCAGATCTACGTCATCGACTTCGGCACCGCCTTCCTGCGCCCGTCGGAGCGCCCCCCCGGACCACTCTGGCGCTGGGCCGCGCAACAAGACTGGAACGCTTGGGCCCGCCACGGCTGGAAGCACGAAGCGGCGATGCCACCGGCGGTCGCACGACTCCACCGGCGTACCGCCATCGAACGGATAGCTCGCGGCGTGCGCCGGCTCTATCGGTGAGTTCGTAGGATCGCGAAGATCTCGACTTTCCAAAAAAAAGCCCCGCCCTGTTAGGGCGGGGAGGCTAACAACGGCTCACTCCACTTGCCTGGACTGGTTGGCCCAAGCTTATTCACTCAGGCTTATTGGCCCGAGCTTATTAACGCAAGATTACTGCGCGGCCAAGTTGTGCACCTTCGCGACGTCGGCACTGCGGCCAGGGCCGTGGCACGTGACACACGTCTCGCGTTGCGCATCCAGCCGACCTAGATCGATTCTCGACCAGGCTGGATCGTTATAGCCAAACCGGTGCACATCGACCTGCGACCCACCCATACTGGCCATATGCCGCTCCGCACTGGCACTGTCGTGGCATGAGGAGCAGGCCGAGACGGTGGGGCTCATCTTGCGATGCCGCTCCAGATTCGCCGTCTGGTTGTCGGTGAGGAAGTCGCCCTCGCCGACGTTGCCGATTTGGTGGTGGTCCCAGTTAAAGGTAAAGAGGCTCGAGCCGATGACCCCTTCGGCCAGCGGGAGCGCATAACTCTCTCCAGTATGGCACTGCTGACAGTTGCCCTCTGCCGCTGGCCAGTACGACTCGTGGGTGTGGCCTGCCAACTCACCGCCGTAGACCACTTCACGAATCTGCACCCCCTGCTCGCGCTTAGCCGAAGCGTGGATGATGTGGATCATCCGCTTAAAGTCGATCGACTCCTCGTACTTGTTATCGTGCACACCTAGATTGCCGAGACGCGGATTCTGCCAACTCGGCGGGCCACCGGTGAAGTAGGTCACATCGGTCCGGTTCGGGGTGTGGCACATGGTGCAGGTCACCGGATCGTTGCGATTATTGCCACCGTGCTGACCGAGCCGCTGGTGACAGCTGCGGCAGCTCTGGCCAAAGTCGACCACCTCACGCCGTTCAGCCAACCGAGCGCCATTAACCGAGTGATAGGCGATTGCATTCTGCGGGTACTGATTGGCCGGCTCATTACTCCAGGCACTGCCGCGGGCCGTACCCTGCGTAGCGACCGCCAAGGTGAAGGCGTTGAGATCGGCAACGGCATCACCGATGTCGACCTCGACTTCGTACCAGCCATCGCCGCGCGGCGTCATCTCGTCCCACTCCGGTGCGGCAACAATCGGGCCACCGTCACGGCCAACGCTGTGGGTATAGTCGGCGTAGCCCTCCTCAATCCAACCAATCAAGAAGCTGATCGGATTCCCTGATAATTGATCTGAATCGGTCGTCAGTGTCAGATGGGAGCCATTCGCACCATCCTGAATGCGGAAGTCGAAGCTAAAGACCCCGGTGCTCGGATTAAAATCGAGCGCGTCGAACTCCGGCTTGAGCATCTCCGAGCGCACCATGGTGCGGGTTAGCATCAGGTGGGCCGAGAGGACATCGCGCCGCTCTTGCGGCCCAAATCCCGTCCCTAGATTGGCCAGTGGGTCGTTGGTGATGCCATCGACCTGGTGACACGCCGTAGCACAGCCACTCCAGACCCCGGTCGACTGCGGACCACCACCCGGGTTGTGAGGCCTACGGAAATCGCCCCATGCGGCCGTGTTGATCGCGTTCACTGCAGCCAGGCTGTCCTCAATGCTGGCATCGCCTTCCCACCAGTAGCGGTCGTCGTGACACGAACTGCACGCCTCGACGCTCGGGACGCGCCACAGGTCGCCATCGTGAGTCACCGGCGCCAACTGCAGACCATCGACGATGTCGTGATCGCCGCCAGCCAAGTCAACCAAGGCGTCGTAACTCGACTGCCCCTGGTGGCACTTCACGCAGTTGTCGATGCCGCTGTGATCATCGGCGATCCCCTGCGGAAAGCGCAGCGACAGCCACCCCGCATTCAAATCGGTCTGATCGCCGAACTCTGCTACGCTCGGCAAGTTCGCACCGCTGTGGATCCTATGGACCAACTGCTTGAAATCCGGGCTGCGGCCATCGGCATTGACGGTCCCCGGGTTATGACAAGTCACGCAGTTATCAACACTGACGCGGATCCCACCGTGCCGCTCGACTCGGTCGTGACAGCTATTGCAACTGGCGTTAGCAACAATATTGCGGCTGCGATCAGAGGCCGGATCAATGGCCTGCCCACCATTGGCGGGAATGAAGTCGAAGGTTGCGTTGGTCCCTCGCAGCGAGGCCTCACGCAGTTCCAGAGCCACCCGGTGGGTCAACGTTTCATCGAAGGTGATCGTAACACGATCATCTTCGAGCGCCACACCTTGGGGCAAAGCGGTGCCGTCATTCCACCAGAAGAGATCGCTGCCATCGACTGCGCCCCCGGCAATGCGCTGATAAATTCCACTCAAATCGGCCCCGCTGTAGGTCACACTCCAACTGCCAGCGTTATTCTCAAAGAGACGGTACGAAAGCGTGTACTCCCCTCGCCCTTGATGAGCCAGCGCCGCCCCTTCCTGCTCGGCAGTAAAGGCATCGCCGTAGAGGCCGGGAGCACCGCGCCGCTCAGTGGCAACGATATAGTTCTGCCAATCGTACCCGTACTCATCGCGGGAGCGCGGCGCCAGCTTGGCAAAGGTCGCCCCGATATCGCCATCCTGCAGGTGCTCGTAGGGGCGCCCCTGGGCGTCGCCGGCAAAGAATTCGATGAACAACTCACCCTCTTCCACCCGAGCCCGCTCGATCTCTATCCGCAACGGCCCAAAATCGGCGGCACTCGGACCACGCGGCCCCGGTGCGCCCGTCTCACCACTCGGACCCTGCGCCCCAGGCGGCCCGGCACTGCCATCGTCGCCATCACAGCCGGCGAGCGCCGCCGCCAATACAACCATCAGAATCAGCGAACCACTCCACCGCCACCAAGCGTCGTATTTTCTAAATGCTCTTCTAGTCATTATCCACTCCCACATCGGGTCTTTGTTCACCCAAAATCAAAACCGATAGCTCACCGAAGCGATGCCCATGTGGGCTGTATAGTTGCGTTCATCGCCGCCGAGATAGATCAACCCGCCGTCAAGCCCCGGAGCGACCCGAGACCAGTCGTCTTCACTAAACCGCTGCACGAAATAGGTAAAGCCGACTGTCAGGGCGTCACTCACTTCGTAATCGCTCGACAGCTTCAGTTGAGTCATCGTGACGTTCAGAGAGGGATAACCCGCACCTCCGGAATCCGGAGAGACTTTTATATCGGTCCCCGAATCCATATAAGCCAGCTCCAAACCCAAAGTGAGCCTTTGCTCTTCGGTTAAGACTGAGTTCGCCCCCGCACCGATCGTCCAAGTTCTCTCCTCCTGATCCAGCGCCCTCTGCTCTCCCCCTTGTTCACGCTCACGATCTTCGAGCGTAACGAAGGCGTACCCTGAGAAGACCTCAGCAGGGAAATAATCAAAGGTGAGCGTATATGAGTTAATTTTAGAGGCCAGCAACCCTAGTTCCGATTCGCTGTAATCCTCTTCAGCGAGGGTGATCTCTGCTCCCAATGCGAGCTCGGGTGCTACTGAGTAGCTAACCACCGTACCGACTTCCCACCGGGTCAGATCAGCCAGATGGTAGAGTCGAGTGGCCTGAATGTTATCGCTCAGCCCCGGACCCGAATAGTTGGCTCCGCTGCGAGCCAATATCCGAGTATAGAGGCTGCCACTCAAATCGTCTGTCACCTGACTGCGTAGGCGGGCATTAACCGCGTAATTATAGGTTTTATCATCGGCGTGTTCGCGATCTATTTCGCTGAACTCGTAACCAAGCAAGAGATTGTTGCGCCCAGGCAAACGGATATCACCATCGACATCAAAGGCGTGCTTCGTCCAAGAATGGACGCGCGAAATGTAGTCGCCGACCTCCTCGACAGAGGTCCCATTGTCATGATCTTCGTATCGATACCCGCCCCGGACTTGAAAGCGCGGGGTGAAACGGTGGGTACCCCGGAGACTGATTCGAGTCGTATCGATTTGTCCGCCGAGGGAACGACTTAGATCGGCAAGCTCATCAGCAAACCCCGGGTCGTTGATGTAGCGCTCATCTTGTTGTGCACGGCCGAGATCGACCTGAGCGTGGAACCGAGTCGCCCTCTGAAGTTGATAGGCTACAGAGGCGTGGAGCCGATGGTAGCTATTATCCGGCGGCTGTGAAACTTTCTGAGCACTGGCATCTTGCCAGCGCTCGAAACCTGGAACAGAAAAGGGATCATCAAACTCAAAGTGATCGCCTTCAAGTTGAGAAAACTGCGAGAGGTGGTAACCAAATTGAGCCTGCAACTCACTGTTGGCATAATCGGCTGTCAGATCGAACTGATCGGTACGGTGATTGACCGAGGCCGGCAGTTGCACCGCACTCGGTTGCCACCACGTACCGTAACCGAGCGGCCGATTCCCCTCCTTCTCCTCACGACTGAAGGCAGCGCTGACCTTCCAATCCTCATCGAGGTGCCGCTGCCCCCCAACGCTCAAACGCCGGCGCTCGGTGCTTAGATCCCACGTCCGACTCCAATCATCGAGATCTTCGGTCCGCCCGCCGTCGGGCAGCACCAGTCGATCCTTATCGGGCTGCCAATGAGGGCCGCGCAGATCGTGCCCGTAAAAGCGGGGACGCTGGTCGTACTCAATCGAGAGCCCATAGCGGCCTTGCACCCCGTAGCGGCCCTGCAGATTGCGCGATTCAATCCCCAGGTCGCGGCCCGACAATCGACCATAGCGCGCATCCTCGTCGTCCTCGCCGCGGTAGCGCAGATCGAGTTCCAATACGGGGAAAAACCTTCATCAACCGGGCCGGTGTAGCGATGCACGTGGTGGTTATCTTCGCTGAGGTAGCCCATCCCGGCGCGAACACTCGACTCAGCGGGCCCCACAAAGACCGCCGTCCCTTCGGGAGACCCGGCGGAGGCCGCCGCCTGCAGGGCTACAACCGAAATCGCCGTCACCGTACTCCCGGTGTAACGAATCTTACGTCTTCGACTCATCTCCATCCCCTATCGGCTCTATTCCGCCGAATCAGCCAATTTGCGCTCAATTAGCGCTGAAAGAGCGCCCCGCCCGGGTGGTTTGATCCGTGCACCTGCGAATGGCAGTTGAGGCAGCTCTGTCCACGCAGCATGAACTCCCCTTGCGATCCGCCCGGGTGGCGAGTGAGTAGATCGCCAGGATGCGCAGTCGAAGTCAGGTGGCACGACTGACAGACCTGAGCCGTCCGCGCCTCTAACATGCCGGGGTGAACCGAGCCGTGCGGGTTGTGGCAGAGGGTGCAATCCTCACGAACCGGCTGATGCTCCCATAGAAAGGGTCCGCGATACTCAGCGTGGCACTGATAGCAGGTCTCGTTCACCCCACCGCTGCGCAGCTGCGCACGCCCCATCTCGCCGTGCGGATTGTGGCAATCGGTACACTCGATCTGGCCTTCACGAACCGGATGGTGGTGCGGGCGATGAAAATCGACGCGCCGCTCTTGGTGGCAATTGCTGCAAAGCGTCAGCTGGTCTTCAGCCCGTAGCAACCGTTTATTGTTGCTGTGGGCGTTGTGGCAGTCGATGCACGCCATATCCTGAAACTCATGCGCCCCCCCGTACCAGTGCATGCGCTCACCGCCCCGATGACACTCCATGCAGACCTCGTTCGCTTGCGATGTCGAGATGTCATCACCAACGTTAAAGAAGTGTTCAAAGTCCTGGCCGTGACATGCATAGCAGAACTGCTCGCCCTCCTTGGCACGCCCAGCCGGTGTCCGTGGATCCGAGGCAACGGCGTGCGCCGTCTCCTCGACGCGCTCGATGTGGATCCGCAGATCCTGCATGCGTCGCTCCGCGATCACCGGCGAAATCGCACGCACTTCGTCAATCAGGGCCTCGACATCGACTCCAGCAGGCTCCTCCTCCGCCGCTACAGCGCCGATCTGCACCGGACCGCTCACCAACACACCAACAAGCGCTAGGGGCAGAAGCAGCGAGGAGTTACGCCACCTGTTCATCAAGTGCTTAGACAATAGACATACTCCTTGTACGCTTATTGCGTGGATAACGGTTGTTTTTGATATCAGTCAAATCCTGTCCGTACGCCCATTGCAATCCTCGTACCACTTTTGGGCATAGGATTTCCCCCTTTGTAAATCATGAAGATGAGGGAACTGCCTAAAATGGCGGAAACGTTTTGATCGGCTCGCCTGGGCAGCTTTTGATCGGTACCGATAAAATATTGCGCACTGCGGGGCGCCAACTGATCGACCAACGGAACTATCACGCACGCTTGGCGCCGCCAGCCCAGCCTCAACCGATCAGTAGATTCCTGGCACTGCAACCGTTCGCTCTGCGGAAGCCTACGCCGACGAATTTGGGACCGAAGTGGCCAGACCTTCTCTTCGCATCCAACTTTCGCCAGGGACCCCGAAAACTACAGGCGCAGCTGTGGCTGCCTGTCTGTCAAGTCGTAACTTAGGCCGTCAAACTCTGTCACACCCTCGGTGAACTCGCGATCGCGCACGAAGACCATGTCGAAACGACCGCCGCCGTAGCTGTTAGCCGTCCAGTTGCCGTAGGCGCGGACCAGCGCCCGGGCATCTGAGGCCTCGCGCAGTGCACGGCGGGGAATCAATGCGGGAAGAGGCACCATATAGAGCCACTGAGGCCAGGGTGTGGCTAGGTGTGGCCAGGGCATAGCAAGAAACGCAGGTGGTGTTCGTGCTCCTATACCGCAGCAAGGAAACGCATCATATCCCCTGGAAAGACCCCCCCCTGGGGGGACATTGATCTGGGCAAGCGGCGCAATAGAGCGCTATCATAGACCCTGCACCGATATGGAATAGTCCTCAAGTGGGGGGTGCATTCCACGGGAAGTGGGGTGCCGATTCCACGCGAAGCGGGTGTGCTGTTCCACCGGAAGTGGGGGGGCGATTCCACCGGATGTGGTGGGGCCGTTCCAC
>NZ_NRRN01000033.1 GCF_016583625.1 Halorhodospira abdelmalekii | reverse complement strand
GCGGCATATTCCAGATCAGAGAAGCTCGATTGCATCGGGGGCGCACTCTCGGTTGTGGGCCAGAGCCGTATTATCTCAACTCCGGACCGACAGCGGAACGGCAGGGCCGGAATAAATCAGTGTCTCCCTAGGCATCGACGAGATCTACATCGACCTGACGGGGCTACCGGGGGAGAGCGTAGCCCTAGGGCAACGCATCAAGGCCGCCGTCACCGACGCCACCGGGCTGATCGCTTCGATTGGCATCAGCCCCAATAAACGGCTCTCTAAGCTCTGTTCCGACCTGGATAAACCCGACGGTCTCACTGTGCTGCAGCGTTGCGATATCCCTTCCCGCATCTGGCCACTGCCGGTCGGTAAGATCAACGGCATCGGGCCGCGCACCACGGCCCGCCTACAGACGCTCGGAGTGCACAGTATTGGCGATTTAGCCGCTTGCACGCCCGGGTGGCTGATTGAGGAGTTCGGCGCCTCGTTTGGAAACTTCCTGCACCGGGCCGCTCACGGTATCGACGATCGTCCCGTAATGACGACGCGCAGTGCCCCGAAGTCGGTCAGCCGCGAAACCACTTTCGAACGCGATCTGCACGCCCGCCACGATCGAGCCGAACTCTCGCAAATCTTCACCGCCCTCTGCGAACGCGTTGCCGGCGATCTGTGCCGCAAGGGGGTCCGCGGACGGACCATCGGGATCAAGCTGCGCTATGCCGACTTTCGCACGCTAACGCGCGATCTTTCGATTGCCCAGCCGACCCGTGACCCTCAGCATATCCGCCGCACCGCCGGTGAGTGCCTAAAGCGCGTCCCGCTGGAGCAGCGTTTGAGACTGCTCGGTGTGCGCGTCTCGGGGCTGATCAGTGAAGAGCAAGCCGAGCAAGCCGCTGCCGCGGAACCACTGCAATTGGAGTTCGATTGGACGGGACAGAATCAGGCGGGTTGATCTGTGCTGAAGAGTGTTGACCCGCATTGACCCGGAGCTTAAACAGACAGCCCCCCTAAAGCGCTCTTCGTCTCTCTGCGGGGCTAAATGAGGAGGCCCCATCCCCCTGTAGGGGATAAGGGCCTTCCAAACTTCCTCTCCGGCCACTCTGCCTAGAAGAGATGCCCGTAAACGGGCCTAGCAGAGTGCGCTCGGGCTAGATGTTAACCGGCGTCACCGTTAGAGTCGAACACAAATGTACCACCCGCACTGATGAGTTCGATTGCATCCCCGACGGACGGCGCGTCTTCTGCACCGCCTTCGTTGCCGTTGGCCTCGGTGCCGTTGGCCTCGGTGCCGTTGGCCTCGGTGCCGTTGTCCTCGGTACCGTTGTCCTCGGTACCGAAGAAAGTGAACCCAGCGTCAGCGTCGAACTCAAAGTCGTCACCACCATCGTCAAGCTGAGCCTGCATGGCGCTCTCAAAGACCGTCTGGCTAACAAGATTGGCGAAAAGGAAAATCTTGCCATCTTCCAGCACCGACATGGCGCCTGGCAGGGAAAAATTGATTGCACAGGACGACCTTGTTATCATTATTCGGTTTGGGCGAGCAGAAATCGCGTCAGGTAGCCCGCAACCGATGCAGCTAAACCTCCGTTCAACCAGCTTCGGCCGTCACGAGACCTTCCCGCTGCGCTACGGCTGGCTGCCGAAGGGGTACACGGCGGTAGCGAAGGACCCCGCCATTTTCCTGCAGCCAGAGGAGGCGATGGTGAGGCTCGGCGTTGGCCGCAATATGGTCAACGCCATTCGCTACTGGCTGATCGCCACCGGTGTTGTGGGCTCTAGTGACAGCAACGCTAACGAGCTTCGACCAAACGAACTCGGAAAGATCCTCTTCGGCGAGGGGCTTAGACTCCACCAAGGGGTTGGCCACAGCCAAGAGGACAACCAAGAGGACAACCAAGACGATAGCGCGGGCGTAGACTTAACCAGCGACCCCTACCTAGAGGACGACGCCACACTGTGGATTCTCCACTGGCTGATCGCCGCAAACGCTACGCAAGCAACGGGGTTCTTCTGGTTCTTCAACCGATTCTCGACCCCCCACTTTCGTGAAAAGGAGCTGCTTGAGGGGTTACGCATATTCGTTGCGGACGATCTGCAGCAGGCAGGGCGCTCATTAAAAACCCTTGAATCAGATGTCTCGGTGCTTTTACGCATGTACGCCACCGTCCCGGGGCGCACCGACGAGCACCTCGACTCGCCCTTAGCCAACCTCGGGCTGATTGAACCCGACCCGGAGTTCGGCTATCGCAGCCTACGCACCGCCCGCCCCCTGCTACCGAGCGTCGCACTGCACTTCGCTCTCGCCCAACGCTTTGCCGCTGAGCCGGAACAGCCAGCCCTTCCCGTCCGCGCCCTCCTCTACGGCGATGACGGCAAAGCCTCGCCAGGGGCCGTCTTCCGTCTGAGTGAAAGCAGCCTTATGGAACGACTCGAAGCCGTATGCAGAGAACACCCAGGCCATTACGAGCTGCGCGACACCGCTGGCGTCCACCAGCTCTACCGGATCGGCGAACCTCCCGATCCGCTCGCCGTCCTAGCGAATTACTACCAAGGCAGCTCATAACGACTCATCAGCGGCAGCGAGATGCCATTCGAGAAAGCGAATCCACTGAAACCACTGTAAGAAGATGCCGATAAAGACACTAAACGCCGTAGGTCGGCTTACCCACGGCAGATGGGCATTGGTCGGCATCGCTGCTGTTCTCGCAATCGGCCTCGGTGCGGTGATGGTCGGAGTGCTCCACACCGGAGAAGAGCGCAAGACAGAGCCGATCCCGATCGGTGTAATCTATTCGCTGACCGGCAACATGGCAGTCAGCGAGGCCCCGCTGATCCAAGCCGTTACCTTGGCAGTAGAGGAGATCAACAGCGCTGGCGGGTTGCTCGGACGCCCCGTTGAGCTGATGACCGTCGACGGTCGCTCCGACCCACAACACACCGCCGCGGAGGCAGAGCGGTTGATTGTCGACGGGCAGATTGCCGCCCTCTTTGCGTGCTGGACATCGGCCTGCCGGCAAGCGGTCAAACCGGTCGTCGAGCGCCACCACCACCTGCTCTTCTATGCACTGCAGTACGAAGGACTTGAGCAATCGCCCCACATCATCTACGGCGGCCACGCCCCCAATCAACAGATCATCCCGGGCACGCGCTGGGCGCTGGAGCGCTGGGGCCACCGTGTCTACCTAATCGGCTCCGATTATATCTTTCCGCGCACCGCGCACTTCATTATCCGCGACCTGGTTCGTGCCGAAGCAGCTGAGGTCGTCGGAGAGCGCTATGTTCCGCTCGGGCACGACCGTATGGAGGCGGTGATCGAAGACCTGGAACGGCTGCGCCCCGACTTCATCATCAACACCGTCAACGGCATCAGCAACCTCTACCTCTTAGACGCCCTCCACGCTGCCGGCTTCAGCGACCTGCCGCTGCTCTCCTTTAGCGTCTCCGAGTCCGACCTCACCGCTATGGAAGCAGTGCACCACCCGCGACACTACGCGGTCTGGGGCTACTTTCAGTCGCTCGATACACCGCTCAACCGCGAATTTGTCGAGCGCTTCCAGCGCCGTTTCGGGGCTGATCGGCCGATCAGTTCTCCGATGGAGAGCGCCTACACCAACGTTCACCTGTGGGCCCAAGCGGTCGCCGCAGCCGGCTCTGCCCAACCGGCGCGGGTCAACCACAGCCTGATGCTGCAGAGTCGGCGCGCACCCTCGGGCATCGTGACGATCGATCCTGCGACTCGCCACCAGTGGCGGACGTTCTACATCGGCCAGGCACAGGAAGATGGCCAGTTTGAGATCGTCGCGGCCATGGAGCAGCCGATCCGCCCAGCACCCTTTCCAAGCTATCGCTCGGTCGCCACCTGGCAGCGGATCGCGCAAGAGATCGCATACGAGTTGCAGCAGGGCAGCACCCCGTGAAACGCTTGCTTAGTGGCATCAGTGGTCGGCTCCTGGTCGGCTTTGGGACCCTGGTCGTGCTACCTGTGCTGCTGCTGACCCACTACATGCTTGCCGCCTATGAGCGCTCACTGACCGAGACCGTAGTCACGTCGATGAGCACGCTAGCTAATCATAACGCCCGCAAAATCGATAGCTATCTACACGAGCGCTTGACCGATACGCTGCTATTGAGCCAATCGGTGCTGGTGCGAAGTGCCATCGAAGACGGCTCGCGCGACACGCTAACCGCCGTCGCAAGGGAGGGCGTTGAGTTAGGCGCGACAGAGCCAGACGCTACAGAGCCAGACACATCTACGCTAGACCCCTCTAAGCTAGAGGGCTTTCTCGAAACCTTCATGGAGCAGACCGGCTACTACGATGTCCTACTCATCGATGCCGCCGGCACAGTGGTCTTCAGCATCAAACAAGAGAGCGATCTATACACCAACCTGCTGTCGGGACCGTACCGTGGGACTCAACTGGCGAGCGGGTTTCGCCATGCGCGAGATTTTTTGACCATCAATTTAACCAATTTTGACCCTTACCCGCCCTCGGGCGACGACATCGCCGCCTTTTTGGTCGCACCGGTGGTGGCTGAGGGACGTTTTTTGGGCTCAGTAGCCGTCCAGCTCGCGCTCTCACTGCTTGACCCGATTATCACCGATCGCACCGGTTTGGGGGGCAGCGGCGAGATCGTCATGGCAAGACTCGATGGCGGCGTCGGGCGCTATATGGTGCCACTGCGCCGTGCCCCGGATGCGGTTTACCAACGCCGTATTCCGTTTGCCGAGATGCCACCGCCGATGCAGCAGGCGCTGTCTGGCAACGCCGGGCAGGGCGTCACCTACGACTACGTCGGCCAAGAGGTGGTCGCCGCTTGGCGCTACATCCCGACGCTGCGCTGGGGGATGGTCGTCAAAATGGACGCCGCGGAGGCCCTCGCCCCTGTTACCCAGCTACGGCAACTGACCTTTGCTCTCTTAGCTGCCATTTTAGTGGTCACGGCGCTAACGGGCATCGCCTTCGGGCGCAGCCTGGTGCTGCCAATGCACCGCTTAAAGGCGGTCACCGACGCCATTAAAGCCGGCGACTACCAGCAGCGGGCCGACCCTGCAGGCCCCCGCGAAATCCGTCAATTTGCCCAAGCCTTTAACGCCATGGCCGAGCGCCTGAACAACGCCCGAGCGGCGCTTGAGGCACGGGTCGAGGAGCGCACACAGGAACTGCGCGAGGCCAACGCCCGTTTGCAGGTGGAGATCGAGGAGCGGCGCCACGCCGAGGCACGACTCCACCACCTCGCCCACCACGATCCACTGACCAACCTCCCCAACCGCCACAGCCTGCAAGACCGGTTGACACAGGCCATTGCCATGTCAGCGCGCGAGGGCCGCCAGTTAGCGGTACTCTTCATCGACATGGACCGCTTCAAGGCGATCAACGACACCTACGGCCACCAAGTCGGCGATCAACTCTTGATTCAGGTCGCTGAGCGGCTGCGCGAAAATCTACGGGCCAGCGATCTCGCCGCTCGCCTCGGCGGTGATGAGTTTATTGCGGTAGCCACCCAGATCAACCAGCCACAGGAGGGCGTGCCGGTAGCCACCAAATTGCAAGCGGCCCTCTCCGAGCCCTTTGTCATCAACGATCTGACCCTCTCTTCCACGCCTAGTATCGGCCTCAGCATCTACCCTGATGACGGCGCCACTGCCGAAGAACTGATTAAAAAGGCCGATGCCGAGATGTATCGGGTCAAGAGGGGGCGGCGACGCAACCAAGACAACGACGGTGATACACCGGTGCGACGGTGATACACTGGTGCCGCAGACGCGGCGGCGGCAATCACATAGCGGCTAATCGTCGCTGGCGATGTGCTGCTCGAGAAAGCGCCGCAGCCCCTCCCGATAGTCTCTGCCACTTTCGAGAAATCCCGTGTTGTGGCCGCCGCGGATGCGCAGCCACTCTGACCCTTCAGGAGCGGCTGCCATCAGCCCCTCGGCGTGACGGTAAGGAATAATCTCATCATCGGGGCTGTGGATGATCAGAGTCGGCGCCTCAACCTCCTGCAAGTAGTCGATCGTCGCATACTCTAGGCGAGTCAACCACCGCGCTGGATAGATCCAATAGAGATCACGCGCGACTGCCTCAGCGGAGACAAACGCCGATTCCAAGATCAGCGCCTCCGGCGCAACGTGACGCGCTGCACTCGCAGCCAAGGCAGCACCGAGGGAGCGTCCGTGAAAGACCGTCCGCTCCTGCGGCACACCCAACTCCTCACGCACCCAGCGGGCCACCGCCTGGGCGTCCTGGTGGAGCCCCTTTTCACGCGCCCGCCCCTCACTGCGCCCATAACCGCGGTAGTCGAAGATCACCACATCGAGGTCCAAATCGCGCAAGATCTCGATGGTATCCAAGCGGTGCGAGATGTTGCCGGCGTTGCCGTGAAAAAAGAGCACAATACCGCGCGGCTGGTCGGCAGTGATATGCCAGCCGTGGAGCGTGATCTCGTCGCTGCTGGCGATGGCGAGCTCCCGGTACTCCCAGCCACGATCGGTCGGCGAAGCCTGCAACTCCCGCGTCGGCATTTGCGGCAGGTGGACCAGGTTTTCTTGCGTGACGAAGAGCAGCGCGCCAAAGGTCACATAGACCAGCCCCACAGCTGCCAACAGACTCAATAGCAATCGCACACCTCGCTCCTGTTCCGCCTAACCAATAGCGCTGCCCCTCACCCGCTCAACCGAAGGCTGCTTCTAGGGCGACTGGAGCCCAGGATAGCAGAGGGTTGACGGACGAGCGCACTCCCCACTACCCCCTGATAAGCACCTCTGCCCACGACACCTCGCTTCGCCCAAGAGCATCCGGACTGTAGCCAACATGCTCAACGTCGGCACCGAACAAACCCGCCAAGAACCGTATCTCTTGGACGCTCACAGCATGCATACCACGCTCGACATCTGGTGGACCGAGCCTCAAAGTAACCGCCATCAACCCCCCAGGGCTAAGCAGTAACCTTAATCGACGAAAAGCAGTGCTGCGCTGAGCCTTAGGAACATGCATCCACACCGCACTTAGCAAAATCAAATCAAAGGCTGTTCCCATTTCCCCAACGGCACCCAGTTCAGGTAACTTATCGTCCAACCAGGTAATACACGGGCTCGGATGAAGACGACGCGCCTCATCGCGCAGTGCCGATGCCGGCTCAACAGCGACAACCCTGTACCCTCTCTCAGCGAACCAAGCCGCGTCACGGCCTGAACCAGAACCCACGTCCAGCACCAACGGACTTGACTCTACAGGTGGAAGCCACTCCATCAACCAGCCGTGAACGTCAGCAAAACCAACACGACAATACTGCTCCGCGATATCGGAAGCACGTTCATCATACCAACGAATACCTAACTCAACATCAGAAGACATACAACAAACCTTTCTCAAAAAATCAGAGACATAACCAAAGAACTCGATCGACGAGGCCGCGCGAGAAATCTTCGAGTGGCGGGGCTCCACAAATGTCAAATCCAAACACAAGCCAGGCTAGCCCTTTGATTTATAGGACAACTTCATCTTTTCTGACCTCCACATGACTATGCTAAACTCTTTTCCGACAAGACGACAGCTGGTGAGCGAAAGATCAAGTCATGGCTCTTAGCGCAACATCCTACGACTGCCTGATCAGTGGAGGCGATTCTGCACCCCTGCTCCCTCTCCTGCTTGCCTCTATCCGCGGAGCGGAAGAGATCGAGCTTGCAGTTGCTTTCATCAATGCAAGCGGACTCGACCTTATATTCGATTCCTTAGCAGAACGCTGCGACGGAGCTCGCCCAGCACAGATCCGCATTCTCACAAGTGACTACCTGGGCATCACAGATCCACGCGCCCTCCGCCAACTCCTTCTTCTCCAAGAGCGCGGCGCAAACATTCGTGTTTACGAAACAAATAAGCGTAGTTTTCACCTCAAGGCTTATATTTTTACCCGCGCATCAGGGACCGAAGGCGAAGCCTTCATCGGCTCCAGTAATATTAGCGCCCAAGCTCTAACACGAGGGATTGAGTGGAACTACCGAATTGTTCAAGGCTCAGAAAGCAACACCAACCAGCTTAGATTAAACGAAATTCGCCAAGCTTTTTTCGAGCTTTTTCAGGATGAGCATTCCAGAGAGCTGGATCATAACTGGATCGATGAATATGAACACCGCCGCACCACACTGCTAATTCCCGGCATCACTGATGACTACGAGCCCACACCACCTCCGCCCACCCCCAACCAACCCCAGCAGGAAGCGCTAATCGCTCTCAACGAATCACGTAAAGCAGGCTACAAACGTGGCCTCGTGGTGATGGCGACAGGATTAGGAAAAACCTACTTAGCAGCGTTTGATGCCGCTCAAAGCAGCGCTGAGCGGATCCTGTTTATTGCCCATCGCGAGGAGATACTCCTACAAGCTGAATCGTCTTTTCAAAGAGTTTTTCCAAGCACACACATTGGGCGTTACAGATCCAACCAGCGAGACACAGAAAAGAAAATAATTTTCGCCTCCATCCAAACCTTGCACAGAGAAAAGAACCTCCAGACATTCAAACCGGGACACTTTGACTATATCGTGGTTGATGAATTTCACCACGCCACCGCCTCATCATATCGTCGCGCACTACAATACTTTCAACCGAATTTTTTACTCGGCTTAACCGCAACTCCTGAACGCTCTGACCACTCCGATATACTCAGCCTTTGTGACAACAATCTCGTTTACACTTTTGACTTGTTCCACGGCATCCGCAACCAACATCTTTGCCCTTTCCATTACTTTGGCATTCATGACGAACACGTAGAATACACTAAGATCCCCTGGCGAAGCGGGAAATTCGATGACAAGGAGCTAACTAAAAGCCTAGCCACCCGCGCACGCGCCAAGCACAACATACACGAATGGAAAGAAAAGGCCGGGCAACGCACCCTTGCTTTTTGTGCCTCAAAGGCTCACGCTGACTTTATGGCCAGACAATTCAACCAAAATGGAGCGATTGCGGTATCGGTACACTCCACATCCGAGACGTATCGTAGTGAAGCCATAGAAAAAATTGAGAAGGGAGAGGTTCAGGTTATTTGTTCCGTCGACTTATTCAACGAAGGAGTCGACATTCCGGCAATAGACACCATAATGATGCTGCGGCCAACGGAATCACCAACTTTGTTCTTACAACAACTTGGCCGGGGCCTGCGTCACCATCCCGACAAAACACACCTAACTGTTATTGACTTCATTGGAAATCATCGTTCTTTTCTAAACCGCCCTCAAGCATTATTTAAAATACAGAACACAAATAGCGGACTACAGCGTTTCATTGAGCAAGCTGCAACAAAAAATCTTCATTTGCCAGACGGTTGTTTTGTCAACTTCGACGTCGAGTTCATTGATTTCATGGCAGCACTCAGACCGACCTCCGCAGAAGAAGAATTCCACAACCTCAAAGCCGCCCTTGGCAGACGCCCAACTGCTGCTGAAGCGTACCGCTCCGGAGTAGCTCTACCAAAGCTAAGAACAAAGTCCGGCAGTTGGCACCGCTTTCTCTTAGCAGAAAGCCAATTAGACCCTCTTGAATCGAGAAGCGTTGAAGCGCACGGTGATTTTCTTCAAGAAGTTGAAAAAACCACCATGACAAAATCATTCAAAATGATATTACTGGAGGCATTCTTAGAGCTCGACGGATTCAAACAAGGCGCTTCCCTCTTGGAACTATCAAAAAAATCGTTCGGCATAATACAACGTCGGCGAGAGCTCATAATTGACATGCCTGAAAAAATGCGCGACCCCAAGAGAACCACCCCTGAGCAAATGCTATCATACTGGATGGAAAACCCGATCAACGCCTGGGCAGAAAAAAACAAAAAGAGGGACCAGAAAACCTGGTTTCATGTTTCTGGCGATTTCTTTTCTGCTGCATTCAGACCAGACAACGCAGAAATCGAAACACTCACCCAACTAACCCAAGAGCTAATCGAATACAAAATCGCAGCATACCAAGAGCGCGCAACCTTCAAGAGCCCTAAAGATAAAAAAGAACAGCCAAAAAAGCAAGACAATGTCGCCTACTTGACTGCCGTCAAAGAAGAAAACCAAAGACCTCTAAAAAAGAAACCTGCTGCTGCAGAAACCAACCAAGAGAAACACCACAACGAAACTTATCTGCCGTATTTTCCAGACCTTAAGATAGCCTGCGGACACTTTCGTAGCGGACACTCCGAAACCGCTGAAGATTTTCGCGTTCCACCAGGGCATGGGCGACTTAATTCTTCGCGTCACTTTATTGCCCCAGCACACGGAAACTCAATGAACGGCGGAAAAAACCCGATTCGCGACGGCGACTATTTGATTCTGGAATACATCGCAGAGGGCTCCGCTGGCTCGATAACCGGCCAAACCCTGGCTATTGAGCGTCAGAATATTGCTGGTGACAACGAATATCTACTCAGGTCTGTTATAAAAGACCCCGAAGGAAAGTACATATTACGCGCACAAAACCCTGACTACACCGACCTTGTAGCAGACGATAACATGTGGACCTTCGCCAGGCTGCGCGGAATTATACATAAAACGTGACTTGGCCAGACACCTAACTACACGTATCAACCCCTTCAGATTTTAATAGCGGCCAACAGGTGAAGAATAAAGCCATTATTTATGGAAGAGCCCAAACAATAAACCAACTCCATCAAGCCCAAGACGACACAACAACGGACTGGCAAAAAACCCGATAACCACTAATAAAACTATGGCAACCACCCACCAACATGAACTGGTTTTCCGTCTCGCCCGCGATCACACTTACTCATCAACCGACCCAGATTAAACCTTATAAAACCACAAAAAAACCGAAACAGAGGCTTACCGAGGATAACGACCCCATCGAAAAACGAGACCTATAATGAACCTTAGATTTAAAATTCCTTTCGGTGTTCAGAGCTTTGAACAAATCCGCACCGATGGTTACTACTACGTAGACAAGACCGAACTCATCCAGCGCCTGACTGAGTCAGGCAGCTACTTTTTCCTTAATCGCCCAAAGTGCTTTGGCAAGAGTCTGCTGCTTGACACCCTGAAGTCGTTATTCGAGGGGCGAGAAGCACTTTTTCGCGGGCTCTACATACACGACCATTGGGACTGGTCAATACAGCATCCTGTAATTCGCCTGAGCTTTTCCAATGGCGTGCCACGGAGTCGAGAGGAACTAGACGAACGCATTCACGATATGCTCAACACTGAGGCCCGCTTATTCAACCTCACCTTCACTAGCCAGAGTATAGCTGGCCGCTTTCGTGAACTGATCCAAAACGCCCATGAGCTGTACGACCAACGTGCGGTGGTGCTAATCGACGAGTACGATAGGCCAATTCTAGACAACTTCACCGAACCGCAGCGGGCCCGGGAACTTCGTGATGGCCTGAACAACCTCTACTCTGTGCTCAAGGACGCCGACCCGCATCTGCATTTTGTGCTACTCACTGGCGTCTCCCAGTTCAGTACGGCAAGTCTCTTTTCAGGGCTGAACAACCTCAACGACATCACCCTGAATCGGGAATATGCTACCATCTGCGGCTACACCGATGAAGATATCAACACCATCTTCGCACCCGAACTGCCCGGTCTCAATCGGGTCGATATCCGTCGCTGGTATAACGGCTACCGTTGGGGCGATCCTTCTGCCACGCCAGCGGTCTACAACCCCTTCGACGTGCTGCTTCTGCTGCAAAAGCGCGAGTTTCATCCCTACTGGTTCGAGAGCGCCACGCCGACCTTTTTGGTCGAACTCCTAGCCGAGCGGGGTATCTTCACCCCGCAACTGGAGCGACTACAGAGCGAGGCTAGTCTGCTCGGACGCTTCGATGTCGACGATACCAGCAGTGAGGCGCTACTGTTTCAGACTGGTTGCCTCACCGTCCACCGGGTCGAGCAGCCGCTGACCGGATACTGGCTCTACACTTTGGGTTATCCCAATCAGGAGGTCAAGACTAGCTTAAACCGAGCACTACTACCAAAGCTCGGGATACATGATGGGCCGCAGCAACGGCTATCACTCTTCAAGGCGCTCAAGGATCACAATGTCGACGCCTTAGGCGCCCACATCAAAGGGCTCTTCGCCAGCCTCCCTCACGAATGGTACCGCAACAATCCGATTGCTCAGTATGAAGGCCACTACGCCAGCGTCTTTTACAGCCACTTCGCTGCTTTGGGGGTAGACGTTACGGTGGAAGATGCCTCTAGCACCGGCTGGGTCGATATGACGGTCGACTTCGACGGCCACCTCCACATATTTGAGTTCAAGGTGGTCGAGCAGGCGCCGGAAGGGAAGGCGCTGCAGCAGCTCAGGGATAAGGAATACACCGCCAAGTACTTCGGCCATGGCAAGCCCATCCACCTAGTTGGGTTCGAGTTTTCACGCGAGCAACGGGCGGTGGTAGCATTTGAGTGGGAGACTCTGAGAGAAGTGGAAGAGTGGGGACGGACTTGAAACCCGTCCACTCTTGTTAATGGCTGCCAAAATCCGTAGATATTTGGCGAGGGATTCGTTTAGGCGAATCTAAAGAGTTCAATGATCGGCCCTGTGGACGAGAGGCCTGCCCACACGGTCCGAAGGGCTCAGGCCAGCCCGCAGGGCTCGACCAAAAGTCCACCAGGGCAAAGGAGCGAGGGCGCTTCAAACACACCCTAAAGGCGGAGGATGAGGGGACCGGCTAGGCGCCGCGCACTATCTGCATCCTTGAATCTTTCGCCGATTGTGTTTGGGTTTTGAGCAGCGTCAACAACAAGATGTGGTTCAGCGGTGGCTTGAGCCAATGGCGGTGCTACCCACACAGATCGCGAAGGTGCCCGGCATTCTTCTCACGCATGCCGGCGAGGACGCCGGCGCTCCCAGGAAAAGCGCTCGAGCACCGCGCCACGCTTCACACGACGCGACCTACGCCCCCCACACCGTAATCGACCGCTCGCCGGAGCGCTCTTCGGTGCGCCAGATCTTCTCCTCCCAGCTTACTCCAGGACGGCGATCGAAGAGCAGCAGATGGGCCTCGTCGGCGCCGACCCGGTCGGCGTAGTCGGCGGTCTGCTCGAGCCCCTTGGCAATCAGGCCGTCAAGGCCCTGGCCAGCGCGGCGCAGCTTCAGCTCAATGACGATGCGCTGGATCGGGCCGGTCAAACCGTGCGCCTCGTCAGCACCGCCGAGCGGCCACTCGATCAGCAGATCGGTGCGCTTGCGGCCGAGTCCATACTCGCGGCTAATCCGCCCGCCGCCGTTGATCAGGCGCTGTAGAAAGGCTTGCAGCAGCAGCTGCGGTCCGGCCTCTTTGTAGGCGAAGCGCTCCAGCCAGCTCTCGGCGTGCTCGCGGAAAAACTGCTGGAAGGCGGCCAGCAGCTTGGCCGTATCAAGGCGGCGGTCGCTGCCGACGTACCACGCCAGCTCTTGGTTAACGATGCGGGTCTGTACGATCCACGTCAAATCGCGCGGGATGACCTCTCGATAGATGCGATTGCTGATGCGTAGCGTGGGCCGGGTCTCGATCAATCCTAGATCTTCAACATACTGCTGATCATCAGGGGCAATGGCGTGGATGCCGGCGTCGGCACTCTCGTCGCTGCTCAGCAGCGCCACCATCACCCGCTGCACCCGCGGCTCGCTGAGCTTGTCGGTCAGCTGCTCCAGATGGGTCGCCCGCGACTGGATCAGCCGCTCGCGGGCGGCGCGGTACGCCTCCAGTGTCAGCGGCAGGGAGCGGTCGCGCGCCGCTTTGTAGCGCCACGTCAGTTCGTAGCCGAGGGCGTTGACCAGCCACGGCTGACCACGGGTATCCTCCCACAGCTCGGGGAAAATGGCTGAATCGAACGGCTGTCCGGTCTCTGTTGTATGCTGCCGCCACAACGCCTCGCACTCCGCCGCTGAGAAGCTCCCCATGCGCAGCGACTCCGCCTTGATGTTGAAGGCGCTGCCGCCGGTGATCACCTGAGCCCCCTCTTGATGCAGCCGGTAGTCGCGGACATCGCGCACCCCGCAGAGAATCACCGACTGCGGAAAGAACTCCGGGCGCTGGGCGTAGCCGGCGCGCAGCTGACGCAGCAGCGAGATCAGTGTATCGCCGACCAGCGCATCGACTTCGTCGAGAAAGAGAACGGTCGGGCGGGCGCTCTCCTGCGCCCACTGCTGCAGCACCCGCGTCAACCGCTGCTGCGGTGAGATCGTCTGCTGTGTCACCGCATACCAGTGCGCCACCTCGTCGGCACCGAGGTAGAGTTGAAGCGCGTTGACGACCGCGTCACAGATCGCTCGGATGCCCTGCTCCACATCGCCCCGCGCCACCTGCGCCCCCTCAATATTGGCGTAGGCGCAAGCGTACCGCCCTTGGTCGTTGAGCGCCTCCAGCATCGCCAGCAGCGTCGTCGTCTTACCGGTCTGGCGCGGCGCATGGAGCACAAAGTAGCGCTGCTGCGCAATCAGGTGCTCCACATCCTCCCAGTCGATCCGTGTCAGTGGATCGATATGGTAATGCTGATCCGTTTTGGTCGGCCCGGCGTTGTTGAAAAAACGCTCCGGGAAGGTGGTTCCGCTGCTGCTCGACATCGCTGTGTTCCTGAAGTGGATGCAAAAATGAAGTGGATTCACAAAAATATGGAGACCGGACATAGACCCGGACGTGGAGACAGCTTGAAAGTGGGTTTGAAAGTGATCCCTCCGCCCGCTACGCCCCCCACACCGTAATCGACCGCTCGCCGGAGCGCTCTTCGGTGCGCCAGATCTTCTCCTCCCAGCTTACTCCAGGACGGCGATCGAAGAGCAGCAGATGGGCCTCGTCGGCGCCGACCCGGTCGGCGTAGTCGGCGGTCTGCTCGAGCCCCTTGGCAATCAGGCCGTCAAGGCCCTGGCCAGCGCGGCGCAGCTTCAGCTCAATGACGATGCGCTGGATCGGGCCGGTCAAACCGTGCGCCTCGTCAGCACCGCCGAGCGGCCACTCGATCAGCAGATCGGTGCGCTTGCGGCCGAGTCCATACTCGCGGCTAATCCGCCCGCCGCCGTTGATCAGGCGCTGTAGAAAGGCTTGCAGCAGCAGCTGCGGTCCGGCCTCTTTGTAGGCGAAGCGCTCCAGCCAGCTCTCGGCGTGCTCGCGGAAAAACTGCTGGAAGGCGGCCAGCAGCTTGGCCGTATCAAGGCGGCGGTCGCTGCCGACGTACCACGCCAGCTCTTGGTTAACGATGCGGGTCTGTACGATCCACGTCAAATCGCGCGGGATGACCTCTCGATAGATGCGATTGCTGATGCGTAGCGTGGGCCGGGTCTCGATCAATCCTAGATCTTCAACATACTGCTGATCATCAGGGGCAATGGCGTGGATGCCGGCGTCGGCACTCTCGTCGCTGCTCAGCAGCGCCACCATCACCCGCTGCACCCGCGGCTCGCTGAGCTTGTCGGTCAGCTGCTCCAGATGGGTCGCCCGCGACTGGATCAGCCGCTCGCGGGCGGCGCGGTACGCCTCCAGTGTCAGCGGCAGGGAGCGGTCGCGCGCCGCTTTGTAGCGCCACGTCAGTTCGTAGCCGAGGGCGTTGACCAGCCACGGCTGACCACGGGTATCCTCCCACAGCTCGGGGAAAATGGCTGAATCGAACGGCTGTCCGGTCTCTGTTGTATGCTGCCGCCACAACGCCTCGCACTCCGCCGCTGAGAAGCTCCCCATGCGCAGCGACTCCGCCTTGATGTTGAAGGCGCTGCCGCCGGTGATCACCTGAGCCCCCTCTTGATGCAGCCGGTAGTCGCGGACATCGCGCACCCCGCAGAGAATCACCGACTGCGGAAAGAACTCCGGGCGCTGGGCGTAGCCGGCGCGCAGCTGACGCAGCAGCGAGATCAGTGTATCGCCGACCAGCGCATCGACTTCGTCGAGAAAGAGAACGGTCGGGCGGGCGCTCTCCTGCGCCCACTGCTGCAGCACCCGCGTCAACCGCTGCTGCGGTGAGATCGTCTGCTGTGTCACCGCATACCAGTGCGCCACCTCGTCGGCACCGAGGTAGAGTTGAAGCGCGTTGACGACCGCGTCACAGATCGCTCGGATGCCCTGCTCTACATTGCCGCGCGCCGCTTGCGCCGCCTCAATATTGGCGTAGGCGCAGGCGTACCGCCCTTGGGCGTTGAGCGCCTCCAGCATCGCCAGCAGCGTCGTCGTCTTACCGGTCTGGCGCGGCGCATGGAGCACAAAGTAGCGCTGCTGCGCAATCAGGTGCTCCACATCCTCCCAGTCGATCCGTGTCAGTGGATCGATATGGTAATGCTGATCCGTTTTGGTCGGCCCGGCGTTGTTGAAAAAACGCTCCGGGAAGGTGGTTCCGCTGCTGCTCGACATCGCTGTGTTCCTGAAGTGGATGCAAAAATGAAGTGGATTCACAAAAATATGGAGACCGGACATAGACCCGGACGTGGAGACAGGCTTGAAAGTGGGTTTGAAAGTGATCCCCTTTTCTGGTTCCTAGCTTACCACCAACACTGCGCTTAGAAACCAAAAGGCTACGGCGCGATTTGGTAAGCTGATTGATTAATATCCCAATTTACCCAGTCCGTCCCATCACCACCGGAAGAGACCGCCATGCGCTTTTTCAACACCGAAGGCCCGGTGCGCCCTGAGATGCACTACGTGCTGCCACCACTCGGGCGTTGGAACGAAGTCGACGCCCTGGTCGGCGATCCCCTCGTCTCGCTGCTGCGGCAGTTGCGCGGCGGCCACCGCCGGCGTCATCAAAGGCGACGCGCGTAGTGCTTAGAATCGCCCCAAGCATCGCGACCGACACGACGGCCAACCGCGCGGATGCGCCGCTCCAGGCAGCCGCGACACGCCTCCCGCCCCTCATCGAGACAGGGCTTGCCGACGTAGAGCTGGTAGTGGCTCCGCGCTACGGTAGGGGTGATATTCGGCATCACGATGTTGGCGCCGCAGGCGATGCCCCGTTCGCGGCCATCGGGCACTAGGGTTTGCAAGGCGGTGGTGGCGGCGATATTGACATCGCGAAGCACCAGCCGGGTGGTGGCGATCATGTTCAGGGTCAGGGTCAGGAGCCGTTCTGGTGCCATCGTGGCCGCATCCGAATCCGGCATGGCGTTGCCGCTGGCGGTGAGGTAGGGGCCCATACCGATCATGTCGATGGCGTGGCTGGCGAAGAAGCGGATATCGGCAACCAGATCGGCAATGGTCTGGCCCGGCAGGCCGATCATCACCCCGGTACCGACTTGGAAGCCGCAGGCGGCCAGGTCTTCGAGCGCTTTTAGGCGCCTCTCGAAGCGCTGCTCAGGCGGATGCAAGCGGGCAAAGAGCGTCGGCGAACTGGTCTCGATCCGCAGCAGGTAGCGGTGGGCGCCCGCCTCGCGCCAGCGCTGGTAGGTCTCAGCACTCTGCTCGCCGAGTGAGAGGGTAATCCCCAGCCCTTGCGGCAGCTGTGCCGACCGGGTCTGCTGCTTGATGTCGCGAACACACGCCTCAATGAAAGCCGTGAACGGCTCGTCTTGGCGCTCCCCGGCCTGCAGCACGCAGGAGCCGTAACCGGCGTGCGCCGCCCACACGGCGGCCTCGACCACTGCTTCCTGATCGAGGGTGTAGCGTTCAACCGCGTGGTTCCCCCGACGAATGCCGCAGTAGTAGCAGTCGCGGATGCAGCGGTTGGAGAGCTCGATCAGGCCGCGGTAGTAGACGGCATCGCCGACCTCATGGGTCGTCAGGTCGTAAGCGGCGCGATGGAGCTGCGCCACCGCCGCCGGCTCTTCCAGCGTCAGAAGGGCCGCCAGATCGGCGCCGGAGAAGGCTCGTTGTGCCAAACGCTCGATCAGATTCTCGGCCAGCGGCTCGACTTGGTACTGGGCCTGTGGGTCGGTCTCGTGTTCAGCCTGTTGCTCAGCCCATTCTTCAGCCGGTTGATCGCCCACCGTGCTCATTGCGCTCCCCATACCGACACCCACGCCTGTCGCGTCGCCTGCGTCATCTCTCGTGACTTCTTGTAATAGGCCACTTCACACCACCTCCCTGCCCTCTCACCAGCTCTGCCCGTGCCGCCTCCTATGCCTGCCGCTGCGCTCCCCCCTGCCCCTCTACACTACTCGCCCCGAACTGCTGCTCTGCCCGCGTCCGCTGCAGCGCCTCAAGAGCCGCCGGGAAGGGCTCTAAGGCGCGCTCCAGAATCCCGAGGCTGAAGGCGATCGCCATGCCGTAGTTGGTCATTGGCACTTCCGCCGCCCGCGCCTGAAGCAAACGGCTGAGCACCGCCTTGCGGTTGAAGGTACAGGCGCCGCAGTGGATGATGAGCTGATAGGGAGAGAGGTCGTCTGGGAAGTCCTTACCGGCAACCGTAGTAAAATCGAGCTTGCCGCCGACGTAGTGGGTCAGCCAGCGCGGGATCTTGACCCGACCGATGTCTTCGGCGATGGGGTGGTGGGTACACGCCTCGGCGATCAGGATGCGGTCACCGCTCTGCAGCCGCTCGATGGCCAAAGCGCCGAGGGTCTGGCTGACCAGATCGCCCTTAAAGCGCGAGAAGAGGATCGAGAAGCTGGTCAGCGGGACCGCCGGCGGGGTATCGGCGGCCACCTGCAAAAAGGCCTGGGAGTCGGTCACCACCAGTTTAGGGGGGCGCCGCAGGGCATTGAGGGCGCCGCTAAGCTCCTGCTCCTTGACCACCAGGCAGCAGGCGTCGTGGTCTAATAGATCCCGAATGGTCTGCACCTGTGCCAAGATCAACCGCCCCTTAGGGGCCTCCTTATCGATCGGCACCACCAGAACCACCGTATCACCCGGCTCGACCAAATCACCCATAATGGTCGGATCGGCGATAAAGGCATCGGGCGCATGGTCGATGATCGCCTGGCGCAATTCGAGGACGCCCTCTCCGGCGGCAGCGGCCATGCACAGCCACGGCAACTCCTGCGCCTCCAGCGCAGCGAGCGTTGCCGTTGGCGGGGCGCCGAGATCGCTCTTGTTGTGCACCACCACGATCGGTGTATTGAGCGCTCGCAGGGCGTCGACCACACCTTGTTCGTAGTCGCCCCACGGGCCATCGGTCACAACGATACCGAGATCGGTGCGAGCAAAGACTTGCCGGGTCTTGGTAATGCGCTCCACTCCCAGACTGCCCTCGTCGTCGAGACCAGCGGTGTCGATAAAGAGCACCGGCCCGACCGGCAGCAGCTCCATTGGCTTCTCCACCGGATCGGTCGTCGTCCCGGCAACAGCCGAGACGATGGCCGAGTGCTGCTGGGTGATGGCGTTGAGCAGGCTCGACTTGCCGACGTTGCGGCGACCGAAGAGGCCGATGTGCAGTCGCAGGCCGCGGGGGGTGTTTTGGTTCATCGCAAACTCTCCATACGCTCTCTTCCCCTTTTCCGTTCCCGTTCCTGCTCAGCGACAGACGTCGCGTTTGCCGCGCTTGACCTTATCGACCATGACACGGGCGTAGTGCAGCGGCCTCTCTTCCATCGCCGCAAGGCACTCTTCGAGGGCCTGCTCGCCGACCGCACGAGTCTCATCGTCGCCGCAGTCGAGCAGATACTCCTCGAAGGTAGCAGCGGCGTTGGGGTCGCAGTAGAGCTTGATCTCACCCGGTTTAGCCAGGTCCATAAAGTCGGCACCGGTGCGGCCGCGCCGGTAGCAGGCGGTGCAGAAGGAGGGCAGGTAGCCCAAGCGCGCCACATCGCGCACCACCTCGGCGAGCGAGCGGTGGTCGCCGAGCGCGAATTGCCCCGCTGCCGCCTCGTCCTCCAGTTCCAACTGGCGCCCGGCCTCGCCTTCGGCCTGACGCCCTACCGCGCCCGCCGCCGGAGCAGCGCCGCTGCCGGTTGCCGTCGCGGCTTCACCAGCGTCCTCACCCGCAGCGGCGTAACCGCCGGGCTGGGTGCGGCTGCCGGCGGAGATCTGCGAGACCCCCAAGGCGAAGGTGTCACGGCGCATCGCTGCCGTCTCGCGGGTCGACATGACAATACCGGTGTAGGGCACGGCCAGGCGCAGGATGGCGACGATCTTACGAAAGTCGTCGTCGCTGACCGGCTGCGGCGGTGCGGCGGCCACTGCAGAACCGCTCGCCGGCTCCAGACGCGGTACGCTGATGGTGTGTGGGCCGACGCCGAAGCGCGCCTCGAGGTGGCGAATGTGCTGCATCAGGGCGAGCAGTTCAAAGCGCCAGTCGGCCAGTCCGAAGAGCACACCGATGCCGCAGTCGTCGATGCCGGCGGCCATGGCACGATCGATGGCAGTCAGGCGCCACTGGTAGTCGGCCTTAAGACCGCTGTGGTGGACGCGCCGATAGGTGTCGTGGTGGTAGGTCTCCTGAAAGAGCTGATAGGTGCCGATCTGTGCTGCTTGCAGGCGGGCAAACTCGGCCGTAGTTAGCGGCGCAATATTGACGTTGATGCGGCGGATCTGACCACGGCTGTGCTCGACCGCATAGATGGTGTCGATCGCCTCTAGGATGTAGTCGAAGCTGCGCGGCGTGTGGACCTCGCCAGTGACCAGCAGCAGGCGCTTGTGCCCCTGCTCAATCAGGACGCGGGTCTCGGCAGCGATCTCCTCTTGGCTCAGCGTCCGCCGCTCGATGGCTTTGTTGCGGGCGCGGAAGGCGCAGTAGCTGCACTCGTTGGCGCACTGGTTGGAGATGTAGAGCGGTGCAAAGAGCACCAAGCGGCGGCCGTAGATCGCCTCTTTGACAAAGCGCGCGGCATCGAAGAGCTCGGCAAGCAGCTCCGGCTCCTCAATCACCATCAGTGGCACGAGATCGGCGCCATCAAGCCCATTGAGGTCACGCGCCTTGGCCAGGATCTCGCGAACTGCAACCGGATCGGGGGCAAGCGGCCCCGTTGATCCCCCTGCCCTTCTTGTTTCTCCGAGCAACGCATTCGGCTGCTGCAGCGCCGCCCAGATCGGCCCCTCATCGATATCGAAAACGTCGCGCTCGCTCAGATCCCCGGGCCGCTTCATCGCCCTCTCCCGTTTCGTCTCCGCCTCCTCTTCAGAGGATCCACTTGCCGCGCCGCGTGTAGTGGGTGTGGAGCAACTTGTGCGCCTTGTGGCCGCACGGCCCATCGGTCAGAAACTCGGTATAGAGCCGCTGAATCACCGGATTGTCGTGCGATTTGTGGAGGCGGTAGCCGGTGGCCTCGGCGTAGAGCGCCTGCGTCCGCTGGGCACGGATCGCCGCCGTGGTTGGGATTGGCTGGCCGCCGCCACCGAGACAGCCGCCGGGACAGGCCATAATCTCGATAAAGTGGCACTCGCTGAACGGCCCACCCGCTTTGATGTCTGCGACCACCCTCTTGGCGTTGGCGATCCCGTGGGCGACACCGACCTTGAGGGTGGTGCCCTGCAGCCAGTTCCAGTCCGGCACCAGATGCTGCAGCAAGGCGGGGACCGGTCCGACCTCGTGGATCGGAATCTCGATTAGGCGCGCCCCCTCGAAACCGCGCACCGGGGTGATCTCGGCGTGGTCGTAGAAGTCCTCGACCTGCTTACTGGTGACCAGCTCAATGACGGTGCGCAGCGCCGCCTCCATCACCCCACCTGTGGCTCCGAAGATCAACCCGGCGCTGCTGCCGGCGCCGAAGGGGTCGTCGAAATCGGAGGGCGGCAGGTTGGGCAGATCGATACCGGTCTCGGCGACCATCTTGGCCAACTCGCGCGAGGTGAGGCCGAAGTCGACATCGTGGTAGCCGCTGTCGCACATCTCCGGTCGGTTGCACTCGAACTTCTTGGCGGCACACGGCATCAGAGCCACCACCACGATATCCTTCGGATCAAGACCGGCCTGCTCTGCGTAGTAAGTCTTGAGCAACGCCCCCAGCATCTGCTGCGGGCTCTTGGCCGATGAGAGGTTCTCGAGCATATCGGGATAGAAGTGCTCGTAGTACTTCACCCAGCCCGGCGAACAGCTGGTGAACTGCGGCAGCGCGATTGTGGCATCCCCTTTGACCAGCCGATTGTAGAGGCGCAGGATCAGCTCGGTCCCCTCCTCCATAATCGTCAGGTCGGCCGACTGCACGGTATCGAAGACGGCATCGAAGCCCATGCGGCGCGCGGCGGTGTTGATCTGACCGGTCAGTGAGGTGCCGGCTGGCAGGCCGAAGCACTCGCCGATGGAGGCGCGAGGCGAGGGGGCGGTCTGCAGCACCACAAACTTCTCTGGGTTATCGATTGCGGCCCAGATCTCATCGGTCTGGTCCTGCTCTCCGAGTGCGCCGGTGGGGCAGCGGTTGATGCACTGACCGCAGTTGATGCAAATGGCCGAGGCTAACTCATTCTCAGCAAAGGTGGAGATCCGCGCCTCATCGCTGCGGTTGACCACCGTTAGGCAGCCGATCTCTTGGAGCTCGCTGCAGGTGCGTACACAGCGTCGACACAAGACACACTTGTTGGGATCGTGGACGATGGCACTGGAGGAGCTATCGATCGGGTGGCGCGGCGACTCGACGTGGCCGAAACGAAACGAATCGACGCCGTACTCTTGTGCCAGGCTCTGCAATTCGCAGTTGTTGTTGCGCCGGCAGGTGTAGCACGAGCCGTGGTGGTTGGCGAGCAGCAGGTCAATGGTGTGGCGACGCGCCCGGCGCACTTCCGGGGTGTGGGTGTTGATCGTCAGCGGCTGGTTGACCGGTGTTGCACAGGCCGCTTGCAAGGTGCGCATGCCATCTATCGCCACTACGCAGACCCGGCAGACACCGGAGCTGCGCAGATCTTCGTGGTGGCAGAGGGTCGGGATGCGCACGCCGATCTGCCGTGCCGCATCAAGGATACTGGTCCCCTTGGCGACCTCTAACTCAACACCGTCGATGGTCAGACGAACGAGCTCAGCTGCGGTGGCTGGATCACCGGGGACGGCGCTACTGTGACCTATTGGGCCGCTCGGTGCGGAGCGGGAGGGGACTGCGCTGCTGCGGATCGCATCCGGGGTGTCGGGCATGGACTGGCTCACACTCTCTCTCCTCACTCGGTATTAAGCGGCGATGGGACGCGCCATCACCTCGTCCTTAAAGTGGGCGGCAATATCGAGCAGGATCTTGGGACTGCTCTGCCCAAGCCCGCAGAGGGAGGCCACCTGCATGCTCTTACCCAGTTCGATCAGCTGCTCCAGTTGATCCGTCGTACACCGCCCCTGCCGCAGTCGCTGCATTCCTTCGAGCAGTATGGCGTTGCCGTCGCGGCAAGGGGTGCACTGACCACACGACTCGGCAACAAAAAACTTCAGGTAGTTCTCGGCCACCACCAGCAGATCGCGCTGCGGCCCGTAGACGATGATCGAGCCACTGGTACCGAACTCTTCGTAGGCGATCTTACGCTCAAAGAGCGCCGCCGGAACCAAATGACCGGCGTAGCCACCGACCTGCACGGCCTTAGCGCCACCGCCGCCGACCCGCTCCAGCAACCCGGCCACCGTTGTCCCCCAAGGCACCTCGTAAACCCCCGGTTTGGCGCAGTCGCCCGATACACTAAGGAGCTTAAAGCCCTTGGAACGCTCGGTGCCCATCGCCGTAAACCACTCCGCCCCCCGATCCACAATCAGGCAGGTGGTGGCAAAGGTCTCGACGTTGTTGACCACGGTCGGCTGGCCGTGGAGGCCGAAGTCGACAGGATAGGGGATGCGATTGCGCGGCTCACCACGGAACCCTTCGAGCGATTCGAGCAGTGCCGTCTCTTCACCGCAGACGTAGGCACCGGCCCCCATCTGGATGCGGATGTCGAAGTCGAAACCGGCCTTGCCCATAATCCCGCAACCGAGCAGGCCGGCCTCGCGCCGAGCGGTAAGCAGCGCCTCCAACTGCGGGCGCAGGTAGCCGTACTCCCAGCGCAGGTAGATGATCCCTTCACGAGCGCCGGTGACATAGGCAGCGAGCGTCATCCCCTCGCACATCAACGCAGCGTAGCGCTCCAAGGTCACCCGATCCTTAAAGGTGCCCGGCTCACCCTCGTCGGCGTTGCAGACCACATACTTGGTCTCGCCTTCGGCCTCAGCGACCAGCCGCCACTTCGCACCGGTAGGGAAGCCAGCGCCACCGAGGCCACGCAGCCCCGAGGCCTCCAGCTCAGCGGCAACCTCTTGCGGCGTTCGCTGGAGCGCCTTACTGAGTGCACTCTCGGCCTGATAGGCCGCATAGCTCAGGCCGTCGACGTAGGTCTCCTTGGTCTCGCTGCAAATCGGCCGATGGGCACGCAACTGCTGCCTGCAGGTATCGAGGATCTGGCGCACCCGCTCCGGAGTCAGCGCCGAAAAGACCGCCTGATTGATCAGCATCGCTGGCGCCTGATCGTTCATGCCGATGCAGCTGGTCCACTCGAGGGTAAAGAGGCCATCGGCCGTGGTCTCACCGAACGCGATGCCTAAGTCTCGCTCCAGCTGACGGGCAATCACCTCAGCCCCGTTCATGAGCGAAGGCATATCGGCACTGAGGCGAATAACAAAACGGCCCTTGGGGCGGGTATTGATGAAGTGGTAGAAGGTCGCTACGCCGTAGACTTCGGAGGCGTGGATGGCGAGTTGGTCGGCGATATGCTGACTGGCAAAGTCGGAGATCCAGCCGTACTCGTCCTGCACTGCCAACAGGATCGGAATCAATTGATCGCGGCTAGCACCGTGATGCGCTACTACGGCTTCAACGAACTCCCGCAACCGCTCTTGTTCGGTCACCAGCATAGTGCCCCTCCCCCTGTTCCGTTTGACCCGGCCGATGATCGGCTCACTGCTCGAGGCCGCCACCTTGTGAGGGCCAATGCAAGAACCAATCTCGTACAATTCCACTACAAAAGCCACGTCTTGTAACCTAGCAGTGCACCATTGCCGCAGCTAACAGAAGAATCGAAGAATGGGGACGGATTTGAAATCCGTCCCCACATGCATACCAATCCGTCCCCACATGCATAACAACACAGCGACAGGCCCGTACCATGCAGCGACCGATCTACTTTGATACCGCCGCTACGACACCGCTAGACCCTGAGGTCTGCGCTGCGATGTTCGCCGTACTCAACGGTGAGGAGGCCTTCGCCAACCCCTCTTCCGCCGAGCACGAACCGGGCCTGCAGACCGCCGCCCGGATCGCCACAGCCCGCGCTAGTGTCGCCGAAGAGCTCGACTGTGAAGCCGATGAGGTGCTCTTTACCAGTGGTGCCACCGAAAGCATTAACCTTGCCCTGCGCGGCATTATGGACGCGGTAGCGCTGCGCGCTCCGGCGCAGCCGCGCCACATCGTCACCACGGCGATTGAGCACAAGGCGACCCTTGCTTGCTGCGCCGCCCTGGAAGAGATGGGAACGGCGGTCACTTATCTCGATCCGGCTGCCGACGGGCGAATCTGCCCGCAGGCGGTGCGGGATGCCTTGCGCCCAGAGACGCTGCTGATCTCGCTGATCGATACCAATAACGAGGTCGGTACAACGCAGCCGGTCGCCGAGGTCGCCGCTATAGCGGCCGAGCACGGGGTGGTGCTGCACGTCGATGCCGCCCAAGCCGCCGGCAAGCGAGCGATCGATGTGGCGGCCAGCGGGATCGATCTGCTCTCGTTCTCGGCGCATAAGTTTCACGGCCCGAAGGGAGTCGGAGTGCTAGTCGTGCGCGACCGCCCGCGCCTGCCGCTGCGCCCTCTCTGCTACGGCGGTGGCCAAGAGTTCGGGCTGCGCCCCGGCACCCTCCCGACCCATCAGATTGTCGGCCTCGCCCGCGCGCTCGAACTTGCCGCCGTACACCGACCCACCGATCTGCACCACGTCACCGAGCTGCGGCAGCGCCTCTTAGCCCAGCTGCGCGAATTCAACCCGCAGCCGTCGATCCACACGAACCTACAGCACAGCTCGCCCTATATCTTGAATTTTTCGATTCCGGGGATCTCCAGCGCGGCGCTGATCAATCAGACCCGCGATCAGATTGCTATTGCCTCCGGTTCGGCCTGTGCTGCCGGTGCAATCGACCCCTCACCGGTGCTGCGCGCCATGGGGGTCGACGACGACGCCCTCTACGGCGCGGTGCGGATCAGCTTCTCGCGCCAGCACAGCGCGGCCGATATCGACTTCGCCGCTGCGGCCATCGCCGCTGCTGTAGATCGCATTAGGAGGATGGGGACGGATTGACGGATTAGGGGACGGATTTTAATCCGTCCCCATCTTACCCCGCACCACCTGCGGCACCCGCCGCCCCGACGGCCCTTCGCGCATCCACACCACCTGCCGGTTGTGTTCAGGGCCGTAACTGACGTGGATCGGCCGATCTGCAGCATAGAAGTAGAGCCGATCGAAGGGGGTGTGGGCGGCTACCCACTGCGCCACCTCCCACATATCTTCGTCTTCGACGAGAAAATCGACCGCCGCTCCGCGCCGCTCACAGATCAGCTTGCCGCGGCGATTGAGCTCGTGCGCGGCGTGCTGATCGCGCTTTGGGTCGATGCGCCCCGGGATCTGCTTGGTCAGCTGTGGCGATGAGAAGGCGTAAGTCAGGCGGATCATGCCGAACCAATCGATCACCGGATCGAGCACCTGCTCGGCCAAGTCGAGCAGCGCATTCCAGCTCTCGACTTGCTGCGGGCGGTTATCGATGCCGCCAGTTCCGCCCGTCTCGCTCGCCTCGGTCGCCGCCTTGTCTGCTAGGCGCTGCCACGTCTCGCCGCACTCGATTAGATCGCGGAAGGTCAAAAACCGCCCACACGGATCGTCGAGCTGAGGCGGGGTGCGCGAACGGCGCAGCGTCAGGCCGTCGATCTCCCAGCGGTGACGCGCCAACGTCTCACGCAGCACCGCCGGCGGCGGCCCGTAGCCGGAGAGATCGAGCAGACCGAGTTCGGCCAGCGCCTCATCGAAGTCGCACTGCTCGGGGTAGCGCGGGTGCTCCTCGTGGAGATAGCGCGACTTCCAATAGAGGTAAGGCGGTTCGTACTCGTCGCCGTAGCTGAAGTAGTCGAACTCTTGCTCACGCAGCTTGATCTTGACGCGCTCTAACATTCGCGGCAAGGCCTGGCCATCGAAGTCATCAAAGCGCATCAAGGTGAGTTTGCCCGAGCCGATGTGGATCTTGACCAGGTCGGCGTTGCGCCAATCGCCGTAGAGCAGCGCGGCGGCGCCGACGTAGATGCGCAGCAGCGCCGGCAAACGCTCGACCAAGCTGCTGTGCAGCTGCAGCGAACCGTGCCCTGCGCGCTCCCAGTGCAAGTGACCTAAGCCGTTTTCGGCCGCCTCCTGACAAGCTTGGGCAACGGCGCTCGGATCGGCGATCTGCAGCAGCCGCTCGCGGCCCGCCGCTTGAGCACCCTGGTAGTCGCCAAAGAAGTAGCGCACATCGCGCCGCAGCGTCGGATCGAGATGACGATACGGCGGGCGTCGCTCGAACTGCAGCAAGGCGAAGTAGACCTCCAGATCGGCCTGGCGCCGCGCCTCGGCTTCGGCCAACAGGGCGGTCACCGCCTCATCGCCGAGTTCCAGACGCTGCCGCTGCTCGAGAAAGCGCAGAGCGCGTGCTACCCCGCCGAAGCCCTCGGTGAGTGCCAGACGGTCGGCGACCTCCTCCTTATCCGGCTTCCGCCCCAGCGTCAGCCACTGCGCCCAGAGCCGCTCCAGCGGCTCACGGTGGGCGGCGTAGCGCTCGGCGGCACGGCGCTCAGCCGCCGGTTGGCACGGCGCCCGCTGCTCCGTCGTGCGCATGCGGCGACGCTCTGCCGATCCACTCGATGCAGGGCGCAGACGGCGCCCGCGACTGCGGTAGCGCTCCAGCAAAAAGTGCTGCTCAAGGTCCTTATCGCGAAAGAGATAGAGCACACCGGGGGCAACGGGGATCGCCTCTTCATCAAGGGCGCGTTCCAGAAACGCCTTGATCTCACCCTGCGTGAAATACTTCTGAAAGGTACCGCGCTGGGTGATCACGCCGTCACGAAACTGCACCCCGCGCGGGTCGTTGTCGTTCGCGAGCATGACGGCGACGACGAGCAGCCGCTGCGTCAGTGACCAAGCACCGAGCAAGGCCTCTAAGCGCTCATCGAAATCCTCGATGACATTGATGACGAAACCGAGGTTGACCAAATCGGCGGAGTGTCGCGGCGCCTCGGCGGCGTAGTAAGGGTCCCAGCCGCTCGCCGCGATGCCGTTTTCGCGCAGCCCGCGCACATCGTCCCCGCGCCCGCAGCCGTAGTCGAAGAGGCTGTACCGCCCATCGAGAAAGCCGTGCCGCGCCAAGCTCTGCACCGGCGTTGAAAAGTCGTAGCGCACCAGCGCAGTCCGCTGCCGCGCCGCCTCCCAGTCGTCCGCGCTCGGGCGGCTCTGCTCACGCTCTTCGGGGCTCAGCGGCACCAGCGCGTGGCCGGCGATGCGGTAGCCGGCTTCGCGCACTTGTGCCAGCCACTGCCGTTGATAGCCGATGCGCGTCGTATCATCGAAGAGTCCGATCGTTTCGGCCGCTGCGGTCAGTTCAGCGTAGATCGCATAGCTGGGGTGATCAGGGGCGAGCAGCAGCTCTTTGCGGTGGAGGATGGGCGGATTGAGCGAGTCGCGGTAGCTGCGATAGCTCGTTACGGCCTCAACGCCACAAGCGTCGCCCTCGTCGCTCTTATCGGTCTCGACCGCCTCGCTGCCGCTAGAAACGCGGCGCTTCGGGACGTAGCGCCAACTCTCGGCGAGCGCGGGGAAGGGGTCGTCGAAGAAGTCGGGGTAGTGCAGCAGGGCGATCTCACCGACGCCGGCGAGTTCCCCTCCTCCTGGGTCAGACGCAGATACGCCGTCGCATCCAGCATTGTTTTCCGGCCCCGGGTTTTCCGGCCCCGGGACAGCGGTCGCATCCAACTCAAGGCGCACAACGTTAAACGACTCACCACTACGGAGACCAAACACCGCCGCTGCCGTTTCAATCGCGCGCTCCCAGAGGCTGCGCTGCGGCTCATCGAGTGCGACGAGCGCAGTGACATGCAGATAGGTGCGTCGTCCTATGCGTTTGCCGAGCATGAGTCGTCGTTCGTGCGCACGCGGTCAGGTACTGTACTCAGTGCACTCGCAACGGTGCACTCACATCCGGGCACTGCACCAATCAGGGGTGCCAAAACTTCACCAACGTGACAACAATCGCACCGACGCTAATCGTTGTGGCGAATGACCAAAGCATGAACCGGTCGATGCGACGAGTCATCTCCTCGAAGCGTCGGTCGACTTGATCAAAACGCTTGTCGATCTGCTCAATACGCCTCTCGACTTGCTCGAAGCGCTTGTCGACTTGCTCGAAACGCTTCTCGACCTGAGCAAAACCTTCACGCATCAAATCGCGCTGGTGCCGAAGCTCCTCCTCGACCCGCACCATGCGCTCGCGCAGTTCGATCTCATAGACCTGGGGCGGCTTACCAAGGCTCTGCTCGGCCAGCCAATCGCCCATGTTGGCCTTGATGAACTCGATGTCCTCTTGGGTTAACGCCATCGTTCTGTCCTACGCGCAATAAAAACCCGCCTCAATGGGTTTGCGGCAGTATAGCATTGCCGCCACCCGTCGTAGGCGATCGCCCTACCCGTGTTATCCTAGCGCAACGCTTATCTAGGCTAGGCAGTGCCAGATTCTGTAAACGGCTGGACTACCGAGCACGGCCCGGCTACCAACCACGACAGATCGCTGATACACCGATCACTGATATAGAGACCGAGGGAGGGCCTTATGATCATCAAGCCCCGCGTGCGCGGCTTCCTTTGCGCCACCACTCACCCGCACGGCTGCCGGGCTCACGTCCGTGAGCAGATCGACTACGTCAAGGGCAACGGCCCGGTGAACAACGGCCCGAAGCGGGTGCTGGTCATCGGCGCTTCCACCGGCTACGGCCTCGCCTCACGGATCGTCTCGGCCTTCGGCGCCGGGGCAGCCACCCTGGGTATCTTCTTCGAACGGCCCAGCAGCGAAAACAAACTCGGCTCACCAGGCTGGTACAACAGCGCCGCTTTCCAGGAGTTCGCCGAGGCCGAGGGTCTCTACGCTAAGAGCATCAACGGCGACGCCTTCAGCGATGAGATCAAGCAGCAGGCGATGGAACTGATCCGTCAAGAGATGGGCCAAGTCGACCTGGTGATCTACAGCTTAGCGGCACCTAAGCGGGTCCATCCGCGCACTGGCGAAGTCCACCGCTCGACCCTCAAACCGACCGGCAAGCCGACGACGCAAAAGGGCATCGATACCGACAAAGGCACGCTGCAGACCGTCCACTTAGAGCCGGCCACCGAGCAGGAGATCGAAGACACCGTAGCGGTCATGGGCGGTGAGGACTGGCAGATGTGGATTGAGGCCCTGGATGAGGCCGGACTCCTCGCCGATGGCGCCAAGACCACTGCCTACACCTACCTCGGCGGTGAGATCACTTGGGATATCTACTGGAACGGCACCATCGGCGCGGCAAAGAAGGATCTCGATCGGCGCGCAGCGCAGATCCACGAGCGCCTCGCAGCCAAAGGCGGCGAGGGGCGCGTCTCGGTGCTCAAGGCCCTCGTCACTCAGGCCTCAGCCGCCATCCCAGCGATGCCGATCTACCTCGCTCTGCTGTTTAAGGTGATGAAGGAGCGCGGCACGCACGAAGGCTGCATTGAGCAGATCGATCGGCTCTTCCGCGAAAGCCTCTGCAGCGCTGAGCCGGTGCTCGACGATGAGGGGCGGATTCGCGTCGATCTCTGGGAGCTCGACCCCGAGGTGCAAAGCGAGGTCGCGCGTCGCTGGGAGCAACTGACCGACGATAACATTGACGAGCTGACCGACTTCGCCGGCTACCAGCGCGACTTCTTAAAGCTGTTCGGTTTCGGGCTCGACGGCATCGACTACGAGGCCGATGTCGATCCCCACGTTACCATCCCGAATTTGGCTTACGATTCCGGCGGTCGCTGAACACACCGCCGACAGCGCCAGGGACGGCGCCCACCTGTTCTCACTCCTCCTCGATCCCGCTTAACCACACCTTAAGCCGCTCAATCTCGGCCTCACTCCACCCCGGCGGCTCGGTAAGCGCGTGCCACGCATCGATGTAGTGTTCTACCGCATAGTTGTGGCCGTAGCCCGCCGGGGTCGTGCCGGCAGTCATATCGGCGGCCAGCTGCAACATGGTTACGATGGGGTACCAGCGCAGATCGGGCGCAACATCGGGGGCCCGCTGACCGCTCATCCAGGCCGGCTCGCGGAAAAAGGCTTCCGGCTCGAAGAAGGTCACCGGATCGCTGGCGTACTGTAAAAAGCCGATGCGAAACGGCCCCCATGGGGCATCAGGCCGCTCGAAGCCGTGCTCTTGGTTCATGAAACGGACTACGTGCCCGTCGCGAAAGATCGGCAGCCACGCCGGAGAGCCACGATCGCGCCGCTGAGTGATCCGCTGCCACGTCTCGCTGCGAAACGGCGGCCCACTCCAGAGCGCACCCTGAAAGGGGTCGTGGATAATATCGTAGAAGTCGAACGAACGATCCGAATTCAACGCACCCAAACTGAGTCCGTGCAGGTAGAGAGCCGGACGCTCATCGGCTGGCAACTCGGTCCAGTAGCCGTAGATCACCTCGAAGAGGGCGCGCGCGGTCTCCACTCCGTAGTCGGACTCAACCCAAAGCGACAACGGACTTGGCAGGTAGGAGTATTGCGCCGCAACCGTGGCGATATCACCGCGGTGAAGATACTCGATCGGGATCGCCGCCGCCGGGTCGACCCAGCCGGTACCGGTCGGCGTAACCAGCAGCAGGACCGAGCGTTCAAAGGCGTTCACCCGTTGCAGTTCGGCCAACGCGAGCGCAGCACGCTCCTCGGCGGTCTCGGCGGCATTCAAACCGATATAGACGCGGATCGGCTCTAGCACTGTATCGTCGCCGAAAAATTCGCTCAGATTGGCAACACTCGGTCCGGTTGCGATGTAGTTGCGTCCCTGCCGCCCCAGATCACGCCACTCCACCAACGAATCTGGACTGCCGGTCTTTTTCGGTGAGAGCGGGCGTTCCAAATCGTCTTCGATCAAGGCATCGACTTGCTGATAGGAGCTGTCGGCGACCTGCAGCGCCACCGTAAAGACCACCCCGTCGATCAGCGCCCAAAAGAGCGCCAGTGCAGCCATGACCCAGACGGCATACGAGATCCGCCGCGGCACAATACGCTGCAGCTTCCGCGACAAGAAACGGAACGTGGCACGAAAGAGACGCGCGACGATCAGCATGGCGACAAAGACCAAGGCGGCGATCGCTACGACCCCGAGCGGCTGCACAGTCACCGTCTCCTCGATGCCCATCAACTCGCGCACCGCCATCTGCCACTCCGAGGCGCGCCACATAAAGAGCAGCATGACGAGCACGCAGCCACTGCCGGCGACGATGGAGATCACCCGTGCGGTGCGCAGTCGTGGTCCCGGCAGCTCGAGGTAGTACCAGAGCCACTGCCCAAAGACCCCCAGGGCGTACCCGGCGGTAAACGACAGCCCAGCGATCAGACCCTGCATCGCGAAGGGCCGCGGCAACAGGCTCGGGGTGAGCGAGAAGGCAAAAAAGAGGGTGCCGAAGAGCACCCCGACAATTGACAGTGGGCTGATCCACCTCATCCGATCGAGCTCCTGAAAAAACGACCCAAGCATTTTGCACCGCGAGAGCGTTGCCGCATACTAAGACGAAAGCCAAACCATCTCAATTTAGGGGTCGTCTGTATGAACTACTCCATGAGCGCCTCGGAGCTCACTGTCCTGCTTGCCGAGCCCTCCGAGGTTCAGCGCCGTATTCTCGCCCACAGTCTACAGAACGCCGGTATCCACCGGCTCGAAGCAACCGGCTCTCTGACTGAGGCACGTCGTCTCTACGCTGCCCATCGCCCCGATCTGGTCATCAGCGCCATGTACCTGCCCGAGGGCACCGCCGAGGAGTGGATGCTGGAGCTGCGCAACGACCCCGAAACCGAAGATCAGGCCTTTATGCTGGTCTCCAGTATCCGCGACCGCAAACAGCTAGAGACCCTGCGACAATCGGGCATCATGGCGATCCTGCCTAAACCCTTCAGTGCCGAGGATCTCGACCGCGCGCTGCGGGCCAGCCTCGACTTCCTCAGTGAGCAAGAGCTGGATCTAGAGCTGTTCGATATCACCGAGCTGCGCATCCTGCTCGTCGACGACAGTCGCCTAGCACGCAAGTACATCCGCCGGGTGCTCGAGTCGATCGGTGCCGAAATCTTTATCGAGGCCGCCAACGGCCGCGAGGCCGTTGACGCACTCAGCGAGCACGGCTTCGACCTCGTTGTCACCGATTACAACATGCCGGAGATGGATGGCCGTGAGCTGACAGACTACATCCGCAACAACCCCAACCTGCTCCACCTGCCGATCCTCATGGTCAGCTCTGAAAGCAACCAGGCCAGCCTCAGCGCCGTGGCTCAAGCCGGGGTCGATGCGATCTGCGATAAACCGTTCGACCCCGAAACCGCCCGCGGAATCCTAGCGCGCATGCTCGGCGACGGGGGCGCCTAAGGGGTCGTGCACAAGCGCGGTCGCCGCGGCATCGGCATCGGGCAAGCCGATCTCTTGATCGTACTGCAGATCGAGCCTGAGGACGTAGACCGCCTCGATACGCGCATTCACCCCTTCGGCGCGCAGCGCCTCGTTACTCAAGCGAAGGATCTCAGTCACCAGACGGCGACGCCCTTCGCGCCCCGAGAACTCGGCTGGCTGCCACAAGGCGAGCCCTTCGACGAGTTCGCTGCGCAGCGTCGGCATGTGATGGGCAATCGCCTGCACGGTCGGATCGTGCCGCGTCACCAACTCAAGCCGGATATGCGCTGCGCCATCCTCCCACCCCTGCTCCGGACCGATCTCCAGCGCCGGCTCCAACAAGATATAGCGCGGCGAATCGGCCAGCTCCGCAGCCTCGATCTGCTGTTGCCAGGCTGCCGGCGTGTAGACACCCGTAACCAGAGCCCCGACCGCCACCGCCATCAGCGCGCTCAGCATCGCTAAAAAGAGTGTGTATGCGACCATGCCCCCATCCCCTTCCAATCCCCTCAACGCGCCACCACCACGGCGCACCGAGGGCGTACATCCAATATAACCAAGACGCGCCCCCACACGCCACAGGCACAAAAAAGGGGCCAGACCGCTCCAGTCTAGCCCCTCTTTGCAATCTGGTCGGGGTGGCAGGATTTGAACCTGCGGCCCCTGCCTCCCGAAGGCAGTGCTCTACCAAACTGAGCTACACCCCGTTATCTACTCCCTACGCGCTCCCTCTCGCCGTCCGCCGCGGCGGCTGGCTACATCGTCCGCTACATCGTCCGCGATACCGACCCCTCAGCCAGCTCCACAAGGGCATCACGCCACTCCGAAGCGGGGAGCACCGAGACCAGGCTCGCGATCGCCTGTTTCACCTCAGCCTCAGCGAGCTGCCTAGTGTATTCTGCCGAGCCGTTCTTTTCAATAGCACGTCCCACCGCTTCCATCCGCTCTAACCCGCCGGCCTCGATCGCCTGGCGAATCAGCTGCCGGTCGGCCTCGTCACCAACACGCATCGCATGAAGCAACGGCATCGTCGTCTTGCCCTCGGCCAGATCGTCACCGATATTCTTGCCAATCTCCGCGGCGTTGCCGCTGTAGTCGAGCGCGTCGTCGACCAGTTGATAGGCCGTCCCCAAGTGGCGGCCGTACGCCCCGAGAGCATCGCAGACCGAGGACTCTAACCGTGCCAAAATCGCTCCACACTGACATCCAGCCTCGAAGAGGGTCGCCGTCTTACGGTAGATGACCTGCCGATACTCCTCTTCGCTAATGTCCGGTTCATGCACATTCATTAGCTGCATGACCTCGCCGCGGGCAATCGTATTGGTCGCATGCGCCATAACCCGCAGCACTGGCATCGAGTCGAGCTCGACCATCATCTCGAAGGCACGGGTGTAGAGAAAGTCACCGACCAGAACGCTCGCCTCGTTGCCCCAGATCGTATGCGCAGTCTGACGGCCGCGACGCAACTGCGAGCCATCGACGACATCGTCGTGCAGCAGGGTCGCCGTATGGATAAACTCGATCACCGCCGCGAGGAGGATGTGATCATCTCCGCTGTGGCCACAGGCACGCGCTGCCAGCAGCGCAACGAGCGGACGCAGCCGCTTCCCGCCGCTGTGGACGATATGGTGGCCGAGCTGATTGATCAGCACCACATCGGACGCGAGCCGCTCCTCGATCAAGCGATTGACCGCCGCCATATCAACAGCAGCCAACTCGCGGATGGCATCAAGTTTCATGGGCAAACCGAGCCTGCGATTGGGCAGAGAGGATCTTTAGGTAGGGCCATCTAAAACTTCTGACATCTTCCTCCCTCGAAAGCGCGACCAGCATAGCGGCGCTTTGCGACTCCCGCAAGGGGAAGCTCGGCGGGGCTTGTCACGCGACTGGTCAAAGCTCTTTACGGGCGATGCGATGGCGCACGATACGGATCAGCAGCCAGATCGAGAAGACTACAATCGGCACCAACAAGCCCTGATAGAGCTCGACGCGCGGGATCCAGCCGGCGTCGTGGCCCGCCTTGAGCAAGTAACTCAGCAGGCCCATGAGATAGTAGCTGATCGCCGCCACGGAGAGCCCTTCGACCGTCTCTTGGAGGCGAAACTGCAGGTCGGCGCGGCGGTTCATCGAGTCGAGTAGATCGCGGTTTTGCGCCTCAAGCGCAACATCGACCCGTGTGCGCAGCAAATCCCCGGTGCGGGCGATTCGCTGTGAGAGCGATTCGCGGCGCGCCGTTGCGGTCTCGCAGGTGCGCATCGCCGGGACGAGGCGCCGCTCCATGAACTCCTGGATCGTCTGTACGCCCTGGATGCGCTGCTCGCGCAACTCCTGAATGAGCCGCTGCACCAGCTCGAAGTAGGCGCTGGCAGCGTGGAAGCGGTAGTTGGTGTTATTGCCGATGCGCTCGACCTGAGCGGCCAACTCGGTTAGGCGACCGAGCAGCACTTGCTCATCACTCGCCGAGCGCCGGCGCTGCCGGGTCATGTGCTCGGTGATCCAAGCCAGGCGCTCTTCGAGCTCATTCAGTTTCGGGTTAAGCTGCCGGGCGACCGGGAAGGCCAGCAACGCCATCATGCGGTAAGTCTCGATCTCGAGCAGGCGCTGTACGGCACGCCCCGCTTGGCGGCTGCGCAGATTGACATCGCGCATCAAGATGCGGGTAAAACCGTCGTCCTGAATGCGAAAATCAGTCCAGACGCGCGCCGCTCCCCCGGTGATGTGACTCCCCACCAGTTGATCGTTACCAAACAGGCGCTGAATAGTTGCGTTTGAGCGCGGCACCGACCACGCCGGCTCTAAAGCCAAGTGGACCCCGACTAGGCGCGGCCCGGGGACTGCGTAGAGCCAATCGAAGGGGACCTGATCGAGTGGCGATGAGGCGAAGGGCTCATCGAAAGCGCCCTCGACAAAGAAGGTGTAGGTTGAGATCTCGGTGCGCCGCTCCCACTTGAGGCGAAACGGCCCGAAGTCGGCCGATAAGTGTTCGGCGCCCGAGTGCGGCGGGGTCACGCCGAAGCGCCGGCACAGGTCAGTGATGGCCTCCAAGTCAGCCTCGCCGGCACGCCGCCCGGAGAGCATCCCGAGATGGGTGACCTGGACCGGCGCCTCCAGCGCCTCGTGCGGGCGGGCGTGGACCTCGTCGTTGACCTCTTGCCGCAGCGGATGGTCGTTAAAGGCGCCGTAGACCGTCTCGACCCGGTGCTCAGGTGGGGCATCCATCAGTGACATGATTCGAACTCGTCTGGCGCTTGAAAGTGACCGGGTGGTGCCACAACGCTCATAGCAGGCAACTGGCAGGCAACAGAGGAGCCTGGGCAATCAAGAGCCTGGCTAGCGAAGCGGCATCTGATTCAGCATTCTAGCAAATTGAGCCACAGTAGTTTGCCTGCATACTTTGACGATTAGTGAGCGTTCAGATGTGTTATCCTCGCCCCCGCTTAGACGGCCCCTTGACCGCCCCCCGCCCTCCCCAACGGC
>NZ_NRRN01000032.1 GCF_016583625.1 Halorhodospira abdelmalekii | reverse complement strand
GTTCCAAGCCGTGCGGTACGCAATCCCCTTCTGTTTCGCCCACGCGCTTAACTTGGTACTCTTCATGCGGAGAATATTGGCATAGACAAGCATGTTCGTCTATCTATTTTTGCAACTGTTTGAACCCTACGAAGCCGACATGCGCCACCTCATCAACACCTACATCCAGGCCGACCCGGCAGACAATCTCGGTGCAGTGGACAGCTACTCCTTAGTCGAGCTCATCGTCGAGACCGGCATCCACGATGCCATCGCTCAGCGGCTCAACCAGCAGGGCAAGCTGTCGAAGAATGCTGTCGCCGAGGGCATCGTCAACAACGTCCGCAAGACCATCATCCGCGATCAGCTCACCGATCCTCGCTTCTATGAGCAGCTCTCCAAGCTGCTGGATGACCTGATCGCGGAGTGGCGCAACGAGACAGTGTCCTATAAGCAGTTCCTGGAGCGGGCCGAGGAACTGGTCAAGAAGATGGCGCAGGGGCAGAACAGCCAAAATATGCCGTCCGAACTGGCAGGCCGACATGAGGCTCAGGTGATCTTCAACAATCTGCCGGATATCCTCGCCGCGACGCGCCCCGACTGCGAGGTGCGCGAACCTTCCCCGGATGAGGCGCAGCAGCATTTGGAGATGGCGCTGGCGATCGACCGCGCCATGCGCGAACAGGCCCCGGCGGGCTGGCGTGGCGACGATGCACGCGAGCGGCAGGTGCTCAATGCGCTCTTCCCGATCCTCGGGCGCAATCGACAGGCCACCGAAGCCGTCTTCGAGCTGATCCGGAATCAGGCGGGGTACGCATGACCGAGACGATCACCTTGGGCGACATTGCCATTGAGGTGACGCGCAAGGCCGTGCGAAACGTGCATCTATCGGTGCATCCACCGGACGGGCGGGTGACCTTGGTGGCCCCAAGCGAAACCCGCCTAGAGGTGGCTCGCGCTTACGCCATCGCCAAGCTGGGATGGATTCGCGAGCAGCAGACGCAGCTGGTGAATCAGGCGCGAGAGACGCCCCGTCAGTATGTCGAGCGAGAGAGCCACTACCTGTGGGGCCGCCGCTACCTGCTCTCAGTGGCAGAGCGCGAAGCACGCCCCGGCGTCAAACTGGATCACAAACGCATCATCCTGACCGTCCGGCCCGGTGCCGACCGGGGCAAACGCGCTGAGATCATGCACGCTTGGCACCGGCAGCTTCTGCATGAAGCGGTGCCGCCCCTGATCGAGAAGTGGGAGCAGAAGCTGAGTGTCTCGGTGGCGAGGTATTTCCTGCAGCGCATGAAGACCAAGTGGGGCAGCTGCAACCCACGAGCCGGTCACATCCGGCTCAATACGGAGCTGGTCAAGAAGCCGAAGGACCTGCTGGAGTACATCGTCGTCCATGAGATGCTACACCTGATCGAGCCCAACCACAGTGAGCGCTTCATCGAGTTGCTGAGTGACCACTATCCGTCTTGGCGCGAGGCGCGTGATGAGCTGAATGAGCTGCCACTAGGCGCTGAGCGGTGGGATGGCTAGGTACATGCCTCTGCTGGTGGTAGGCTAGGTGCTCAAGCATTTCGGTGTTGGGCAGCGCCCAGGCCGCCGACCGTAGACCGAGGTCTGGGTGCGGCGATGTCAGCCGGGGGTCAGATGCCGCCGAAGGACAAGCAGCGGGCTATGGCTGGGATGAGATAGTGGTCCGGTAAGACGGCGCTATACGACGGCGCGCTACGCGAAATCTGGGGTCGCTCTGCGGGGTGACCCCTTCGTTTTTGCGCGTGCATGCAGGTATTATGAGCATGTTGATGGTTGAGTTATGGATGCGGCAGGGGCTCCGATGAATACGACGATCGAAGTCGGGATGGCGCCAATAACGGAAGAAGAGGTTGTGGTGCATTTTGGTGAGCAGGGTTTATCAGACTCTCTCGTCAGTGTGCTTCGTAATCGCATTCGCCGTCAAGTGGAGAGCGCCATAGGGCGATCTTTTCTGCGTTGCGAAGTGCAATTATACGGAGGGAAGGTTGCCGGGCCAGGTCTTCCTACCAAGCCATTAAACGCCAGGGATGCACATAAATCTGGTTGGGTAGAGTTTTCGGGGGTGAAAGTAACTATTGATACGGAGCGGGATCACTCAGGCGTTTCCAGTCTAATCTATCGCGCCCCGCTAACGACTAGAAGAGTTTTGGGTGAGGCGGTTTGGGGAAATGAGCAGCATCTGCAAGAGAAGCCACTGAAAACTAAACGACGCTTCGTGATAAAAGATTCATTTCTCACCATGCCGTCGGATTTTCTGCCTTGGACAAAGGAGCAAGTTGGCGCCTGTGTGTGCCCAGTTGAATGGTTGTTTCCAGAAGGCCGCTCTACAGCATCAGTCCGTGAATATGTAGTTTGGTTTTGTCCGATATGCGGAAAACGTTACCTTTGTGCTTGCGCCGAAGGGTTAAAGGAGTATTACAAAAACTTGGTATCCCCTGAGCGCGGAGACGGACAGTTAAATATACTGCACCAGCCTCTTTTTGAAGCTGAATTAAGGGCGGATATTTGTCATCTATGTCGCGATGTGCCGCCAACTAGACAGGCCTACGATCCTATGTATGGGGGAAGTAGGATTAAACTCTACTACCTGCCATACATCAATCAGTTGGGTATTCAAAGCGGACTTGATATGCTTAACAAGGAGCACAAGCGGGAAGCTGAAAATCTATTGAGGGATCGTATTGGTGTTCCGCGCGTTGGCGAAGGGTGGGTTAGTGAGACGGAGCTGTATCGTACTATTAGGGCTATTTTTCCTGGTCGTCGGATTGAGCGCGAAGCCAGTCCGGACTTTCTCGGAAAACAGCGATTTGACATCTACTTCCCTGATGAAGGGGTAGCCGTTGAGTATCAAGGAGAGCAGCACGCAGGGCCAGTTGGACGTTTCGGAGGCAGGAGCGGTCATGAGCGAGCTGTAGAGCGTGATCAGTCCAAGAGAGAAAAGGCGGAGAAAGCTGGTGTTCAATTGGTGGAGTTTTGGTATTACGAGAAAATAACCGAAGAAAAAGTCAGAAAAAGATTAGGCAAGTTTTTAGGCGATGAATGACGCGTTTTCAGAAGCTCGCTCTAAAACCTGTGCTAATGTAACTGAGCCGCAGCTCTACATCGTGATCTTCGGTGTCGCCGCTCAGGAACTCCGTCCGTTGGTACTCACCGGACATGCTAGTGCCACGATATTCGGCGAAGAAGGACCAGACATCTGTCAATGTCCCCGAGTAACCAATCCCGACGGCGAATCCTGCGCCGTAATCGTCAGTAAGGTCTATAGTGTCTTCGACGGTGTATTTGAAATAGGTCGCCCCGAAACCAAGGGAAACGTAAACCATGTGAGGATAGAAAGCGTAGCCAAGGCTTCCGCCCAGAAGGATGGTGTTCCCAATCTCCGCTGTAACGTCGTCTGCGACATCGAACTCATCGTTATCAGCTGCGATGAACTCGAAGTAAAGGCTGGTGACCAAGCTTTCTTCTCTGATCATCCGGCCCAAGCGAAAGCCCAACCCGGACATCGTCACGGAGTCAGAATAGTCGCCTACTAGGTCGGGGTCGTCGGCCTCCCTGTCGACATCGAGCGAGTGACTCATCGCGTGCAAGACAACGCTTGCCTTCGGCCCATCGAACGGGTCGTTCGCGGTCGCGGTCAGAGGGAGTGAAATGGCTACGAGTGCGATACTCGCAATGACGTGAAGGCGCATCTTCGTCTCGCTCCAGGGGTGGTCCATTTGAATGCCCTTAACCATACGCAGGGACCTTTATCTGTAGCAAGCGCAAAGGTGCCGCATTAAGTCCGAAGTGCGACGTCCTCCGGGCGCAGGTGCGTGTACCGCTGCAGTGTAGCCCAGCTCTCATGGAGCGTGAAGGAGCGCACCTCGTGGATCTGGTAACCGGCCTCAAACAGGCGGCTGGTCGCCTCGTGCCGGAGGTCGTGGAAGCGCAGCCCCTTGATGCCGAGCATCTTGCAGGCTTCGTGGAAGCGGGTGCCGACGGTCTTGGCGTTGGCCGGGAAGATGCACGGGTCGACGCCGCGTGAGGGCTGGCGCTGTATAATCGCCAGTGCCTCCTGAGTCAGGGCGGCCCGCCGATGGTTGCCCTGGGCGCCGTCCGGGTGTTTCAGATCGCGGACGAGGATGGTGCCCTTCGCCTCATCGAGGTCATCCCACCGCAGCCGGGTGATCTCCGCTTGGCGGCGAGCCGAGGCGAGGGCAAAGCGGATGATGTCGGCGTAGGGTGTCCGGGTTTTCGGGCCGCGTGGGCGTGGCTTGTCGAACCAGTCGAGCAGCAGACTCAGCTCTTCGGACGTCGGGCGCCGATCTCGGGTTCCTGCGTTGTGAGTGATGCGTGACTTGCGGCAGGTCTTGCGGGCATCCGGCAGAGCCTGCGTGTTGAACTTGTATCCCCAGGCGAACTGCGCGTACTCCAAGACGGTGCCGAGGAAGATCAAGTCCTGGTTGACGGTCGAGCCCCCGGTGCCGTCCCTCCGTCGGGCTTGGGCGTAGTTGATGAAGATTTGCGAGGTGAGGTTGCACAGCGGAGTCTCAGCCAGCTCGGTTTGCTGGAGGGCTTATAGGGCAAAGCGTTTGGAGCGACCGAGCTTGTCCGCGAACTCTTCGAGGTACCGCTCGATCAGGTGGGAGATCGTGACGTTGCGACTGGCGTCGTTCTCGAAGCCGCCGGGAGCGCGCAGCTGCTCCTCGCGGTCTTCACCCCAGCGGCGGGCGGCGGCGCGGGTCGAGAAGGTCTTGGCTTCGGAGTGGGTGGTACCGTCGGGCCTCTTGAGCCTGATCTGGACTCGGTAGGTGGTACCGCCTTTACCTTTGATCTACGTGATTGTGGCCATCTGGGGCAGTGCTACAAAACGGGGCTTGTAGCAATAATTGTAGCAGTGGGTTGCTACGAATGCTACTGAACACACCTGAACCCGCACTTTGAGCAAGGCCGAAGAGAATCTATAGAGCTGATATGAAAGACAAACCCTTGAAGACCATACACGGGCTTTTGAGCGTCGCGCCGATGATGGAGTGGACGACATCGAGTGCACGCTACTTCTTGCGTCTGCTTGCACCGCGGGTGCGCCTCTACACCGAAATGGTGCCGGCCGTGGCGCTGTGGCACGGTCGCGCCGAGCGCTTCTTGCCCTTTGATCCGGCGGAGCATCCGTTAGCACTGCAGCTCGGTGGGCACGATCCGCAGCACCTGCGCTACGGCGCGGAGCTGGCCGCGGAGTGGGGCTATGATGAAGTCAATCTGAATGTCGGCTGCCCGAGCGAGCGGGTTCAATCCGGGCGTTTTGGTGCCTGTCTGATGCGGGAGCCGGAGTTGGTGCGCGAGTGCGTAGCGGCGATGACGGAGGCCGGTTTGCCGATCACCGTCAAGTGTCGTATCGGGGTCGATCACGACGACAGCGAGGCGCAGCTGCTGCACTTTATCGAGCGTGTTGCCGATGGTGGCTGTGACTGCTTTATTGTGCACGCGCGCAAGGCGTGGTTGCAGGGGTTAAGCCCGAAAGAGAATCGTGAGATCCCGCCGTTGCACTATGAGCGGGTGTGGCGGGTTAAAGAGTGCTTTCCGGAGCTGGAGGTTGTCCTGAACGGCGGTGTGGCCGACGAGCAGACGCTGATCGAGCAGCTGGCGCGGGTCGATGGGGTGATGGTCGGCCGTGCCGCCTTCGCGGATCCATACGCCTTAGCCTGCTGGGAGAGCCGGCTCTTTGGCGGGACGGTGCCGTCACGACGGGCGGCCGTGGAGGCCTATCTGCCCTTCGTCGAGAGTCAGTTGCAGGCCGGTGTGCCGATGACCCACCTGGTCAAGGTCTTGATGGGGCTCTATAGCGGCCGTCCCGGTGGGAAGCGCTGGCGGCGTGCGTTGACGCTCGGCAGCCAGCGCCCCGGTGCGGGTCCGGAGGCGATTGCAGCTGCGCTGGACGAAGTCGAGGACGCACTACCACACTATGGGGACCGCACTCAATGGGGACAGATTTAAAAATCTGTCTCCATTGGCCCAAATCTGTCCCCATTAGCCATGGTGCGCCCACTCCTCCAGCTCCCAGCGCTGCGGCGTACAGCGCAGCACGCTGCCCTGTTTGAACCAGTCGCCGACGACGAAGCGGGCCCCAGGGCCGTGCGCGGTGGTGAAGCGATGGACTGCTGGACGGTGGGTGTGGCCGTGGATCAGCCAGCGTGCTTCGTGTTCGGCCATCAAGGCGGTGACCGCCTCTGGGGTGACGTCCATGATCTCCTCGTGCAACTCCTGATTGCGGCTGCGGCTGCGATTTCGGGCCTGCTGTGCCATCTCGAGGCGCTGCGCGATCGGCTGCGAGAGGAAGTGCTGTTGCCACTGCGGGTCGTGCACCATGGTGCGAAAGGTCTGGTGTTCGTGGTCGGCGGTGCAGAGGCTATCGCCGTGAAGGATCAGGGTTCGCTCGCCGTGAAGATCGATGCAACTCGGCTCGGGCAGCAGGGTGGCTCCGCTGAGCTCGGCAAAGCGCGCACCGAGCAAGAAGTCGCGGTTGCCATGCATGACGTAGAGCGAGGTCGCGGCAGCCGCTTGGCGCAACTCTTTAAGGATCGGCTCCTCTGCGCTGACGGCATCATCGCCGATCCACGCCTCGAAAAGATCGCCGAGGATGTAGAGGGCAGCGGCTTGAGGGGCCTCCTGCCGGAGAAAGCGGGTGAACGTGGCGGTGATCTCCGGGCGCGAGGAGTCGAGATGCAGATCGGCGATGAAGAGAACGGGCTGTGACACGGTTGGGGCCTCCGGGTGGTCTAGGGCGGTCCGCGAGCAATCAGCGATCAGCAATCAGCTATCAGCAATCAGGCAATCGCAAAAGGGGCCTTGCCAGCGTATCGCCAGCGTCGATCTCCGGCGCCGAAAACGGTACCATAGCCGCCTATGACAAACCATCGCATCAAGACCCGTTTTGCACCGAGTCCCACCGGGGCGTTGCATCTTGGCAATGTCCGTACCGCTCTCTTTAGCGCGTTGCGCGCCTGGGGCGGCGGCGGGCATTTTCTCCTGCGGATCGAGGATACCGACCGCGAACGCTACCGCCCCGAGGCGGCTGATGCCTTGATGCGCGATCTGCGCTGGCTCGGCCTCGAGTGGCAAGAGGGGCCGGGCGTCGGCGGTGGCCATGAGCCGTACCGTCAGTTTGAACGTGCCGAGATCTACGCGCGCTACTACCGTGAGCTGGAGCGCAGCGGTGCCGCCTATCCTTGTTTCTGCACCGAGCGCGAGCTGGAGATGAACCGGCGTGTCCAGCGGGCCGCGGGGCGGCCGCCGCGCTACCCCGGAACCTGTGCCCGTCTGAGTGCCGAGGAGGTCGAGCGCAAGCGCGCCGCTGGGGTGCCGGCTACCCTGCGCTTTCGCGTCCCGGCCAACAGCGAGGTGCGCTTTACCGACGGCGTCCACGGCGAGCAGCGCTTCCGCACCGACGATCTCGGCGACTTCATCATCCGCCGCGCCGATGGTACGGCCGCCTACCTCTTTGCCAACGCCCTCGACGACGCCTTAATGGGGGTAACCGACGTCCTACGCGGCGACGATCACCTGACCAATACACCGCGTCAACTGCTTCTGCTGCAAGCCCTGGAGTTGCCAGCGCCGCGCTACACCCACATGGGGTTGATCCTCGGCGACGACGGCGCGCCGCTCTCCAAGCGCAACGGCAGTCGTTCGGTGGCCGACCTCGAGCAGGCCGGCTACCTGCCCGAAGCGGTCTTGAACTACCTCGCCCGCATCGGTCACACCTACGAGAGCGAACAGCTGCTGAGTCTTGAAGCCTTAGCGCAGGCCTTCGCGCCGGAGCGCCTTAGCGCAGCGCCCTCGCGCTTCGATCCGCAGCACCTGCTGCATTGGCAGGAGGAGGCCGTGCAGGCGGCCGATGGGGCGCGGTTGCGGGCGTGGATGGGCATCGATGCCCTGGTGCCGCCCGGCTACGCCGACGAGGTGGTGGGTGCGATCCGCGGCAATGTTCGCTTCCCCGAGGAGGCGCGCGATTGGGCAACGCGCATCTTCGGGCCGCCGCCGCCGCTCGATGAGGCCGCACAACAGGCGGTGCAGGGTGCCGGTGCCTCCTACTTTACCGCCGCTGCCGCTGCTGCGCGCGAAGGCTACAACCGCTACCGCGGATTGATCGAAGTGCTGCAGGCGCGTCTTGAGGTCAAGGGCAAGCGTCTCTTTATGCCCTTGCGTGCGGCGTTGACCGGGCGCTGCAGCGGGCCGGAGCTGCAGCCGGTGGTCGACTTGATGGGCAGCGAGCGCATCGTAGAGCGGCTGGAGAGGGCCGCTGAGATGGCGGCAACGGGAGAGACAGGGGATAAGGCGGGGGCGAAGACAGGGGAGACGACGGGAGAGACGCCGGATCAGAGGGAGAGGTAAATGCTCAAGATCCACAACAGCCTCAGCGGTGAGAAAGAGACCTTCGTGCCGATTGAGCCGGGACAGGTTCGGCTCTACGTCTGCGGCATGACCGTCTACGACTACTGCCATCTTGGGCACGCCCGCGCGCTGGTCGTCTTCGATGCTATCGTGCGCTACTTGCGCTGGCTCGGCTATAGGGTGACCTACGTTCGCAACATCACCGACATCGACGATAAGATCATTCGCCGCGCCGCTGAGAACGGTGAGACGATCGAAGCGTTGACGGCGCGCTTTATTCGCGCGATGCACGAGGACTGCGCCGCGCTCGGCGTTCACCTCCCCGATCACGAGCCGCGGGCGACCGAGTCGCTCACTTCGATGATCGAGCTGATCGAGCGCCTGATTGAGCGGGGGCACGCCTACGCCGCCGATAATGGCGACGTCTACTTCGCGGTAGCGAGTTTCGCCGAATACGGCAAGCTCTCCGGGCGGCGCCTCGATGAGCTGCGCGCCGGCTCCCGCATTGAGCCGGATGAGGCCAAGCGCGATGCCGCCGATTTCGTCCTGTGGAAGGCGGCGAAGCCGGGCGAGCCGGCGTGGCCGTCGCCGTGGGGCGAGGGGCGTCCGGGTTGGCATATCGAGTGCTCGGCGATGTCCCGCGACCTGCTCGGTGAGCACTTCGATATCCACGGCGGTGGGCTCGATCTGCAGTTTCCCCACCACGAAAACGAGATCGCCCAGAGCGAGTGTGCCTCGGGGCGGCCCTTCGTCAACTACTGGATTCATAACGGCCATGTGCGGGTCGGTGACGAGAAGATGGCCAAGTCGCTCGGCAACTTCTACACCGTGCGGGATGTTTTGGCGGAGCATCCAGCCGAGGTCGTGCGGCTCTTTCTGCTCTCGAGCCACTACCGCAGCCCGCTGAGCTATACCCGCGAGGCGCTCAGCGAGGCCAGAGGCGGACTGGAACGGCTCTATACCGCCTTGCGGGGGTTGTTGCCGGCAGGAACTGCCCCGGCAGGGGCTGCGCCGGCAGACGCTGCACCGGAGGGTGCGGTCCCGGAGTGTGCGATGCTCGAACGCTTCCGCCTGGCGATGGACGACGATTTTAATACCCGCGAGGCGCTGGCCGTGCTGTTTGAGTTGGCGCGCGAGGTCAATCGTTACCGCGAGGAAGGAGCAGTGGCACAGGCGCAGGCTGCTGCCGCCAAGCTGCGCCAGCTCGGCAACCTCCTCGGCTTGCTCGAACAAGATCCGGAGCTCTTCCTGCAGGGGGAGGTGGCCGTCGAAGATGAGGCGGAGATCAACGCCCTGATTGAGCAGCGGCGAGAGGCGCGGCAAGCGCGCGACTTTGCCACCGCCGATCGGATTCGCGACGAGTTGCAGGCGCGCGGTATCCTCCTCGAAGATACTGCCGCTGGGACGTCGTGGCGACGTGCCCGATAGTGCTCGGTAGTCGGTGTGGTTGACGGACGAGACAGGAGTGAGGACCTTGATCATTCCTTGGTCCACCTGCCCGCCACTTAGCGGAGGGCAGCGGTTGCCGCCTGGGAGCGCCGGGGCTTCAACAGGAAGACCGAACGAAACGGGAAGACCGATGGCTCGGTTCGTGTGGATCGGGCTCAATCCGAGGGCAGAGGGACGCAGGGGGAAGCGTGTACGGCAGTAAGCAGGCGCCGCCCGCAGTGGAGTGGGCTGAGCATGTACGGCAGTAGGCAGGCACTGCAATGGAGTGGCTGAGTGCGGTGACGCTGGCGCTCGCTGTGGTGGCGGTGGTGATGGCCGCGGTTGCAGCGTGGCACGTCCTCGGCTTCGGCGCTCGTCTGCGGCGCATCGAGACCCGACTCAGCGGTTTGGAGGGGAGCACACAACAACTCACCGAGCACTTTAACGGCCTCTCGGCGGGAGCGGTCGGCTATGGTGAGCACCTGGCTCGTCTGGAGCAGGGGCAGGCGCGGCTGCGGCGGCGTCTCGATCAACTTGCTGCTGCCGGCGGCTCCGACGGCAGCCGCTTCCATCAGGCCATCCGTATGGCCCGCAAAGGTGCACCGGCCAAAGAGATCGCCGATACGTGCCAGATCAGTCAGGTCGAGGCCGATCTGGTGGTGCTCCTGCACGGTCCGGACGCCGAATCCGACGATTCTTGAACGCCCTTATCTCCCGTTCCTTAGTCGGGGTTTGAGCAGTTCAGCCTAAATCTTCTCATATTTAGATGCTTCTGAGCAGGTTTGGGCAGGTCTGATGGAACGGTCGCTGCAATCGGGGCCACTGCGATCTTCAGTAAGCGTGGCCTCAGCGCAGACGCTGTCGGCTAAAGCGATCAGTGCCGCAAAGGCCGCCTCCAAATCTTCAGGGAAGGGCTCTGGCGGGCTCAGGTCGGCCAGTGCGGCGGCAAGGTCGCTGTCATCGGGCAGGGGGAGGCCGTACTCGGCGGCGCGCTCAAGGATGGCGGCGCCAATGGGGTTGCGGTCAGGAGTCGTCTCCGAGCTCACGTTCTGTGGGGTCGCACTTTTTGGACTCATGTTCTTAGGTGCCTTGATCATTCATTTCAATTAAGCTCTCTCCTCAATCATGCCCGGCAGTCCTGGTGGGATGCTCGACTCCGGGGCAGTCGCATCATGCGCTGGCCAGCCGCAGTGGCAATGGAGCTGACGGGGCGTGAGGCCCGCTGCGCGCAGCCGCTCAGCGAGTTGCGGCAGCAGGCGAGTGACGGCCGTTGCAGACGCCTGCTGATCACACCACCAAGTGCAGTCGATCGCCCCGTCGCAGAGATAGAGCGCACAGTATAGCGAGCCGGTCCCAGGCAGCTGCAGAAAGAGATCGAGCGTGTAGGCGGTCGGTTCAGCAGCCGCGTCGGGGTATGACGGGGTTGTGCTTGCGGTGCCTGCGGTTGTGGTTGTGGTCGCAGTGTTTGTGCCGCCGCTGCGGCGAATGCGCAAGCGCAGCGCGCCGAGTGCTCGCGAGGAGGGCGCGGTACGCAGCGGCAGATCGATACTCCAATCGCGCCCCTGGCCGTGTAGTGCGGCGTGCGTCTGCAGTGCAAGGATGCGTTGAAGCAGTGCCCCGATGGCGGCGTGAAGTTGCGGATGCTGGTGGTCTCTGGGGGCTTGCGGTGGGTTTTCGAGGGTCTGCTGCCAGCGCAGCAGGCGGGCCTTAAAATCATCGGCGAGCTGCTCCGGCGTATGCACGAGGCGGTGCTCACAAAAGAGCCCGGAGTGGTGCACGCTGCGGCTGAGGGCGCCGGGCTGCTGCAAGCTATCCAGTGTGGGCAGCTCGTCGATCCACTGCTGGAGTGGAGTGGAAGTGTCGGCGGGCAGCGAGACAGAACTGAGACGAGCCGCGGTGGCTTGGCGGGACAGAGCTTGACGAAGCGCCGTCTGCAGGGCGGGACGGCGACCGAGGTGACCGACGATGCGCAGGGTCAGATTGCGGCGAATGTCGGCGACTTGCAGGAGGAGACGATCGCCGTCGGCGACATACGTCTCGGCTCGTGCCGGGAGGCGATGGCCAGCGAACTCCAGCACGAGACCGTGCGCAGTCTTGCGCACCCGCGCAGCAAAGGTCTCACCGAGGGTCAGAGTGATGCCGGAGCGACCGGTCGCCTCGGGGAAGTCGATCTGGATCTGTGCTGAGTTTGCCAACTCCGTTCCTGTTAAAGCCCCTCGGGGAGATCGATTCGGCTCTGTGTTGAGGTGGCGGCTGCTGCTTACCCCCCCTCTGCCAGGGTTGTTGGTGGTGAAGTGTTCGGCCTGGTAGCGTTTGGTCTTATTCAGCCGGCTCGGCTCGTTGAGCGATATCGCTTGCCGCGGCGAGCTGCTCGCTAACCGAGGCGAGTGAGCGAATCCACGGTTGCTGTTGGCGGATCTGCTCCGGTAGCGTCTCTATGCGTTCGCGGGCGCTCTCACGGTCAGTGTGGCTGCCGTAAAGCAGGACATACCAGACTTGATCCTCGCGCAGCGTGGCGACGACGTGTGCCTCCCCTTCGTCTAAACCGAGATCGGCCGCGTACCGCTCAAGTGCTGCTCGCTCCCCGGCAGCGAGCAGTTGGATGGTGTAGTGGTCGGGCTGTTGACCGTCGATCCAGCCACGGGCGGTCTCTTCTTTTGTCTCTGCTGCCCCTCTCCTGTCTACCGTTTCGTCCTCCTCTCCCTCATCCTCCTCCGGCCTAGCACTCTCCTGCCTGGCCGCTGACGGTGTCGTTGACAGCGGTGCAGTTGCTGCGGAGAAGGAGGCGATCTCGGCGTCGTCCTGCATAATGGCTGCCGTCGTATCTGGATCACGCTCCGGGACGATTGTCGTTGAGGAGGGCTGGGTCGCTTCCTCCTGGGGCGTTTCCTCAAGGACGCTCCTGCTGCGGGCAAGCCACTCACCGCCTGCGGTCAGCGAGAGTGTTTCTTCGGGTGTGGCCTCGGGGGGCGGTTCGACGGCGGGTGCCGCTCTTTGCTCATCGACAAGCTCTAAGTCAGTCAACGAGAGATCGGGGCCGATGCCAGGAAGCAGGTCGGGGCGAATCAGCAGGGCGGCAACACTGCCAGCGGCCAAACAGACCAAGGCCACCGTCGCGAGCAGTGGCCAGCGTCGTTGCCGCTCACTGGTTGAGGCAATTGGATTGATGGCGGGTGCAGTCCTTTGCGGCTGATCGTCTCGGCGGTGGGCTAGGCGCTCGCTGAGTACTCGGTAGGCCTGTTCGTGGATGCGCACCGGATGGCCGGCCGAGTGCTGGAAGATGGCGCGCTTCTCGGCCCGGCTGAGTAGATCCGCCTCGGCACCAGCGTCAGTCATGCGGAGCTCAAGGTAGGCGGCGGTCTGCTCTTCGTTCAATGGCAAGAGGTGAGTGGTGTGCAAGCGTGCGGTCGGTAACTCCACCCCGTTCAGGTGGGTGGGCTCGGCTGTATCGACCTGGGTGGTAAGCAGCAGCGAGAAGGCCTCGTTGCGAGCATTGAGCTCGTGCCATAAATCGAGTAGATCGGTCAGCACACTCGGGGGCAGCCGCTCGGCGTCGTCAATAAGCAGCGCTGGGTGGAGTCCGGCACGCCGGGCCCCGTGGACGCGTTGGGCGGCGTGGTGCCGCTCAACCGGAGGCTGGGGGGCGCTGGGTGGGCTGCCGCTGGTCGCCGCGGTTGTATCGGTGTCGGCTGCCTGAAAGAGTTCGGCGAAGAGCTGTGGCGACGTCGTCTGTGCAGTCGCCTGCAGCGCCCGCATATGCAGTCCGGGGAGTTGATGTCCGAGTAGGTGTTGAAGCAGCGTACTCTTGCCGAGCTGCGGAGCACCGCGCAGTAAGACGATGCGCTCACCAGTCTGGAGCAGACTCAGAATGACATTCCGCTGGGTGGCGCGCGCAGTGTCCTCGAAAAGCGGGCCAGCGGCGAAGGGCTGCCTTCTCAGCCCCAGGCGATAGAGCCCGTCGGGGGAGAATTCGAAGTTGTCGTCGGCTTGCTGATCCACCATGGCTGCGCTGCCTACTTGACCTCCTCCCCCCTAGCAAAAGGGTGAGAAAGGACGGGGATTACAGCGGCGCCAGCGCGCCGCCGGAGGAAGCGATCGCACCGCGAAACCTCCCAGCTTCCGGCTCCGTTGTCGAGGCGAGGTCCCTGCTGCGTTGCACCGGTACAGGCCTCTATTCCACGCCCGCGATGGCAACGCACAGGATGATTCTAACACCCGTTGCCCTGTCGGGCGATGCGCTTTCATCCGTTCCGGACTGGAAAGATTTCTCACGTCTTCGCAGCGGGAGATTTCATCTGCACGGTTCGATATACATCGAGTGCTTGACAGCACTGCGGGCGTTGCGTAGCATTCGCCTCGCTTTGGAAGCGCACGTCCCCATCGTCTAGCTGGCCTAGGACACCACCCTTTCAAGGTGGCGACACGGGTTCGAATCCCGTTGGGGACGCCACTCCCAGCCCTTTATCTCAACGCCTCTTCACTTGATGCCCACACTAGGTGCACCAGGGCGCGTTCGCTTTCGCTTCTTCAGCCCCCTCCACCTCCCCTGGCGAATTCGAATTTTAGGCACTGTGAGTCGGTTGTGGACCGATTACCTGGAATCTGGCCTGGAACTTGACATATTCCAATTTTTGCCCCAAAGTCACCACCGTACAGTGCGCTGAGAGGTGCTTAGGTAGGCTTTAAGCGGGTTCAGCACACTCTGCTTCGCCGTTCTGTCGTCCCGCCGTCCCTCTATGGATCATGGCATGCAGACTGCGCCGATTCCCGAAAACGAGCCCAATCGACTCTCAGCCCTCCGCGAGTACGGGATTCTCGACACCCCCTGTGAGGAAGTCTACGAACGCATCACGCGTCTGCTGTGCAGCTTCTACGCGGCGCCGATCGCCACCGTAACTTTCGTCGATCAAGATCGTCAGTGGTTTAAGTCGGCGCGTGGGCTGGATGACTGCCAAACCTCTCGGGATATCTCCTTCTGTGGCCATGTCGTCGCCTCTGGCGAGCCGCTGGTGGTCGAGGACGCCGCCGCAGATGAGCGCTTTTGCGATAATCCGTTGGTCCTCGACGGGCCGAAGGTTCGCTTCTACGCCGGGGTGCCGCTGACGACCCCGGATGGCTACCACATCGGCGTCCTTACCGTACAAGATCTGCAGCCGCGGACACTCGACGAAAAGGCGGTGAATGCACTGCGCGACTTTGCCGCGGTGGTGGTCGATGAGCTTGAGCTGCGCCTGCAGCAGCAACGGCGCGAGCTTGAGCTTAAGCGGTTCATCGGTGGCCCGACTGTGGTCTTTGCCTGGGAGCAGAGACTCGGTGAGTGGCCGGTGCGCTACGTCTCACCCAACGTCGAAAAAGTCCTCGGCTATCGCCCCGAGCAGCTGCTCGGGCGCCCCTTCGTCGAGCTGGTTCACTCCGAAGATCTCGCCAGACTGATCCGCGAAGATCAAAAGGCGCAGGAAGACCTGGCAGCAGCGGGTAGCTCCTTCGAGTACACCCCTTATCGGGTTCGGCGAGCCGACGGCAGCTATCGCTGGGTGCATGAGACTTCGGTCTTCGAGTTCGATGGACAAGGCCGCGCGGTGAGGGGGTTGGGGTACATTAACGATGTCACCGCCCGGGTTGAGCTTGAGGCACAGAACAAAGCCGATCGCTCGCAGCTGCTCTACTATCAAAGCCAGCTGCAGCAGCTTTTGCACACCGATCCGCTGACCGAGTTGCCCAATCGGCTCCTGCTGCACGACCGTTTGGCACAGGCGTTGGAGCGGCGCAAACGCGATCAGGCCGCTTTGGCCATTTTAGTGCTCGATCTGCGCGACTTTCGAGCGATCAACGACAGTCTCGGTCAGGCCTTTGGCGATCAGGTGCTGATCAGCCTGGGCAAACGATTGCGCGCGGTCTTGCGCGGTGGCGATACGGTGGCGCGCTTGGGCGGCGATGAGTTCGGTATCCTGTTACCGTGGCTCAGTGCGATCGACGATGCGGTTGAGTTGGTCGAGCGGATCGTCGGCTGGGTGGAAGAGCCGATGGTTGTTGCCGGGCATGAGGTCTGTCTGGTCGTGCGGGTCGGGGTCAGCGTCTATCCGGCGGGCGAAGAGGTCGCCAACCTGCCGGCGAAGTTGCTTGAGCAAGCTGATACGGCGATGCACGAGGCCAAGCGGGAAGGCGTCCGCTACCGCTTTTTCAGCTCGGAGTTGATCGAAAGGGCGCGCGAGCGGCTCAAGTTGGCTGCCGAACTGCGCCGGGCCCTCGGCGGTGGTCAGCTCTCTTTGCACTATCAGCCGCAGGTCGAGTTGGCCAGCGGCGAGTGGATCGGTGTCGAGGCGTTGGCGCGGTGGCACCATCCGCAGCAGGGCTGGATCTCTCCGGAGCGTTTTATTCCGGTCGCTGAACGCACCGGCTTGATCGCCCGCCTGGGGGAGTGGGTCTTGGATGCGGCGTGTACACAGGCGAAGATCTGGTTGGATGCCGGGCGCACCTTCGGCCGGATGGGGGTCAATGTTACTGCGATGCAGTTGCTCGACGACGATTGGGTGCGCAAGGTCAAAGATGCCCTGGAGCGCTCGGGGTTGCCGGCGAATCGGCTGGAACTGGAGATCACCGAGAGTCTGTTGGTCGAGCGCGTGGAGAGTGTAACGGCGGGGCTGAGTGAGCTGCGTGCCATGGGGGTCTCCGTCGCGGTCGATGACTTTGGTACCGGCTATTCAGCGCTCAGCTACTTGAAGGATCTGCCCATCGATAAGATCAAGATCGACCGCTCCTTCATCTGTGGCTTCCCCGACGATAAGCACACTGCAGCGATTGCGCGGGCGATCTTGGCACTCGGTGATGGTCTAGGGATCGACGTCGTCGCTGAAGGGATCGAGACCGAGCGGCAGGCCCGCGCCTTGCAGGCGATGGGGTGTCGTCGAGGGCAGGGGTTTTTCTTCAGGGTTCCGGAGCCGGCCTCTTCCTTGTTCTGACTGGAGTGGGCTGCTCATGGCGCGAAGAGCTAAGAACAAGACGATGGTGGAGATGAGCGCCGATCCTGGGCAGGGGCCGGAGCAGGGGGGCGGGGCGTGCGATCTCGCCGCGCGCTGGGTGCCGCTTGAGTCGGATCTGCAGAACTTTCTAGCACTCTGCCGCGAGGCGGCTGTCACCCTAGGTCACTCGCCGTTGCAGATCGCCAAGGCGCTTGTGTCGCTGAGCGCGCATCTGCGCCAAGCCGGTGCCGGCTGTGGCAAGCCGCTCTTCGTTACGTTGCACTGGAGCGGTTCGGCGCTGTGGGTCGACTGGGAGGGGGCCGAGCCGTTTGTGCTCGTACGGCCCGAAACGCTGGACGCGACCAGTGAGCAGCGCCTGTTGCGGTTTCGGCAGCAACAGCAGCGCCTGCGCGAGAGCCAAGACCCAGAACTGTTGCGCCAGCGCAATCAGCGCATGACGGCCTATTTCGAAACAACGCGCGAGCAGCTTGAGGCTCAGCTCACCGCGCTTCACGAGGCGCTGCAAGAGCGGCAACTTGAGCTTACCCGCAGCATCATCGAAGCGGAGACCGATGCCCTTACCGGGGCGCGCAACCGCCGCGCCTTCGATGCGGAGTTCCCGCGGGCCTTCCGTCGCGCGATTACCAGCCCTGATAACGCACTGACCCTGCTGCTCGTCGACCTCGATCACTTTAAGGCGATCAACGACACCCATGGCCACCGTTACGGGGACGACTACCTGCGCGATGCAGCACACGCTATGCAGCAGGTGATCCGCACCGGCACCGATCAACTCTACCGGATCGGCGGTGATGAGTTCGCGATCCTCCTCTTTGCCGCTGCGCCCATTGGCTGTGCCAAGGCCGCTGATATCCTCGCCCGCATGGAGCGGCGGGTCAGCATCGGCTTGGCCAGCGTCGATCCGCAACAAGACGATCTCGCGCACCCTGAAGCGCTCCAAGAGCGCGCCGATCAGGCCCTCTACGCCGCGAAAGAGGCCGGGCGTGGTCAATTCGCCTGCGCGCCCGACTGCTGCCGTGTCTGTAGCAACGCTGCTCAGGCGAGTGGTGCTACTGCTGCAAAAGTTCCAAAGACTGCTGCTCTAACTGCTGCGTCCCCAACAACTAAAACGATGCCGCAGCCAGCCGCGCCTAGCGATGCCGACCGATAACCGCGCGATCATCAGTAGCAATCGCGACTTTCGGCTGCTCGCTGAGATCCCGGCCACACGCGAGAGTAGCCGTGTTCTGCTGCGCGCCAGAGTGCTAGCGACCGCCGAGCGCGTCGGCTTTAGCGCCGGGCGTCGCCAAGATATCGCCCTGGTCGCCAGTGAACTGGTCACCAACATCCGTAAGCACGCCGATGGACACGGCGTCGTCCAAGTTTGGCTCCAGCCGGGGCCGACCATCGACCTCGTAGCGATTGATCACGGCCCTGGGATACTCCGGCTCGAAGAGGCGCTACAGGATGGGTATTCGACCACCCGCACCTTGGGCAAGGGGCTCGGTAGCATCGTCCGCTTGAGTGATCATAGCGATTTCTACACCCATCCGGCGCGGCGGGGGCACTGCAGCAGTGCCATTCTGGCCCGGTTTGTCCTTCGCGATGCGCCCGGGCAGGCCGCGCAGCTCGGTCTCTTTGCGCGCAGCCACCGCGACGGTCGCTACAATGGCGATGCCTTGTTTCTCTACCACAACGGTCTGCACCTGCACTGGCTGCACGCCGACGGTCTCGGCAGCGGTGAGCGTGCAGCGGCTAGCAGTGCGCCCCTCGGTGAGGCGGTGCTGCAGAGCACCCGCCCGGAGGAGGTTTTGCACCGTGCGCAGCGGCGGTTGACCCCGGGGCACGGCGTTGTGGCGCTCGCCGGACGCTGTCGGCTCGACGGCGGGCGGCTGGAAGTTGCCGGGATCGGCGATATGCACCTCCACGTGTTGCGGTGGGACGAAAGCGGCGCTGCGCTTAAAGAGGTTTTCTCATTCGTGCCGGGTACCTTAGGCTATACCCCTGGCTCCGCAGGGGGTGGCAGCGGTCTGCTGATACGCAGCCATAGCCCTGTGCTCGGTGAGCGCGCGATTGTGCTCTCGGCCAGCGATGGCATTCGGCGCAACTGGACGGCGCAGCACTTCGAGTCGCTGTTTGCCCGCACTCCGCAGCTGATTGCCTATGTGCTCGGCTACGAGATCGGTCGTTTCGCCGACGATCAATCACTTGCCGTATTCGACTGCGGCGGCCTTCGCGGTCAGCCGCCGGTAGCTGAGCCGTCTTTAGAGAGGAGAATATAGATGACGCCTTATCACAGCAGACACCTCACCGAGCGCCTCCGTCAACTCTTCGGCGGACGCTTCGATGGCCTGGCCCAGCACCTTGAGGAGCCGGCCCGCGTCCACTTCGGTGGCGGCAACAACCTGCTCGATGAGGAGGAGATCGGTGATCTGAGCCTTGAGCTGCAGCACCTGATCGCTGCGCAGTTTGGTAGTGCCGATCCCTTCAGTTGTGATTCGCCGGAGCACGAGGCGCTGCAGTCCTTTTTCATCAATCTCGCCCGCCGGGTCTTGGCGCGGGGTGGGGAGATTGAGTCGCTGGTGCGCTACACCCAGACTGTGCAGCATAAGCTGATCGCCGGCATGGAGCAGATCAACGAGATCGACTTTACCCGCTCCCGCTCAGTCTTGGCCTTCGTCTCGACGCTCTTTACCGAGTTGCTGCTGTCGATCTTCCGCGCCTATCTCGGTCAGAAGGAGTCGACCATACAGGCCCAGGAAGAGGAGCTGCGCGAGACCTCCACCCCGATCACCGAGATCTGGAAGGGGGTGCTGACACTGCCGATCATCGGTACGCTCGACTCGAACCGCACGCTGGTGGTGATGGATTCGCTGCTCAATCGGATCGCGCAGCAGCATACGCAGGTGGTGGTCATGGATCTGACCGGTGCCGGCAGTGTCGATTCGCTGGTCGCGCACCATTTAATCCAGATGGTTCGCGCGGTGCAGCTGATGGGGGCTGAGGCGGTGCTGACCGGCATTCGCCCGGAGATCGCCCGGTCGCTGACGCATCTCGAGCTCGATCTCGGCGGTGTGCGCACGCGCGCGAGCTTGGCCGATGGGCTCAAGGACGCCTTTAGGCATATCGGTGTCGAGGTGGTGCCGCTGCGCGGCGGCGCTCGGCACGGCCGTGAGGATCGATACCGCGGGCGTGGCAGAGACGAGCGCGCCGACGATGAGCGGTGACGTTCGATGAACCATAACGGAAAAGGAGAGTGTCGGTGGATCGTGCCACACTCGGCTTTCGGCTGACCCAGATCGCGGCTGATAGCGCGCGCCTGGAGCCAGGGCACGGCATCCAGCCGAGCGACCCCGGTCCGGTGATCGAAGCGGTGCTGCGCGAGCTGCAGCCGCTGCATATTGATCTGCTCTACTACGATCTAGAGCGGGTCGAGATCATCGATCCTCCCTATCTGAGTTTTCTTACCCAGCTCCAAGGTTCCTGTCGAGTAATCGGGGTGCGCATGGTTTGCGTCCACATGCAGCCGAGCACGGCCTTCGCATTAGCCAGTTGGCTCGATCGCCCGCCTTCAATCGAGTTCGCCGGCGGTATGTGGATCTGAGAGCCAGGGGCGCGACCGCAGTCGAGAGCGTGACCGCGCGACCCCGCTCTGCAGCGCGGGAGCAGCTCCTCTTTAGGGTGCGTAACGTCGCACTCTATAGCTTCGCCGGTGGGTGCCGATACATCGGTTAGGCCAGAATGGGCCTTTACGTACCCTGACGCCCCCTGCGAGCAAAGATTTTGAGGAGTGATGAAGATGGCCATGAATAAGCGTGCTCTGCGCCCCTTAGCGACCGCCGCTGCGGTTGCTGCCCTGCTCTTGACCCCGGTTTGGGCCAGCGCTGCCCCCTCATCCGGCAGCTGGTACACCGGCCTGCAAGCCGGTTGGACGAATCTCGATTTTGATCGTAGAGACGATGTCGACTTTCTGATGGCCACCGCCCGCGTCGGCTTCTTCCCGGTCGATCAGGTGGCGATTGAGACCCGGTTCGGCGTGGGGGTCTCCGACGATGATATGGATAACGTCGATTACAGCGTCGATCACATGCTCGGCCTCTACGCTGTCGGCCACGTGCTGAACTACCGCGATGCCTTCTCTTTCTACCTGATCGGTGGTTTAACGAGTGCAACCCTTGAGGCCAATGGCAATCAAGAGCGGACCGATTACGCCCCCGCCTTCGGCCTCGGTTTCGATGTCTACCTGCACAGCAGTATGGCGCTCAATCTTGAGTACATCCGCAATCAAAACGGGGCCGATCCGGACGGCGCTGGAAAGTACGATCTGTCGTCGATGAATGTCGGCCTGACCTGGTACCACTAAGCGGCAAGGGCAATGGGGTCGACGGCGCCGTGACGTTGGTTGGCCAGGCTAGCCAACCGTCACGGCCGTCGACCTCGGTCGCTCCCGTTTCGGCCCCTCCATGTTCGAACTGAGTAAACTCCTCGGCGCGTTGCTGATGCCGCTGAGCGCGCTCGGCCTGCTGGCACTCCTCGCTACCCTCCTGCTCTTCACCCGCCACTGGCGCAGTGGACGCGGAGTGCTGGTCGTCGTGCTGCTGCTCTTCGGCGTGGTCAGCTGGGAGCCGACGGCCAGCCGCCTGCTGCTCCCCCTGGAGCAGCGCTATCCGGCCCTGCTCGATGCCACCGCTGTGCCGGTCGAGCGGGTCGAGGCCGTGATTGTCCTCGGCCACGGCCATCGCCTCGATCCGCAGCTGCCGATCACCGCCCAACTGAACTTGATGGCCACCGCACGTCTCCTCGAAGGGGTGCGGATCCAGCAGGCGTGGCCGCAGAGCGCGCTGCTGTTGACCGGTGGGGCGGTCTACAGCGCTAAGCCGAACTCGCAGCTGATGCAGCAGCTCCTAGAGACCCTGGGGCTAGCCCCGGTGCAGGTGGTCGCCTTCGATACCCCGCGCAATACCCGCGAGGAGGCGGTGCGTGTTGCGGCGTGGGTCGAGGCGGCCGGGGTCGACCCGGCGGCGCTGGTCCTGGTAACCGAGGCCTCGCACATGCCGCGCGCCATGGCCCTCTTTCGCGGCGTCGGACTCGATCCGCTGCCGGCTCCGACGGCCCATCGCGTCCGCGCTCGCGAGCCGGAGGCGGGCAGCCCGGCGCAGTTTCGCCCATCGGCGCACGCCCTGCGCATGAGCGAGCGGGCTGTCCACGAATACGCCGGGCTGCTCTGGGCGCGGCTGCGTGGGTGGACGACGCCTGGCGCCGCGGCGTTACAGTCGGAGAGTGCAGGCGATGGCGACGCTGCGAGCGAGGCAGCGGGCGACCGGATGGAGATGCAGGGAGAGAGCGAGGAGGAGGGTGTGGCGGCTAGCAGCGTCGCTCGGCAACACTGAGAATGGCCGCTGCTGCCGCATCGGCCCCATCGTGTGCGGTGACGGCGGCGGCGAGTTCACGGCTGCGCTCGCGAAAGCTTGGCTCCTCAAGCAGGCGCGTCAAGGCAGCGTCGATGCGCCCCGCTTCGTAGTTCTTCGGCAGCAGTTCCAAGGCGACCCCGAGGCGTTGAGCTCGCTCGCTGTTATCGAACTGATCGTAAGCCAATGGACGAATCAGCTGCGGAATGCCGGCGGCGAGGGCGTGGCTGAAGGTGCCGATGCCGCCGTGATGGACGAGGGCGGCAGCCTGTGGCAGCAGCTGGCGGAAGGGAACGAAGCCGGTGCGGATGATCCCTTCGGGGAGTGGTTGCGGAGCGGGGTCGTCGTGAGCGGCGACGAAGATGGCTCGCCGGCCGGCGCGTTGGCAGGCGGCCATGGAAGCTGCGAAAAAGTCCTCGGTGCAGCGGGTCGCGGTCCCGGTGGTAAAGACGATCGGGGGTGGGCCGGCGGCTAAGAAGTCGGCGAGTGGTTGCGGCAGTTGCTCATCGGCGGCTGGTGCGGTCAGCGGGAAACCGCTCAGGTGCCACGGCGCACCACTGACGTTCTGCGGTGCGCTGCCGAACCACTCCGGAAAGAGCCCAAGGTTCAGTGTGCTGCAGTGCAGCCACTGCCCGAGCACGCTGCGTTCTATAGCGGGCAGCGCGAGGCGTTGGCGCAGCGCGTTCAGGTGCGGCGCGAAGGCTGGATCGAAGACGAAGCGATCGAGAAAGCGCCATACCAGGCTTGGGGCGGGTGAGGGGAGGCGGCGCCAAAGGCGGCTGGCGCCGAGGCGCGATAAGCGGTGCGGTGAGCGCACGAGCACTGGGGCGAGGTGCGTGGTGATCGCTGGTGTTCCGCTGCTCTCCTGGAGCAGTCGTGGTAGTAGGGCTAGCGTCGAACCGACAGTCACGGTCTGCCCGGGAATAAGCAGCGCGTGTAGCCGCTCGTAATCCTCTTCGAGGGTGTGGTTGAGCGCTGCAGCGAGCTGTTCGACGCCGCGGTGGGAGTCGGTCAGCGCTGGATTGCGCAGGAGCGCTTGATACGCCTCGATCGAACTGCCGGCACCGATGCAGGGGAGTCCGCTTGCTTCGACTTGGCGGGAGAAGTAGCGGTGGGTGAGCAGGTAGACCTCGGCTCCCTGCCGTTGCAGGGCCGTGCCGAGCGTGATGAAAGGGAGAACATCGCCGTGACTCCCAGCAGCGCAGATCAACACGCGCATCGGCAGCTCCTTAAAGCGGACCGTAAGCCGGTGTACCCCGCCGGCCTACGGCCCCTCGGTCTGCCTACAGACCCAGCGGCACTCCAGCTCGTCGAACTCGAGTGCATTCGCGCCGCACCACAACTGCTGCGCGGCGGTATTACTTTTTCTGCTCCCCTTGCGGGGCCATCTTGTCGGCGAAGCGCTGCGCGTAGTCGTTGAGGAAGGGAATCTCCCACGACTTGCTCTTGAAAGCCAAGTAGGCCATGTAGAGCAGGAAGGCCAAACCGGCCCAGAAGACCAGCGGGATGCCGGCGAGCGGCGCGCTCAAAATGGCTACGGCGATCCACGCTACAGCAATGACCGCTGAGAGCAGCAGTGCCTGACAGGCGTGGTAGCGCACGACCGAGTCGTTGCGATCGGCGAACAGGAAAAAGAGCCCGGTGATCGGGCCGAGCACGTAGGCGATGCCCGAGGCTACATGTTGCGGCTGCCCGGAGCCCCCGGCGGCCTTAGCGGTGGCCGATTCGTTGCTCGCCGTCGTCGCACCAGCGCTGCTCGCTTTGGCCTCGGCCGTGCTGCTGCTGGTGGTGCTGCTCTTGCTGCTGGCGCTGGCCGTCGAGCTGCGGCTTGCAGTGCTGCTGCTGCCGCTCTTTGCGGCTGCGGACTTGCTGCTGCTTGAGCTGCTCTTGCTGCTGCTCGACTCTGCGGCTTTCTTGCCGGTTTTATCGTTTTCCTCACTCATCGTGACACCTCCGTGAAATAAGCCCATGGCGGGCGAATCTGTGATCTTTCCGAGACCGATCCGTGGTGTACAATACCGATTCGCAGAATCCTGCGCAAATCGCTAACGGTGTTGCCAATCGCACTCGTCTTCGACTTCTCGCCCTACTGTGGCAGCCCCTCCGTAATTTCGGTTGCGACCTCGAGCGCTGTTCAGGTAGACCTTCGGCAAGCCTTAGGCAAACCCGGGAGGGTTCCAGTGATCGATCATGCGCTGTCGGGCCGCGGTGAGTCGTTCCGACATCAAAGCCGAAAAGCGTTTATGGAGCTGATAGCCGAACTGCGCATCGGCCTCACAGCGGGCGAGTACGGCACTGCCATCGATCGTCAGCAGCTCACAATCGCTCTCGGCGCGGGCGTTGAAGTTCCAGCGGTAGGGCGGGATCAGCCACGACCAGCCGAGGATCTCATCGGCACCCAGCCGCTGCACCTCTAGGGTAGGACCACTGATTGCCGGGACCTCGAGGACCAGCGTGCCGCTCTTGATGACGTAGAAACGCTCGGCGGCATCGCCGTGGCGAAAGATCATCGTCTGTGCGGCGACCTGCTCCCAGGTTGCATGCGCCGCCAGAAACTCGACGTACTCGCGCCCCAGGTCCTTGAACAGCGCCTGATCGGAGAGGAAGTTGGCAATCGTTGTGCTCATAGTCTCTCTTTATCGCCTGCGCGCGAGTCCACTTGGGGAAAAGGGCCAGCGACCGACAACAGCAGCAACATCGGACGATCAGCTTGCGCGGCGGTGTTCGACGGGCGGTGCTGTCGGTTGCTGCGCGCCTGCGCGCTGATAGAGATAATCCCTTGTCAGGGGAACTGCCGTCTGTTCCCTAGCCAGCTGCAGCTGGAGCACCATCATACCGCGCCAGCGGAATGCGGCCTCGCTGATTGCTAGATAAAATTCCCACATGCGACAAAAAGTCTCGCCCTTTTCGCTGGCGACCTTTTTGCGCATGGCTTGAAAGCGCCGCTGCCAGCTTGCCAGTGTCTTTGCATAATGGAGGCGCAGTATTTCAATATCGGTCGTGCAGAGCCCAACGCGCTCGATCGCCGCCACCGTTTCCGAGAGCGCTGGGATATAGCCGCCGGGGAAGATATAGCGGCGAATCCACGGGTTGGTGACCCCGGGTGGGTGAAAGCGGCCGATGGTATGGATCAGTGCGATCCCGTCGTCGCTGAGCAGTTTGCGCACGCGGCTGAAATAGGCGTCGTAAAAGGGAACGCCGACGTGTTCAAACATGCCGACACTGACAATCCGTTGGAACGGACCGCTGACTTCGCGATAGTCCTGCAATCGAATCTCGACCCGGTCGCCGAGTCCAGCTTCGGCAACGCGCGCCTGGGCTGCCCGTTGCTGCTCCCGTGAGAGTGTTAGGCCGGTGACTTCGACGTCGGCGTGGCGTGCCAGGTGGATGGCCAAGGAGCCCCAGCCGCAGCCGATATCGAGCACTTGGTCGCCCGGGCGCAGCAGCAGCTTACGGCGGATATGGGCTGCTTTAGCCTGCTGTGCGGCCTCCAGGTCCATCGTCTCGTGAGCAAAATAGGCGCACGAGTAGTGCAGGTCGGTGTCGAGAAAACCGCGAAAGAGCCACTCTTCAAGGTCGTAGTGGGCCATGATGTTGCGTCGCGCCGCTTGTTCCCGATTCCACTGCTGGATTGGGCGCCAGGCCGTAATCGCCCACCTTTTGAGGCCACTATGGCGGCGCGGAGGAAAGTTGATCAGCAGCACTTCAAGGAGTCCGATCAGGCCCTCTTCACCCGCGCTCCAATCGCCCTCCATGTAGGTCTGTCCGAGCATAAACTGGGGGTCGAACGCAATGCGGCGAAATACCCGCGAGCGATGGATATGCATCGTCGCCCGGGGCGGTTCACCGTCACCGTAACTGCGCTCAGTGCCATCGGCAAAACGCAGCACTAAGGTGCCGGAGTGTATTTTTTGACCTAGCTGCCGTTCGATCCACATGGCCACCCGTCCTACTCGCATCGCCGACTGTTTTCGATCCGCGTAGACACAATTCAACCATCATCATAGTGCACGAGTAGCCTGGTGTGATTAAAGCGGGCGCCGTGCCGCAGGCACCCCCGTTTTGGCCGAGATTTGCCCCAGATTCAGCTGAGCAGGCGGCGGGCGCGGACCAAGCTGCGATACCAGCTGCGGCGTGGGGGGCGGACGGGCGGCGGACGGCGGCTGAGCAGGCTGATTTGAGTGCCCTGATCGGTCACCTGACTGCGCGCAATGGTTTCCAGTACCGCGGGGCGGGCGCCGTAACGCTCTTCAAGAAAGTGCTTCGCCTCCTCGGTCAGTTCGACGTGGTAGTGGCGCACCAGTGCTAAGGCGAGTTGCTCGGCGGCGCGGCCGAGATCGTCGGCGACGTTATGGGCCATGGCCTCGCCCAGACGGCGTTTCTCGCGCGTGCTCATGCCCGGTTCGAGGTCGCCAAGATAGCTCGCTTGGGTGGCGGCTAGGCCGCGCTGGACCTCTGGGGCTGAAAGCTGGATATGCGGTTCAAGGGCCAATGCGACCTCAATGGCCAGATCGCGCGCGCTGCTCGGCGTCAGACGTTCGTGGAGCGGTGCGATGCTCTGGGAGGCGGCGTAGGGATGTGCTTGATGCGAGCCACTGACCCGGCGGTCGGGCTCCTCCCCCAGGTAGGCCAGGAGCTTGTGGCTGACATCCTCGCACGCCTCCTCATCGAGACTGAGGGTCCGTTCGACGATGCGCAACCCAAGGCGCCCCGGGCCGATGCGCAGCGTCGAATCGGGGCTGTATTGCTGCTGAGTGAGCGCATCCCAAGCCTGTGAGGCACGGATCAGTTCAGCGTGCGCGCTGCCGAGCGTTTGAATGGCTTCGTGGGCGGCACGATAGAGGGCAACGGCGGTGGAGAGCGTGCGGGCTCGTTGACGCAGCTCGGTGCGCTGCTCTCGGGTCAGCCGGCGGTGCTGGGCGTAGCGGTGGTAGGCATCAATGCGCCGCTTGAGCTGATTCATGACCGCAGTGATTCGTTCGAGCAGGGTGGCGCTCGGTAGCTCTTCGGCCGCTCGTTCATAAGGCAGCGCGCCCTCTTCGACGAGGTGGGCGGCGAGCGCACGCAGGCGGTTATCGCTCGCCGCGAGGGCTAATCGGTAGCGGCTGCGCGCACGCTCCAATGCTTCGAAGGCCTTGGCAAAGCGCCAACGACCGCCATAGGTGAAGCTCAAGATGGTGATCTCACGGCCATTGAGCAGTTCGAAGGCCAACCCGAGCATCTCTTCGACGTCGCTCATGGTCAGTAGCAGCGCATTTTGTTCGGTAAAAGCAGCCAGCGCCCGCTCGATAAAGGCCTCGTTGCGCGGGATGCCGTCGCGCAGCCGAGGGACGTGACCGTAGAAACGATCGCGCAGGGCGGCGGCAGCCAATGGTGCTTCGTGGCGAATGCGCTCGTAGACGGCGGTAAAGTGCTCTTCGTAGCGGATGTTTAGATCCCGAATCCGTGAGCGCAGCCCACAGCGGCGGTAGTTATCGATCTGGGCCAGAAAGCGGCCGAGTTCGCGATCGTTGGTTAGATCTTCGCTCGCCAGCGCAACCCCTTCGGGGGAGAGATCGATGCGGCGTAGCAGTTGCCGTGCAGCCTCAAAGCGCCGCGCGTTGCCCTCAAGGCTTTCGACGTCAAGATCGCGCGTGGCCAAGATCAGTTCGCCGAGCCGATCGATGGCCTTCTCGACTTCAGCCTGCGCGCGCTCTTTGTTCGAGCCCCAGGTGCTGTCGTAGACGATCTTGGCCAGCAGGCCGATGACACCGGACAAAACCGAGAAGGTAACAAAATAGATCAGCAGCTGGGTGTGTGGCAGCTTGCCGTAAGCGACCATGTAGCCGCCTGTTAAGCCGAGAGCAGTGACCGGACCGGCTGTCCAGGCTAGGCTGAGTAGATTGCTCGACAGCCGGGTCCGCCGCAGCACGCGCTGCCAGCGCTGCAGCTGTTGATCGGTCCGGTCGTGGTCGAATGAGACGCCGGTCGGGGTGTTGTTGTCGGGGTCTGTGGTGGGGTTAGCCCTCTTGATCAGGCGGTTGAGCATCAATTCGTTCCAGTCGAGTGCGCTGCGCGCGGTGTTCGGTACGGCCATCGACCGTGCGCACCGGCAGACCGGCCCAGCCTTCGGCCATGTACCAGCGCACCGTGCGTTGCTGATCGGGAAGTTTACGGGTTAGGCGAACGGTGCGGAAGGTGCCGGCGTGGGTGCGTACGGTCTGTCGCCCCTCAATGCGAAAGACGACCTCTTCGACCTCTCCTTGCTCGTTGACCACCTGGTGGCTGAATCGTTCATGAGGCGCCCCCTCGAGCGCCTGCTGCATGATCTGCCAGCGGTGCGAGATCGGATCGAGCGCATCGGCAGGGGCGGCGATCTCGCCATCGGCCAGGGTCGTCGGGTCGTCAGTGAAGCGAACCCGCAAGACGACTTGTTCGTCAGCCTCAGCGAAGGCATTGTCAGGGTCGTAGGCGTCGGCTGCCTGAAAGACGCTGGCGCGGCGCAGCTCGTAAGTCTCCGGCTGGGCGACCTCACCGTCGATCCGTCCTTCGCTGATCTCGCGCGTTAGGCGCAGGCGGCGGTCGCCCTCGTAGTCGGCGCCCGCCCCGGGGCGCTGGCGCTCCTCGCGAATGCGCTCCAGGCGAAAGGTCTCGGCATCCGGGTAACTCCAGCGTAGGGTCTCGTAGCCGCGCCACTCGCCACCGTCCTGGATCCAGTAGCGTGCGCTGCCGGATTCGGGCAGCTCACCGGCAGCGAGTGGAGCGGCTGCAGCGAGCAGCAGCAAGGGCAGAGTCAGCCGCAGCAGCAGTGGGCGAGGGCACGGTTGCATGGGTCGTCGACCTGTCTGTCGGTTAGCGGTCCGCCACGGACATCGATCAGAGAGGCCCGCTGCGTCCATCTTAGCTGCTTTTGCGGTGCGGTGTTAATCGCGGCGACAGAAGGGCCAGACCTGATACCAATGGCGACACTGGAAGGCGTCTGCGCACTCGGCGAGCTGGTGTTCGTAGAGGGTGGCGCGCGCCTCGACGTTGCGCGCAACCCGCTGCAAAAAGGGCTTATCGCGGTAAGTGCGGCGCCGGTAGCCGCCGTGTCCTTCGTGGTAGGCGTAGTAGAGGTGGCGGGTGTTGGTCAGCGAGATACCGAGGCGTTCGTGGGTGCGCTGGTTGTACCAACCGATGAAGTCGAGGGCGTCCTCCATTTGGGTGCGGTGGGCGTTCCAGCGCGCCGCATCGGCGCGATATTCGCCCCAGACCGGATCTTGGGCCTGGGCGTAACCGAAGGCCGATGAGGTTCGTCGCCGTGGGATGATGCCGAACAGGCGTGGTCGTGGCGGTCGGGCGTCGGCGATGAAAGCCGACTCTTGGTGCACGAAGGCCATCTGGATGGCGATACTGGTGCCCCAGCGCTCTTCGCTGCGTTTGGCGTAGTCGTACCAGTCGGGGTACTGCCCGAAGATGGCGCAGATATCCTCGACGTTATCCGGCTGCGGGCGGTGGGCGCAGCCGCTTGCGGCGACAAGCCCCAAGGCTAACACCGCAACCAGCAGGATGAGTGGCCTGCCTCCGAGCAGTGATGCGCCCCGCCGCCGCGGCCGCCCCGTCATCGGCGCCTTGCCTACGGCTTTGCGGGCGCAGCCAGGATCTCGTCCAGTGCGGCGTCGAGCTCCGGGTAGGTGAAGGTAAAGCCGCTTTGCTGTAAGCGCTGCGGGCGCATATCGGCCCCGGTCAGCAGGACTTCGGCCATCTCGCCGAGGAGCAGGCGCAGGAGTGTTCCCGGAACGGCGAAGAAGGCCGGGCGGCCGAGGTGGCGAGCGAGCACGCGAGTAAACTCGGCGTTGGTTACCGGCGCCGGTGCCGCAGCGTTGAACGCCCCAGATAACGGTTCAGATAACGCCTCGGAACGGGACTCTTGAGCGAGCAGGAAGAGGATCATGCGCACTAGGTCGGTGCGGTGGATCCACGGCATGAACTGTCGACCACTGCCGAGTGGCCCGCCCAGCCCGAGTTTAAAAACGGGCAGCAGCTTAGCGAGGGTGCCGCCGTCGCGATCGAGCACCAGCCCGATGCGCAACCGCGCAACGCGCACCCCGAGCGGTTCGGCCGCCTGAGCGGCTGCCTCCCACTCTTGGCAGAGCTCGGCAACGAAGCCGGAGCCGGGCGGGCTGCTCTCATCGACCGACTGCTCGCCGCGATCGCCGTAGTAGCCCATCGCCGAGGCCGAGATCAGCACCTGAGGCGGTTGATCAAGCGCCTTGCAGAGTTCGACACAGGCGTGCGTCATGGTTAAGCGCGAGTCGCGCAGGCGCTGCTTTTGCTCCGGTGTCCAGCGTTTCCCCGCAATCGGCTCGCCGGCGAGGTTGATGATCGCCTCGGGGCGGCTGCTGAGAAAGTCCTCGACCGCGGGGCGAATCTCGGTTCGCGGCGGCAGGTTGGCTTGGGCCTGATGGGGTCGGCGGGCGACGACGAGCAGCTCGTGCCCCTGTTCGTGGAGTCGGGCGCAGAGGGCGCGACCGACAAAGCCGCTGCCACCGGTAATCAAGATGCGCATGGTGTATGCCTCGCTGCAGGGGTGCCCTGTGAAAGTTTAGCGCGTAACCGCTGACTCCCTTGATCCGCCCGGCGCCCCCCCCCACGCCTGGCAGGCGCGGGGCGCGCAGCGGCGCCGGAACTCACACCGCTTAGCCTACTCTACAGCAGTGGCCCCCTTGCCCGGAAGGGCCGGGGCGTCGGCGCCAGCGGCCGGTTCGCCAAAGTAGACGGTACGGTGTGGGAAGGGGATCTCGATACCGGCGGCATCCAAGTGCTTTTTGACCAGTTCGTTGTAGGCCCGGCCGACCGCCCACTGCATCCCCGGTGCGGTCTTGATGCGCACTCGCAAGTGTACTGCGCTATCCCCGAGCGAGGAGACGCCATCGATCCAGAACTCATCGAGCACGGCCGCGGCGATATCGGGGTTCGGGTGGTCTTTCAGTTCTTTATAGGCCGCTTCAAGGTGCGGTTTTGCCGCATCCACGCTCTCCCGATAGGCGATGCCGTAGTCGCCGACGTGGTAGGCGAAGTGGCGGGTGAAGTTGGCAATGCTATCGACCGAAGAGAAGGGGATAAAGTGGTACGTCCCGGCCAGATCGCGGATATTGACCGAGCGCACCGTCAACTTCTCAACCGTGCCGGTGACCCCACCGGCGGTCACGATATCGCCGACATCAATGGCGTTTTCCAGCTGAATGAAGACGCCGGTGATGATGTCTTGAACCAGCTTTTGCGCCCCGAAGCCGATCGCCAAGCCGAGAACACCGGCACCGGCAATCAGCGGGCCGATATTGATGCCGATCTCGGCTAGGACGATCATCACCGTCATCGTGACCAACACCACGGCTAGGGCGTTGCGAAAGAGGGTCAGCAGCGTCTGTTCGCGTGCGCTCGGGCGGCGTTTGCCGACGTTCGGGTTGAGCCGGTGTTCGATCCAGCTCGCCGCGATCAGCCATGCGCCCAGCGCGGCGATCAAGATGAAGGCCACCGAGAGCACGACGCCGACGATGTGCAGGCCGCTTTCGGAGCCGAGCCAGCCGAGGAAGTCGAACAGCCCCCAGGCGTGGAGCAACAATCCGCAGACGCCCAGGACAATGACGATGCGCACCAACTTGAGGGCGATCGGAACATAGGCGTTGAGGCGCTGTTCGAGCAGCGGGAAGTGGCGCCGTTTGGCGTCACTGAGCTGAATCCGCCGAGCGGTCGCCTGGGTTAGGGCGACCGCCAGCAGTGCTCCGAGGGCGATGATCAAGACGCTCTGCGCGGTCGCTTGCGCCATGTAGGGCAGTGCCGTCTCGGGCTGGGTGACCGTGATCACCGCCAGGGTGCCGAAGTAGGCGATGACGAGCCAGTGCCACGTCCAGGCCAGTGTCGCCAGCACCGTGCGCGTCACCAGCACTTGGGTTGCTGCTGCACGCGCCTCTAAGCGCTGACGGACATCGCGGCGATGGCGCAGGGCGAGCGTTAAGGCGTAGCCGAAGACAGCGACCATTAGCAGCAGTGTGATCACTTGGCCGAACTGCTCAGAGATCGCTTGCGAGAAGAGCGGCACGAGGAAGAGTAGTCCGTAACCGATCAGGCCGCTGATGCGGGATAGCCGGGCATACCAGAAGTGGGCGTAGTCGGCGCTCATCGGCAGCAGCCGCAGCCCGTCGTTGCGGGTAGCGAAGAGGATACGCAGCAGCGCTTTTGCCCCCTCGACGAGCAAAAAGGCGTTGAGGAAGAGCGATTGTCGCATCTCCATCTCGCCGACCTCGCCGAGGACGAAGAGGGCGAGGGCGTAGCCGCCGAGCCAGGCGAGCACGATGGTGACCAGATCGGCGACGGCGGCAGCGCTGACGCCGATGGTACGCCGAATGGTGCGCAGCCGCTCATCGCCGCGCTGCGCCCACTGCTCGGCGCGCCTGAAGAAGGGGCGGGCGATGGGTCTGAGGGCGAGGAGTAGGGCGATGGTGACGGCGATGATGATCAGCAGATCGCCGAGCTCCCAGGCTAGAGTCAGTAGCTCGTTGCCAAGACCGGCGGTCTCGATCTCTTCGAAGGTAGCAGTGATGTCGCGCAACGTCTGATTCAGCCACTGGGCCATCGCCTGGCTCAACTCGGCGATGCGGCGCGCCGGGGCCAGTGGCTCCGCTTCGCCGTTGCCGTTCTCGGCTGCAGCCAGGAGCGGCAGGAGGGCGAGTGCGCCGCATCCGAAGCGGACGAGCCCAAAGCGGATGAGCCAATCAGTGAGCTGCAGACGCTGTAGCCGAAGCATAGAGGGGTCTCCTTACGGCGATCTCCGCGAGTATTCTTGTACCGTTCTGAGGACCGGGTACCGGGGCATCAAGACGAGTCATGGAGCGATGCGGGGGTGCACACTCTTCTTTGAACGAGTAGGCGTTATTCGCTCTGCGGTGGCGACTGGGCCGCAGGGGGTGGTATGGGGTCTGGAGCCGTTGCCCCCGCAGCCAGTTCGCGGCGCAGGATCTTGCCGCTGGGGGTCTTGGGTAGGGCCTCGACGAAGTTGACTTCGCGCGGTGCCACGGCCTTGCCGAGGCGCTGTCGAGCATAGCTGATCAGGTCGTGGCGCAGGCGCTCGGGGTCAGTCGGCGGCTGGCGTGGTACCACCCAAGCGGCCACCCGGGAGCCGGAGACCGGGTCGGGCAGGGCGCTGACCCCGCACTCGGCGACCTCGGGGTGGTGGTTGAGGATCGCCTCGACCTCGGCCGGACCGACCATGTGCCCGGCGGTTTTGATGACATCGTCGGCGCGACCGATAAAGCGCAACTCGCCGGCTTCATCCCACTGGGCTAAGTCTCCGGAGCGATACCAGTCGGCGACAAAGGCCTCGCGGTAGCGCTGCGGGGCGCCGAGATAGGCGCGAAACATCGACGGCCAGCCGCGTTTAATCAGCAGTTCGGCCGTCTCTCCCGGGGCGCTCACCGGCGTGATCTCGCCGCGCTCGGCGTCGACGTGGGCGAGCTGGATCTCGATGCCGGGGGTCGGGCGGCCCATGCGTCCCGGGACGACCGGATCGGTGCCGTACTGTGCGGTCATGATGGCGCCGGTCTCCGATTGCCACCAGGCATCGCGTGCCGGAGTGCCGAGCTGTTCTGAACACCACATGCTCAATGCCGCCTCAAGCGGCTCGCCGGTGCTAAAGATGCGTGCCAGCGCGCTGAGATCATAGGTCCGCTCCGGTGCGCCGCGGCGGCGCAGCATGCGCAGCGCTGTCGGCGTGGTAAACCAGCACTCAATGCGCTCCTCGGCCAGGATATCGTACCAGCGCGCCGCCTCCTGCCCCCCCTCATCGACGATCAAGGTTGCACCGCAGAGCAGTGGCGCGAGCAGGCCGTAACTGACACCGGTGACCCAGCCAGGGTCGGCAGTGCACCAGTAACGCGTCCCGGCCTCCAGGCCGAGGACCAAGCGCCCGGAGACCAAGTGTGCGGCCGCCGCCCGATGCACATGCAACACCCCCTTCGGGGGGCCGGTGGTGCCACTGGTAAAGTGGAGCAGGGCGGGGTATTCGGCTCGGGTGGTGATGGTTGCCGGCGCACTCGCCCCGGCCGCTGCCGAGAAGAGTGTTGCCGCCCCCGCGGCGGCGGCTGTCGGTGTGCTCGCTTCGGCCTGGGCGCAGAAGGCCTCCCAGGAGCAAGCCCCCGGCGCCTCGCCATCAATCAGGACGATGTGTTCAAGGGCCGGCAAGGCGCCACGGATCGGCGCGATCCGTTCCTCGTAGAGGGCGCGGGTGGTGATGATAACCCGGCTCTCGCCGAGTTCGAGGCGGCGGCGAATCGGCTCCGGCCCGTAGACGGAGAAGAGCGGGGCGTAGACGGCGCCGTGGCGCAGGGTGCCGAGGGCTGCGATATAGAGCTCGGGGCGGCGCGGGCCGAGCGTACAGACACGCTCGGCGAGGCGGATGCCGTGATGGTGCAGTGCTGCGGCAAAACGCCGGGCAGCAGCGGTCAAATCGGCATAGCTATAGCAGTGCCGCTGACCTGCAGCGCCACGCCAGATCAGCGCTGGCTGTTCGCTGCGACCGGACGCGAGATTGTGTTCCAAGCATTGGTAGGCGAGATTCAGGCCGCCGTCCGGCTGCCGGGCTAGCCATTGCTGCTCGACCTCGGGCCATGAGATTGTCATTGTCCCTTCCGCGTCTCTTTTGCGCCCATGAGCGCCTCGATGCTGCTGGCGAAAACGAATTCCGTTATCCTGAGCCCCTTACGCCCATGCGTGCAAGAGCACGGTGGTTCTAGTGGCTCCGCATTTTTACGTTAACCACTTCATAAATAAAGCAAAATAGAGGACGAGGACTTCTATGGCGGATAACCGACGCAGCCGAACGATCACCCACGGGGTGGCGCGCACGCCCAATCGGGCCATGCTGCGCGCGGTCGGCTTTACGGATGCCGACTTCGATAAACCCATCATCGGCGTTGGTAACGCGCACAGCACGATCACCCCCTGTAACGTCGGCATCGGGCCGATGGCCGAGCGTGCCGCGGAGGCCTTGCGTGAAGCCGGAGCGATGCCGGTGACTTTCGGCACGATCACCATCTCCGACGGTATCTCTATGGGCACCGAGGGGATGAAGTACTCGCTGGTCTCGCGCGAGGTGATCGCTGATTCGATCGAGACGGTCGGCGGCGGGCAGCGGCTCGACGGCATTTTAGCGACCGGCGGCTGTGACAAAAATATGCCAGGGGCAATGATTGCTCTGGCTCGCCTTGATATTCCGAGCATCTTTGTCTACGGCGGCACTATTAAGCCGGGGCACTACAAGGGCGAGGATCTGACGGTCGTCAGCGCCTTTGAGGCAGTCGGACAGTACAACGCTGGCAAGCTCTCGGAAGCCGATTTGCAAGGGGTGGAGCGGAACGCCTGTCCGGGTGCTGGCTCTTGTGGCGGGATGTTTACCGCCAATACGATGTCGAGCGCCTTCGAGGCGATGGGCATGAGCTTGATGCGCTCCTCGACGGTCTCGGCCGAGGACGATGAGGCCGGTGAGGTCGCCGCGGCGGCAGCCAAGGTCTTGATGGATGCTGTTCACCACGACCGGCGCCCGTCGCAGATGCTCACCCGCAAGGCGTTCGAGAACGCACTGGCCGTGGTCATGGCTGTGGGCGGGTCGACCAATGCGGTGCTGCACCTGCTCGCCATCGCCAATACCGCTGAGGTGCCGCTGACCATCGATGATGTCGAGGCGATCCGGCGAAAAGTCCCGGTGCTTTGCGATCTGAAACCCTCGGGACGCTTCGTCACGAGCCAGTTCCACGCCGTCGGCGGGACCCCGCAGGTGATGCGGATGCTGCTTGAGCACGGGCTGCTGCACGGCGACTGCATGACGATTACCGGGCAGACGATCGAGCAGCTGATCGGCCATCTGCCAGCGGAGCCACCGGCCGATCAGGAGATCATTCGTCCCTTCGATCAACCTCTCTATCCGCAAGGCCACTTGGCCATCTTGCGAGGCAACCTGGCGAGCGAGGGAGCGGTGGCCAAGGTGACCGGGATTAAGCAGCGCCAGATCACCGGTCCAGCGCGTGTCTTTGACTCTGAGGAGGAATGTCTAGAGGCAATTCTCGCCGATCGGATTGAGGCCGGTGACGTGGTCGTGATCCGCTACGAAGGCCCGAAGGGCGGGCCGGGGATGCGCGAGATGTTGGCGCCGACCTCGGCGATCATCGGCAAAGGGCTGGGTGATTCGGTCGGCCTGATTACCGATGGCCGTTTCTCCGGAGGGACTTACGGCATGGTCGTCGGTCATGTGGCACCGGAGGCCTTCGATGGTGGTACGATCGCGCTGGTCGAGGAGGGCGATTCGATCACCATCGACGCCGATGCCAATCGTCTGGAACTGCTGGTCGAGGAGTCTGAGCTGGCGCGCCGCCGAGCCGCCTGGCAGCAGCCTCAGCCGCGTTACCGTCGGGGCGTACTCGCTAAATACGCCCGCTTGGCCGCCTCTGCTAGCCGCGGTGCGGTAACCGACGCCGACCTCTTTGCTGATGAGGAGTCACGCTCATGAAGCTCCCCGAGATCATGACCGATAAACTGATCACCGGTGACCCAGAAGAGGGTCTGCGCGAGGCCTTCTTCAAGATGCGCCACAATCACATTCGTCACTTGCCGGTGGTCGATGCCGATATGCAGCTGCTCGGTGTGGTGACCGACCGCGATCTGCGCCGTCCCGACTGGGTCGATGAGGCCCCGGACCTGACGCACGTTTACTACCTCGACGACAATATGTCGCTCAAAGACGTGATGACGCGCAATCCGATTGTCGTTCACACCTACGACCCGGTGCAGCGCGCTGCCCAGATCATGCGCGAACACCGTTTTGGCGCGGTTCCAGTGCTGAATAAGCAGCAGCGGCTCGTCGGGATGGTCTCGGCGGTCGATATGTTGCAGATCTTAGAGGAGCTGCTCGATCGCTTCGGCTCGCCGGAGGGGGTTGCCGAGGCGGGGCGTTGAGTGCTGCCGCCGCGGACTCCCTGCTGAGCTCCCCCCCTTGTGTGAAGGAAAGGGGGGGCGCAAAAGGGGGGCGTAGGTGTAAGCAGAGGATAGAGCAGGGGGTGAGCTAGGGCGTGATCGATGTCGGCACTCGGTCCTCGGCGCAGTGAGCCGGAGGCGTGGTACGGCTGGCTGCGGGAGGCGTTGGCGCTGATCGGGCGACGCCCCTTTGCCTTCGCCGGCTACGCTGTGGCGATGCTACTACTACTCGGGGTGACGCACGGGATTGCGTGGGCACCGATGCGTACCTTGCTGCTATTGCTGGTGACGGTGCTGGCGCTGGTGCTCTTTATCCGTTTGGCGCTGGTGGCTGACTATAACCGCGAGGCGAGCCTGCTGCACGTCGTGCCGGGGAACCTCGATGCCGCATTGGCGCTGACTGTAGCTGCTGCCCTCTTTGCCGCTTACGGGGCGTTGACCCCGGGCTTTTTCGAGCCCTTGGCCGACTCGCTGGAGAGCCTCTTGGAGGGGCTTGGGGTCTACGAAGGGCGCCTTGAGAGCGGCGCCCCAGCACCACCACCGACGACTCAAGCCTGGGTTGGCCCAGTCTTTACTGCCGGCGGGGTTTGGG
>NZ_NRRN01000031.1 GCF_016583625.1 Halorhodospira abdelmalekii | reverse complement strand
GATAACGACGGGGTACGCCAAGAATCGCAGCCTCGGCGACGCCCTCCATATCCTCTTCGAGCGTCGCCCACAGGATTTCGTTGACGATCTCCATATACTCACGCATCCGACTCGCACAGTGATCGCGATCAGCTTGAGATATGGCGATCTCAATGCGCGAGTCGGCACTGCCGATGAGGGGGAAACCACCACCGCCGAGGACGAGCGCTCCGCCCGCGATGAGGCTTATCCACGCTTTTACGGCCTGCCGTCGCGACACAACCGCCAACGTCCAGGTCGAGTCGCACTGCAAACGCCGCTCTTTTTCATGTCCCGTGCCGTCTTTCATGACGTCTTTCATGCGGACCCTCGGTTATCAGAATTGGTACTCCATACCCAGCCGCGCAAAGCGTCCTGGATCTGCATCGAGCGAAGTCTAATTACCACTATCCAATACGTTGGCGAGCGCGGTATACATCGTAGCGCAGCTGCATGGCCTGCGGCGAGGAGAAGGGGGGACAGACTCTTGATTTGTCCCTTGCTTGTCCAAGTCCGGTTCTGCGAGGAGCTGGCCGCTTTTGACCACCGCACACCGCCTGACTACAATTGTGGTGAAGCAGATGTCGAGGGGGTTGTGATGAGCACCGTATCCGTGCGTATCGATGAAGATCTCGTCAGTGCCGCGCGTGCAGCGGCCAAGGCTGAGTTTCGTACCGTGCAGGGTCAGGTAGAGTTCTGGGCCAAAGTGGGTCGGGCAGCACTCGACAACCCCGACCTGCCGGCTTCATTCATCGCGGAGAGCATCATGAGCATGGCCGAGCAGCGCGAGGATAGTTCCGTCTTCGTACCACGCTCGGCGGGCAAGGCGTGAGTTGGGACGTCCGGCAGACTCGACGATTTGCCCGCGTCTACAAGAAACTGCACGCCAACGTAGCGACCGAGGTGGATGCAGCCGTCGAGGTCGTTGCCCAGGATCCGGACATCGGCGAGAGAAAGAGAGGCGATCTATCCGAGCTGTGGGTCTACAAGTTCCGCTGCCTGGATGCGCTGTATCTCCTCGGCTATACCCGAGATGATGTTGTCAGACTCGTCTATCTGGAGGCTGTCGGCCCGCATGAGAACTTCTACTGGGACCTGAACCGGTAGTAGTGGTGCCCCTGGCACGGCACGGCACGGCGCGGCACAGCACAGCACGACCGCGAGATGCCTACCCAGTACCCGCTCTGAGCGGTCGATGCCGAGGTCAGGGTCGAAACTTGTCAACTACCCCCGCGAAGGCGGGAGTTTGTGATGACAAGCTGGATTGCCTAGCCAGGGGGAAACACAAAGATAATGGACTATGCCGAAGAACGGCTCCGGCTAGTCGATTGGCTGCGAAAGCAGCTGATCGGACCTGCGACACCCGACCCCCTTGTCGACATTCGGCCGATGGACCGTTACCCCACCGGCAAGCTTTTTCCTGTGATCGCTGGAGAAGGCCTCGATGCCGTCTCGCTGTCGGACGAGGAAGACGACGACGATACCACCGCCCCGCTCGACGACAACAACCACGACGCTCAGCCGGTTCGGCGCCGCCGCTATATCCCGCCTTCTGCCGTCGGCTTTTCGTTCTACGCAGAGGGCGAAGACCTGCGGTTCCAGGTGAACTGCGCCGCAGCGCACTATGATCGAGTCGGCGAACGTGACCCCAGCGGACGGTTCAGCACGCTCAAATTTCAGCGTACCGAACTCGGCGGCGAGCAAGAAGCCCTCCTCTTTACCGGCCCCGACAGACGCGATGTGCTGCACGACGCCACCGGGAAGGCACGCGGAGGCCTGGATGTTCAGTGGCGGCGCTGCGGCAAAGGCTGGATCATCACGGTCTCGCTCTTCAACCGCCAAGAGATTTCGGAGATCACCACCGCAGGTGGAGCGTTCGCCGACGATCGCGACCAGAAGACTCTGTTTGAGGTACAACTCAGCTGCTTTATCGAGGCGGGCAAGGTGGGCGTTTATCCCCGCGTCGAGTACGCTCTGCTGAGCGAGGAGGAGCAGGAGCTCGAGCTGCAGTACAAGCACCGTAGGATCTACGCCGTCGGCCACGGTGCAGCGGTCGACTGGCACGAGATTGACGGCACCGTGCGTGAAATTTACTCGGCTTTCCTACCAGCCGTCGAGGTCCCGCAGGTGACGGCCGATGTCGCCGAGGGCGGCGACGAGGTACTCAGTATCGCTTTCCTTGCCGCGACCGAGGTCGGCGGTGCGAATGTGTCGGCGGAACTCGTCAAGTTCGTCGATGGCTATGCCGACTGGGTGGCGGCGCAGGAGAAAGAGCTCTCGCTACTGGAAGACACGGAGCGGTCGGCAGGCACGCGCATCACCACGAGAATGAATGTCGCCGTCTCGCGGATGCGCCGCGGCATCGCGCTATTGCAGACGGACCCACTCGCCTCTCAAGCGTTTGCGCTCGCGAACCAAGCGATGCTGGATCAGATGCAGCGCACCGACCAGATTAACAACAAGTCGCGTGATCTACAGGCCTACCGGTGGCGACCCTTCCAGCTGGCCTTTCTGCTGACGGTGATGGAATCGACCATAAGGGATGACGACGAATTCCGCGATGTCGTAGATCTGATCTGGTTTCCCACCGGCGGCGGCAAGACAGAAGCTTACCTCGGGCTGATCGCCTTCCTGGTGGTGTGGAGAAGGTTGAAGTTTCCAAGCACCGGCGCCGGCACCTGCACGGTGATGCGCTACACCTTGCGTTTGCTAACGACTCAACAGTACCACCGTGCCACCCGTATGATCTGCGCGCTGGAGTTGATCCGCCGCCGCACCCCGGAACTCGGCGCCGAGCCGATCACCGTTGGCCTATGGGTTGGTGACGCGACCAGTCCAAATCGCTACGACAAAGCAAAGGAGCTCGTTGAGCAGGCCGCCACAGGACATAGCACCGCGCTCATGCGCTTGGTGCTAGAGAACTGCCCGTGGTGCGGCACCCCTTTTACAGCACCCCACAGCTACGTTGCTACCGACCAATCTTTCCGATTTTGCTGCACGCACCGCGAGTGTGACTTCGGCGGCCATGAGCGTGGTGAAACCCCCTGCAATGTCGTGGACGAGGCCCTCTATGAGCATCCGCCGACTTTGTTGATCGCCACCGTGGACAAATTGGCTCGCCTCGCTTGGGAGGAGCGCGCAGCAGCGTTCTTTGGCGGCGATAGGCACCGTCCGCCCGAGTTGGTTATTCAGGACGAGTTGCACCTGATCTCCGGCGCACTGGGATCAATCGCTGGAATCTATGAAGCGGCACTCGATACCGTCCTGGTCCGGCGCGGTGTTCACCCTAAGTACGTGGCGTCGACCGCAACCATCCGGATGGCTGCGCAGCAGGTTGAGCGCCTATATGGCCGGGAGTTGGCGGTCTTTCCGCCCTCCGGCGTCAACTGCGACGACTCCTATTTCGCCCGCACGGTACCGACCAGTCAGCGGCCGGGACGGCTCTATCTCGGCTACCTCGCGCCCGGGTTGGACCGACAGCACTGCATGGCGCCGCTCGCCGCAGCGCTCTTTGCAGCCCCAGAAGCGGTTTTTGATCGCGATCGCGAAGATCGGTCGGAGTTACTAGAGGCGTGGTGGACCCAAGTCGTCTACCACGGCAGCATCAAAGGCGTCGGCAGCAGCCATAACGCCTTCAATATCGATGTCCGCGACTTCTACCAGCGCCTCGCTGACGAGCACAAAGAGTCTGGCCAAGAGTTCCAGAGGCCGACTGCGCAAATTGCCCAGCTCACCAGTCGTTCCAGTGCGGAGGAGAATGCCAAGACCTTTTCGCGATTGGCGTTACCACACACCGACGCCGATGCACTCGACGCGCTACTGGCAACCAACATGGTCTCAGTCGGGCTTGACGTCAGCCGGCTGGCTTTGATGATCATCAATGGGCAACCGCTGACAACAGCCGAGTACATCCAGGCCAGTAGCCGCGTGGGACGCAGCGATGTGCCGGGCTTGGTGGTAACGAACTACTACCGCGACCAAGCTCGCAGCTTATCCCATTACGAAAACTTCCGCCCGTACCACGACTCCTTTTACCGCTTCGTCGAAAGCTCCAGTGTCACACCCTTTGCCTATCAGGCACGACAAAGAGCGCTGCACGCGGCACTGGTCATCGCCGTCCGCCACAGCTGCAAAAGTTACCTGCGCAACGACGGCGCGGGTCGTTTCGATCCTACCGACGATAATGTTCGCAAGACCATCGAGGTGCTGGAGAAGCGCTGCGGGATGGCAGATCGGGAACGGGCACCCGAGACGGCAAAACACCTGATGCACCTCGTAGAGCGCTGGAGCGCCGAAGTCGAGCTGTGCCGTGCAGACAAGCGCAGCCTCAATTATCAAGGCTTGCAACGGGACAAAACGTCCGCTCGCCTGCTCTACAACCATGACGATCGGATCGCCGGCCTCTGGGCAACACTGCAGTCGATGCGCAATGTGGAAAAGACGGCACTGCTAAAACCCCTATGACGAAACCAGACGAATACCTGCCGGTTCGCCTATCCCATCTGTTGCGCCACTGTTCAGTAGGCACCGTCGTGCGCGGCCCGGACTCTCTCATGGCTGTTCCCGACATCCGCGAGTGGACGAATAGCGATGGGAGTAGCGCGGGGCGGGAGATCTTTTATGTCGAGCGCGTGCGCTCCGCCCTTGAGATCGAACAGGTTCTGCGGGAGCCGCCTACAGCACAAATCACCGATAAGGCCACTATAGAAGGCACTTGCATTCCCGCACTGCGCTTCCCTTTCTGGATGCGCTGTGTAAAGTGTGGACTCCTGCATTACAAGCCCTGGGCGAATGTACAAACCGGAGAGCAGATACGGTGCAAGAGCGAAGAGTGCAACGGGCAAGTAATGGAGCAGGTTGCATGGGTGCTGGCGCATCAAGATGGCCACTTGGCCGACGTGCCGTGGCACGATATAGCCCACTCTGGTGCATCAGGTCCTAACCAGAGACAGTGCAAACCCGATCCATGGGGCTCCCCTTACTTGAAGATCGAGTCGATCTCAGGGCCAACCAGAGTAATCGTCTGCCAGCGTTGCCGGGCAACTGCTCCTTTCGATAACGCCCGGGTCGGTTTTAATAATAACCGCCGGCAGCCGTGGCTCAACGAGCGTGTCGATGACGCCGAGGGCGTAGCAGAGATTGTGGAAGTCAACGATGCCCGAGTGCATACCCCCGCAACAGCGAGTGCTTTGGTGATCCCTCCAGAGTCGAGGGTACGTAAGGGCTCCGTGGTTGATCGTTTGTACCGCAGCTCAAGCAAGCGGATGCGGTTGGAACGGGCGAAAACATCGCTGGCCCAAAAAACGGCGATCAAAACGCTGGCTAGCGAGCTGCGCTGCTCGACAGGAGAGATTCATGAGGCCTTGTGTGAACTGAAAAACGGTTATCCCCTTTACGGCGAGAGCATGACTCCGGGGCTGCTTTTGGAGAGCGAGTATAACGCCCTCCTCGACGAACTCCCTGGAATGATGGATGACGAGGACTTTGTGACTCGCCATTGGACCTCCCATTGGCAGCAGCTGTCTGAGGAGTTCCCGCCGGACTCGTCGATACGCACCATCATCGGCGCAGTCGGCGAAGTCATCAGCGTGACCCGCCTCAAGGAGATCATGATCCTAAAAGGCTTCTCGCGTATGAACGGCCCGCTCGTGCTCCCTGACATCGTCGGCCAGAGTGAGTGGCTACCGGCGCTAGAGCTTTATGGCGAAGGCATTTTCCTATCTCTGAATCAAGAGGCCCTACAGAAGTGGGAGACGCTGCCGGCGGTGAAGGAGCGTGCTGAACACTTTCTGAAACGGTTTGCGGAGACAGGTTTGCAGTTCGAGCCGGAGGTGATCGTCACGCCGCGCTTCATGTTGCTGCACACGTTGTCGCATCTCATGATCCGCGAGCTGGAGAGCGAAGCCGGCTATCCGGCCGCATCGCTGAAAGAGCGCATCTACTGCTCGACCGGCGGAGAGCGTCCGATGGCGGGCATTCTGATATATGTGGCCGTACCTGACATCGCCGGGTCGCTCGGTGGGCTTGCCGAGATGGCGGCTCCTGAGCGCCTGCTGCAACTACTCTCCAGGGCGTTCGACCATGCACAGTGGTGCTCGCTCGATCCCGTCTGTTCGGAGCACGAGGGCCAAGGCCCCGGGCTTCTCAACCGCGCCGCCTGTCACGCCTGTGCGCTCATTCCTGAGCCCGCATGCGCTTATGGGAACGTGCTGCTGGATCGTACTTTCGTAAAGGGCGATTCGACCGCAGGCATCCCCCCCTTCCTTAGCACCGCTGCGGCCGGCTGACTGCGTTATGGCTAGGCGGAAGTTCCAGCTGCCGGGCATCCACGAGCTCAGCAAAGAGCAGGAAGACGTCCGCGCCCTGCCTACCGATGGTCAGCATCTTGTCATCGGCGGCCCCGGCACCGGTAAGTCCGTGCTCGCCCTGCTGCGTTCGCGCCGCCTGCACGAGGAGAAGGTTCGGTACGTCTTTTTGGTCTACAACAAACTCCTGCATCAAGCCAGTCGGCAGCTTTTTGGCGGGCAGTTGAGCAGTCATCAGTGGCAGAGCTGGTTTATCGGACTCTACCGAAAAGTCACAGGCGCCCTGCCCCCTCGCCTGCCCGCGCATGGCGGCGGCTTCTGGCAGCCTTTCGACTGGCAGGCCATCGCAGATGCAGTCGCAGAGACAGAAGTGATGAACAGCGCCGACCTGCCTTACCTCGTGATCGACGAAGGGCAAGACATGCCTCCCAGCTTTTACCAAGTGCTAGCCAACCTGGGATTTGAGAACTTCTTTGTGGTCGCTGACCAGAACCAGCAAATCTCTCCTGACGAGAACAGCACGAGGAAGGAGCTCGAAGACGCGCTGGGGATCGAGACTCGAGAGGTGATTGAGCTCACTAAAAACTACCGGAACACCCTCCCTATCGCACGGCTCGCGCAAGCCTTCTACACGGGTGACCCGGCCACCCCGCCGCCGGACTTGCCCCAGCCAAGCATTGTTGAAGCCAAGAAACCTCTTCTTTATCAGTATCCTCCTGAACGGTTTAAAGATGTGATTCGCCGCATGCTCAAACTTGCCGACCGACACCCTGCCCAGCTGATTGGCATCATCGCGCCCAACAACGAGGTCCGAACGCGCTATGCGGCGGCGCTCAACAACACTCCCGTGCAGCTAGACAACGGGCCGCCCCCGGTGACCACCTTCGCGAGTGGCGATCAGCACACGATGCGGTTCGACCGTGGCGGCATCATGGTCATCAATGCTCAAGCTTGCAAAGGTTTGGAGTTCGATGTCGTCTTTATCGTCGACATCAACCAGTTCCACCTGAACAAGACCGATGTCAATGTCACCAAACGCCTCTTTTATGTAATGGTCGCTCGCGCAACCGAACAAGTGATCATGCTTCAAGAAGCCGGCAGTCGATGTGCCGTTGAGGCCATCCTCCCGCAGGATCCCAATATACTGGAGCGAAAAGGATAATGACCACCCCCCCCGATTTTTTCGAAGAAAAAACCGTTGCTGCACCGGCTGCCCCCCCCGGACAGTGGCACTTTGTGACGAACAACATGAACTTACAGTTCATGCTCGCAGCCGGAATGATCATGCCGCCGGCAGGGTTCATGGACAAGCACTACAAAGACACGCTGTCCGATTTCCCGGGGTTTATCCCGCTGTTTCTGAACAGCGTACCGAAGGCGGCGCTCGAAGCGGCGGCCAGCGAGCGCAGTCATCTCATTCCGTGTATCGCCAAAGTCGACCTTGGTGAGTTCAAGGGTCCGGCTCGAGCGGTCGATCTGCAAGGCAACCTCCATGAGGTCTCCTTTCCAGATGCGCTCATTGCCAACCTGCACTTCCTGCTAGTCCCGGCTCCGCTACCGATCGGCTCTGTCAAGGAGGTTTGGTTTGCCTCCGGAGATGACAAAAAACGCTTCGAGCAAGGCGCGAGAGACTTTAACAACGTCTCCCTCGAAGGCCTTCTGAGCAAGGTAAACGCAAGCAGCTTCAAGAAAGCTACCGCCGAACCGTGGCCGCCCCGAACCGCCGTACCGGAAATCGAGACGGCGCTTGCTGCCCCCTTAGCTGCCGGTGCAATGATGGCAATGCTGTTCCACCTTGCTCGCAAGAGTGAGACTGGGCTTCAATTTCTGAAGCGAGCCTTTGAGCCTCACGATGAGGTTTTCGGTTCGGGCACCCACCCGATACTGGCGGCGACCAATCAATGGCTAATACTTGGCAAAGCTCCTGCTTCCGACGAGGCGTCGGTCCGACTATTCTGGGGCTTGGTGGACCAATTGGCAGAGAACAGTCTCGCTGCCAACAAGAATCAACCACTCGACGTCGCACTCGCCTATCTCGAATCGCAGCGCGATCAGCATGAGGATGATCGTTTCCGACAGGCCGGGGCAAAACTGATCAAGGACCTTCAGGGGTTGGTTAGGTTCTCTGATGAGACGGTAACCGAGGTGTTGGAGCAACACTCGAAGCCATTCGCCCGCGCGCTGATCTTATTCTTCCTTCGCGAGACTTTAACCGAGCTCCTCGACTATAGAAGTCCGCTGCTTAACGAGCAGGACTATCTTGCCGCTGCCATTCTGTTCTCGGCACGACAGGGCTGGATGGGCGTAAGCACCGACCTCCGAGAACCACCCCAGCTCCGCAGCGCCATCTCACACCGAATGGCGGCAATGGCCCACCGTCTCGCACAGACAGGCGTTGACTTGGGTAACCCGCCTCCTCGCCCACAGCCTTTAAACGAGTTGTTTTCACCCGGCCCGAAAGGCTGGACAAAAAATCAAAAAGAGGCTGCTGTGGAACTTGCGAAGGCGTGTAAATGGGACTGTCTACAGACCCGCGTCACGCTTGGAAAAGGCGACTACAGATTGTCGGTTGATGGCAGTGGCATGCACCTGCTCATCGACGGTTTGGCTAAGGCCGTTGTGGAAGAAGTCGATCAATCCGTTTTTTTTGCTCTTCTAAACAGGGAAGCAATATCGCAGAAGCTTGAGCGGCGCATTCGTGCAGAGCTAAAGGGCTGAACCGGAGCCAAGCCCATGCGGATAATCCCGGACACGCCGCATCGAACCAACAGCCGCGCTGAGAAACGTGTTTTCGACCGGCTGCGCATGGCGTTTCCGACCTCCGATGAAGAGTCGTTCACGGCATTCCACTCGCTCAATCTGCCCCGGCACGCCTACAAACGATTTGCAGAGATCGACTTTCTGATTTGTTGCCAATACGGAATCTTCGTTCTTGAGGTGAAGGGGGGCGGCGTAGCCTGTCGCGACGGTGTATGGGAGTATACCAATCGCGAGGGTCAAGTCTCTCGGTCAAACGAAGGCCCCTTTAAGCAGGCAGAAACGGCCCTCCACGGGGTGATGGCAAAGATGCGTGAATGCTTGCCAGCACGCGTAGTCAACCAGTTCTCCATCGGCTATGGCGTCGTCTTTCCCGATTGCGAGTGGCGCAGCACAGGCGCTGAATGGGACCGGCAGATTGTAGCCGATACCAGAAGCTTCAAAGACCTTGAAGGGTGGTTGAATACATTGTTCTCCTACTGGCGCCTGCAGGACGGCGGCAAGAGGTTCGCAGCCCCAGAGATCGTAAAGGAGGCGTGCCGCTACTTTCGACCGCAGTTCGAGTCGGCTACTCCTCTGCATGTGCGCGTCGATGCGACTGCGGAGATGGTGGCAAGCCTTACCGAGGACCAGATGCTGTTGATCGATGTGGTGTCGGCAAATCCACGGGTGTTGTGCTCCGGTGGTGCTGGAACCGGAAAGACGTTCCTCGCGATGGAACTCGCGCGGCGATGGACGGCAGAGGGGTTTCAAGTCGCACTGATCTGCCGATCACCGTGGCTCAAGAGCTACCTACAAGCCAGACTCGCCATCCCCGGCCTAACCGTTTGCTTGGTCAGCGCCATCGTCACGACACTCAAACGACAACAGTTGGCGACATTCGATGCAGTCATCGTTGATGAGGGGCAGGACCTGATGGACACGATGACCCTCGACGCCTTGGACCGTGCGGTTGCGGGCGGCCTCGCAGAAGGTCGGTGGTGCTTCTTTCACGACGTGAACAATCAATCGGGCTTTTTCGGAACACCACAGCAGGAGGCGATCGACTGCCTGAACTCGTTCAATCCCACACGGGTACCCCTGAAGACGAACTGCCGAAACACGCGCGTCATCCTAGACAAGATTCACACATTGCTCGGCGCGGATATGGGCACGCGCGGCGCCGGAGACGGACCTCAGGTGTGGACCCACACCGCGCACTCGAAGGAAGAAGCGGCTCGAATTCTGGCCGCAGAACTCGATAAACTAATCCATGATGGCGGTCTCACTTGCGGTCAAGTAACGATCTTGTCCGGTACAGCGCTTGCTGACTCGGCTGTGCCGCTCCTGCCGGGGAGGCTCAAGCAGTCAATCGAGAGACTCGATGAGCACTCTTTGATCCACTTCCCGGGTGACAGAACGGGCTTCGCTGAAATAGCCAACTTCAAAGGGCTAGAGAACGACGCCATCGTAATGATCGGATTGCCGCCGCTTTCCAAGCGCCCAGAACGGCTTGCCGAGCATTACGTCGGCATGAGCCGAGCCAGAGCGGTGCTATCGGTCATCTACGAAGCGCCGCAGTCAACGACTGGGCACCTCACTGGACGGCTGTGAACGAGCCGCGCTAAAGTACCCTAGGTCACAAGGGGGATAGGCATTGAAACAGTCTCTGCGCTAAGAGGACGGGACTGTTCGCACCTGTTGATCGGGGTGATCGAGCCTGGGAGAACGATGGACGCAGAGCGCAACCCACAGCACTGGTGGCAGTGGCGTGAACGGACGTTGGTGCTGCAACTCAAGCTGCAGCCGCGCTCGTCGAAGGAGCAGCTCGGCGAGCCACTGGCTGGCCGCCTTAAGGTTCATGTAACCGCACCGCCGGCAGATGGGGCGGCCAACGACCGCTTGCTGCGCCTGCTCGCTAAGTCGTGCGGTGTGCCCCGCTCCGCGGTGCGCATCGCCGCCGGCGCCAAGAGCCGGGAGAAGACCATCGAAATCCATGACCCGCGCCGACTCCCCCCGCCCTTGGATACCTGCGAGCAGGCCGATCAGGCCGACCAACCCTGATGAATAGATGCCGTTCCTAAAACCATAGGAAAACATTCCCATGGACGTAAGCCGAACAGTGCTGCTTACGATTAGCGGGTTGAAATCGCGCCAACCGCCGGCGAATGGGTCGCCGCTCGCGCCCCACGAACGGCCCTTATCGCAATGGTGGCCATAAATCAGTACCCTTAAAACAGAGGTCTCGTTGTGCGCCCGCTCTCTTTCTCGCACCGCATTCTCGCCACTTTCGCCGCCTTGTTGCTGCTCGTTATGGCAGTCTACGCCATCATCAACGACCTGCGCTTACACGCCCATACCGAACGCAATCTGGAGACGATTCGAGCCCAGACCGCCGAGGTAAGCACGGCAGGCATTGCCGATTGGCTTGATAGCCGCCTCGCGACGACTGTAACCCTGGCAGAAATTGCCGCTCGCACCTCCGATGCCGAGGCCCTGCGCGCCCACAACCGCACCGCTGTCGAGCAGTTCGGTTTCGCCCACTTCTACGTCGGCACCGCAGACGGCAAGATGTATATGCAGGATCGCGCGATCGAAGCGACGCTGCCGGACGACTTTAACCCGCTCGAGCGCCCCTGGTACCGTCAAGCCAAGGAGCACGGACCAGGCTTTACCGAACCCTTTATCGACGCTGCCAGCGGTGAGTTGATCCTCTCGGCCGCTGCGGCGGTGCACGATGGTCCCTTCCGCGGCGTCGCCGCCGCCGACATCAGCCTGGAGGCGATACAGCAGCAGCTTGCGGCCATTACAGTCGGCGGCAGCGGCTATGCGCTCTTGGTCGATGTGGAAGACGGCACCATCCTCTTCCACCCTGAGACCCAGTACGTCGGCGAGGACCTCACCGCGTTCCTCGGGGAGGAGGCACCGCTCGATGGCACCGCGCACCCCTACCGCATCGCCGATCACCTGTACGAGGCGAGCTTTCACCCGATTGTCGGCAGCGAGAGTGTTGACTGGGCCGTGGGGCTGATGGTTGATCGCGCTCAAGCCTTTGCCCCGCTGACCGAAGCGCGCTGGGGCGGGCTATTGATCACTGCGATCGGCACGCTGCTGGTGCTCCTGCTCGGTGGCTGGATGGTACAGCGAATCACCGCCCCACTGACCCGGGCCCGCGAAGAGATCGCTGCTGTGGTCGGCGGCCACAGCGCCACTCTGCCTCCGGCTACAGCTGCGGCCACAACTACCGACGATGCCGGTTATCTTCGTCTTGATCTCAGCCGCCGGGTGACGACCACCGACCGCGATGATGAGATCGGGCAAGTCGGCAGCAGTTTCAACTTGGTGATTGAGGCCGTCGACCGCCTTGTTAAACAATTGGTAGGCGCGATCGAAGGTCTACAGCAGGCGGTCCAGCGCCTGACCCAGCAATCGGCGTCGGCCGCCAGCAGTGCGGCAACGCAGCAACAGGAGGCCGAGCAGACGCGCGAAGCGGTTGGCGATATCGCAGCGACGATCCAAGAGATCGCCGCTAACGCCGACGATGCCCGTGAGCAGACGCGCAATGCAACGGCTGTCGGTGAGCAGGTTCGCACCGCCATGGACAGCGGTATCCAGGCCATGGAGCGGCTCAGCAACTCAATGGCCGAAACGGCTACCGCCATCGACACGCTAAAAGCGCGCAGTGACGAGATCGACCGAGTGGTCACCGCCATCAGTGACATCGCTGAACAGACCAATCTCCTCGCGCTCAATGCCGCGATTGAGGCTGCCCGGGCTGGCGATCAAGGCCGCGGCTTTGCAGTCGTTGCTGAAGAGGTGCGCAACCTGGCTCAACGCACCCAAGACTCGACCCGCGAGATCACAGCGACGATCCGTGCGGTGCAGGAGGGCACCCACGAGGCGGTCACCGCCGTCAGCGAAGGTCGCGACCAGGCACAGGAGACGCAACAGTTAGTCGATCGTGCGGGGCAGACTTTATCCGAAGCGCAGAGCGCTCTGGCACTGATCGAATCACGCATCACGAATGTAGCCAGCGCAGCAGAGCAGCAGGGCAACACCGCTGAGCACATCCTGGTGCGCTTGGCGCAAGGCACTACGGTGGCAGCCGAGAACGCCGCGGTGATTGAGGAAGGGCGGCAGGCAGCCGCTACGGTCGAGCAGATCGCTGAAGAGTTGGAAGCACTGGTGCAGCGACTGCAGAGGAGCCGCTAACCGGCAGTACGGCGGCGGCCGGCGAGCAGGGACAAAAGCCTGATGGGTCGCTCAGCTTAATATCTCAAACAGCGGGCATCACTCATCGGCACCGATCAGCTCCCACGTCCAATCGACGACTTGCTGCCCCACGATACGGCTGGCTGCGGCGAAGGCGCGGACCGCAGCAGCTGGTTTGTCGTCGATCGTCTCGGCACCACCCGCTGCACCTGTTACAGGCACCTGGGCGGTAAAGCGGCGCACCGCAATCAGGCGCTGGGAGCGCGGATCGACCCAGCGCGCATCGAGGACGATCCGCACCAGGGGCGCCTGGGGCGTGCCACTCTCGGCGCCACTCTCGGTGTCGGCCACTAAGTGGAAGGTGTGCAGGGTGCTGCGCAGTTCCCAGTCGGCGTTTAGGCGTTCATCGTCGCCGACCACCGCCGGCAGCCGACCATCGTCGCGAAAGAGCTCAAGCAGCGCGTCACGCCATAACTTCGGGACTGCCGAGACCCAGCGTGCGCCCTCGTAGCTACTCACCCTTCCATCGGCACCCAGCACCGCAATGCGGTTGCTGCTGAGTACGTCGTCGGTGCGCGGGCTCGTCAGGCGCAGTGTCGGCACCGCCGCATTGAGGCGCATTCCCTCGCTCTGCACGGCGCTTCGCTCGGCAGCGATCGAGTCAGCGGCAGCGCCAGAATCGATGGCCGCTTCGGTGACCGTCAAGCGATAGGCGTCGTAGGTGCGCGGCTCCGGCCAGACACCACAACCGCTGAGCAGGCCCAACAACGCGAAGACGCCGACTGTCGTGACAGCTCTACGCCCTCGACACGCCGCCCACTGCCCCGGTGTTCGTCCTGGTTCTCGGCCCCATTCAGAGGTCACTTCCGGGGCCAACTCCGAGGTCGATAGCCGATCGGCGCGCCCACCCTGCCACTCCTGCCATCGCTTGGTCATACCGTTCAACCCCCGACTACGGCGAATGCTCACGGAGTCGCTCGCGCTCTAGTAAAGAGCCCCCGCCCCCTTGCTCAAGGCGCTGAATGAAGCTGCGCACTGCATGAAGGGTCTCATGCATCTCCATAAGCAGCGGCTCGACCCCTTGCAGCCCGTGCAAACCGGCGGCGATCGCCGCTTGGTGCTCGCTAAAGAGCTCTTCGACCTGCTCACTACTCTGGGCCAAGCTCTCGGCTGCGCGCGCGGTACTGAGCAGCGCCTGCTCTCCCGGCCCCTCCAGTAACGCCTCGAGTTGCTCTGCAACCGACTCAACTCGCGTCAGCGTCGCCTCGGCGCGCTGTGCACTATTAGTCACTGCCAACAACCCCTGCTCAATCGCCTCGTCGTGCTCAACCACCAGGGCCACTAGGCGCTGCACATCGGCCAAGGTAGCGGCCATCGACTCGATGTTCTCCTCGGCGAGCAGGCTGTTGATGCGCTCGACCAACGTCTCTGCCTCGCTGAACAGGTTGCCCATATCTTCGCGCAAGCGTGCCGCCGCCGACGGCGTCGCCGCTATCTGCGGAACCCCCTCCTCTTGCCGGCGCAGCAGGGGGGCATCGAGATCGCCGGGGACCAGACGAATGTGGACACTGCCGGTCAGCAGATTGGTCATCGCCAACTGCGCCCGCGTCTCGGTCGTCACCGGCACGTCACGATCGACCCAGATGTAGGCCACGACCCGACGCGGGTCGCGGCGATCGAGCTCAAGGCGTTCGACCTCTCCGACATCGACGCCGTTGAGCTTGACCGCACTGTAGGCCGATAGCCCGAGGACGTTTTCGGTCAGCACCACCCGGTAGGCTTGTCGCTCCCCGCGCAGCTTCCAATCGGCCAACCACACGCCGAAGCTCAGCGTGCCGATCAGCAGCAGCAGAGTGAGTAGACCAATCCAGACGTGCCGAGCTTGCGTCTCCACCTCACTGCCCCTCTCTCTCCGCACGCCCGCTATCGAGCGTGCCGCTGCGTCGCCCCCGTGGGCCGTTGAAGTAGGCCTGGATCCACGGCTCCTCGGTCGCCGCGACGACATCGAGCGTGCCGACGGTCAGCACCCGGCGCTGCGCCAAGACCGCCACCCGATCGCAGGCGGCGTAGAGCGTATCGAGGTCGTGGGTGACCAGAAAGACGGTCAGATCGAGCGCATCGCGCAGCGTCACCAGAAGCGCATCGAACTCCGCTGCACTGATCGGATCAAGACCAGCCGTCGGCTCATCGAGAAAGAGCAGCGGCGGATTGAGCACCAAGGCGCGGGCAAGCGCCGCCCGCTTGACCATCCCGCCGGAGAGCTCGGCCGGGTAGCGCTCCCACGCCTCGGCACCGAGCCCAGTCAACGCCAACTGCAAACGAGCCAACTCGACCGCGGCCGCCGGCGGCACATCGTAGTGCTCGCGCAGCAGCAGCGCGACGTTATCAGCGGCCGTTAACGATGAGTATAACGCGCCGTGTTGGAAGAGCACACCGACCCGCCGCTCGATGCCAGTCGACTCGCCCCCGGGACCGAAGAGGGATCGGCCGAGAATCTGTACTCGTCCCCCGACCGGTCGAATCAGGCCAATCAGTGTCCGCAGCAGCACCGATTTCCCCGAACCTGAGCCGCCGACCACACCGAGGATCTCGCCGCGGCGCACTTTCAGATCGAGCGCCTCGTGGATCAGCCGCCCGCCAAGCCGGGTCGTCAGCCCCTCAACGGTAATCGCCGCCTCGTCCGGCGCCTCGTCACGCTCGTGCCGCACCGCCCCGACTACCATCCGATCTCCACGAAAAAGACCGCCGCTGCGGCGTTCAGGATGATGACCCAGAAGATCGCCTGCACTACTGCCGAGGTCGTATGGCTACCGACCGATTGGGCGCTGCTTTGGCACTTCAGCCCTTCGAGACAGCCGATCACACCGATGACAAAGGCGAAAAACGGCGCCTTGATCATACCGACCACGTAGTGCTCCAGCGGCACCTGAGCGATCAGATCGAGTACCCGCAGCAACGACAGATCGAGACTGAAAACAGCAACCGCAGCCCCGCCGCCGAGCCCGCACATGACGGCCACAAAGGTCAGCACCGGCAGTGCCACCATCAACGCCAGCACCCGCGGCACCACCAACATCTCGATCGGACTGAGCCCCTGAGCATGCATGGCATCGAGTTCTTCATTCGCCTTCATCGAACCAATCTGCGCGGTAAAGGCGCTCGCTGAACGGCCAGCCAAGAGAATGGCCGTAAGCAGCACACCGAGCTCGCGCATGAAGGCGTACGAGACCAAATCGACGGCATAGACCCCGGCGCCGAAACGTCCCAACACGGTGATCCCGAGCAGCGCCACCACCGCGCCGACCGCACTCGCCAGCAGGGCGACAATCGGGATCGCCTCGAGCGCGGTGTGCTGCAACTGCCGCGAGAGGGCCGCCAAGCGCCAGCGGCGCGGCTGCAGGAGACCGGCCGCCACCACCGCCAGGACCTGCCCCATAAAGCCGAGCGCCAGCACGATCTGCCGCCCGCCATCCTCGACGCGCAGACCGAGCGCCGCCAAGTGGCGCGTCCACGACACCGTCGGCGGCCGCTGCAGCGGCTCGGCGTTAGCGCGGGCGCTGGCCGTCGCCACTGTGGCCAGTAAGCGGCGACGCTCGGCACTGAGTTCCGGGGCTGTACGGGCGATCTCGGCGACGTGATCTTGCCCCAACAACCTAACCAGCAGGCTCGCGCCGGCGGTATCGAGGGCGCGCAGGGTGCTCAGATCGACTGCGCTCGGGGGCCGATCAAGTGGCTGCGTTGCGAGCAGCGCATAGAGTGCTCGATAGTGCGCCAGGGTCCACTCGCCGCTAATCCGCACTCGCGGCCCGGCAGGGCTCGACTCAATGACCAGTTCGCCCGGCTGCTGATCGCCATGCCCAGTACGGCCCGTCACCAGAGAGCACTCCTGCCCAAAGTGTTCAAGCCCTCAGCTCCCCAGCTCGTCTCCTCAATTCGCCTTATGCAGCGCCCGCTTACTGACGGCCAGCGCCGCCTCGCGCACCGCCTCGGAGAGCGTCGGGTGGGCGTGGATGGTGCGGGCTAGATCCTCCGCCGAGCCGGCGAACTCCATCGTCACCACCGCCTCAGCAATCAACTCCGAGGCCTGCGGCCCAACGATGTGCGCCCCGAGCAAGCGATCGGTCTCGGCGTGGGCGAGCAGCTTAACGAGGCCTGTGGAGTGATCCATCGCCCGAGCCCGTCCGGTCGCAGCGAAGGGGAAAGTGCCGACGTTATACGGCACCCCGGCGGCCTTCAGCTGCGCCTCGGTACGGCCGACCCAGGCGATCTCCGGATCGGTGTAGATCACCCACGGGATCGTCTCGTAGTTGACGTGCCCGGCCTTACCGGCGATGCGCTCGGCCACCATGACCCCCTCTTCCTGCCCCTTATGCGCCAGCATCGGGCCGCGCACCACGTCGCCGACGGCGTAGACATCGGGCAGGTTGGTGCGGCAGTGCTCATCGACGTTGATAAAGCCCCGCTCATCGAGCAGCAGGTCGACCTCGCCGGAGCAGAGATCGTCGGTATTCGGTCGCCGCCCCACCGCTACGATCAACGTATCGACCACCAGCTGATGGGCGCCCTTTTTGTCTTCGTAGCGAATCGATACCGCTTGACCGACCTCGGTGCCAGTGACCCGGCAACCGAGCCGAATATCGAGTCCCTGCTCCTTAAACGCCTTCTGCGCTGTACGCACCAGCTGCCGGTCAACCGGGCCAAGCAGCTCATCTTGCGCCTCCAGCAGCACCACCTCGGAGCCGATACGGCTCCATACCGAGCCCATCTCAAGACCGATCACCCCAGCGCCGATGATGCCCAGACGCGGTGGCACGGCCGTCATATCGAGCGCTGCGTCGGAATTGATGATCCGATCGCCATCAAGCGGCGCCGCACTCAACTCGATGCTGCGCGACCCGGGAGCCAATACCACCGAACCAGCACGGTAGCGCTCCGGTTCACCATCGGCAGAAGTGACTTCGATGTCGCGCGCGCCAACCAGTCGTCCGTGCCCATGGATCCACTCAATCTTATTCACCTTGAAGAGTTGCCGAACACCTGCGGTCAGCTCTTTAACCACCTTATCCTTGCGGGCAATCATCTGCTCAACGTCAAGCTCCACACCACGCGCCGTGATGCCGTGCGCGGCCAGGTGCTCGGTGACCTTGTGGTACTGCTCGGAGGAGTCGAGCAACGCCTTCGAGGGAATACACCCAACGTTCAGGCAGGTGCCACCGAGCGCCGGCTCTCCGTCCTTGAATACGAAATCATCAACCACGGCCGTCTGCAAGCCGAGCTGGGCACACCGAATGGCGGCAACATAGCCGGCTGGACCGGCTCCGATGACGATCACGTCGTAGTCGTTGGACATAGTCAAACCTCAAGCAGTAGGCGAGCCGGATCTTCGATCTGCTCTTTGACCGTAACGAGGAACTGGACCGCCTCGCGGCCATCGATGATCCGGTGATCGTAGGTGTGCGCCAGATACATCATGGGACGGATCACCACCTCACCCCCCTTGGCCACCGGCCGCTCCTGGATCTTATGCATCCCCAAGATCCCGCTCTGCGGCGGATTAAGAATGGGAGTTGAACAGAGCGAACCGAAGATCCCGCCGTTGGTAATCGTAAACGTGCCGCCGGTTAGCTCCTCCATGGTGAGCTTACCCTCCTGCGCTCGGCGTCCAAGCTCGTTAATCTGTGCCTCGATCTCGGCGAAGGAGAGCTGATCGGCATCGCGCACCACTGGCACCACCAATCCACGCGGTGATGAGACCGCGATACCAATATCGTAGTAGCCGTGGTAGAGGATATCAGTGCCGTCGATCGAGGCGTTGACCGCCGGGAAGCGCTTCAGTCCTTCGACAACCGCCTTGACGAAGAACGACATAAAGCCGAGACGGACATCGTGAACCTTCTCGAAATGCTCGCGATAGCGCGCCCGCAGCGCCATCACCGGCTGCATATCGGCCTCGTTAAAGGTCGTCAACATCGCCGCCTGGCGCTGCGCCTCAAGCAGCCGCTCAGCGATGCGCTGGCGCAGCCGGGTCATCGGTACACGCTCGGCGGGACGCTCGTCCTCCGGCAAATCTGGCTCACTGGCACTCGCCGCTGCCGCAGCAGCGGCCTCGGGACCGAGATCGGGAGCACCGTGCTCAAGGTGGCGCAAGATATCCTCTTTAGTCAGGCGTCCGTCCTGCGCCGAAGCCTCAATGCGCGACGGATCGAGGCCATGCTCCATGACTAGGCGGCGCACCGCCGGGCTCAGATCCTCGGGCTTGACTTGAATCGGCGCGGCAACGGCCGGATCCTCACCACCGCTGTCTAAAGTTGCCGCCACGACGTCGCTGCGCGTCTTGGTTGTGCTCTTAGCTGCTCCGGTCGCTTCGTTCCCCCCGTGCGGTACCGCTTGCGGCACCGAGGCTACTGCACCCGGCTCGACAAGACCCAGCAGCTCATCGGCGACGACGGTCTCCCCGACTGGCTTTAACACTTCAGCCAGCACCCCATCCGTCGGGCAGGGCACCTCAAGTACCACCTTATCCGTCTCTAGATCGACCAGGTTTTCATCGCGCACCACCCCCTCGCCTGGCTGCTTGTGCCACGCGACCACCGTCGCTTCTGCGACCGACTCCGGCAGTCCCGGAACCTTGATCTGCACACTCATGCGGCTCCCCTTCGTCGCTCTTTAGCATCCACCCCCAGCGCCCACTGCGCCTACTGCGCCGACGGCACCTCCTGTCCCTGCGTGTGGGCAGGCCAGCGTAACCATTGCTCAAAAAGATTGCTTAAAATCAATAACCCAGGGCATCCTCGACCAACTCTCGCTGCTGCTCGTGGTGTCGCTTCGGATAGCCGACCGCCGGCGAGGCCGCAGCCGGTCGGCCGGCATAGAAGAGGCGCTGCTGACCCGCCATGCAGTTGAAGATATGGTGGTTACTGGAGAACCAGGCGCCCTGGTTCTTGGGCTCCTCCTGACACCAAACAACCTCAGCGGCACTGCCGTAGCGCTCCGTAAGCAAACCGCGCAGCACCTTCTCAGGGAAGGGATAGAGCTGCTCGATACGCAAGATCGCTACGTTTTTGCGTTCGCTGCGCCGCCGCGCTTCAAGCAGATCGTAGTAGACTTTACCAGCGCAGAGCACCACCCGATTGCAGCGCTTCGGCTCAATCTCATCGATCTCATCAATGACGGTATGAAAGCTCCCGGTGGTCAAATCATCGAGGCTCGAGACCGCCAACTTATGCCGCAACAGGCTTTTAGGCGTTAAAACAATCAACGGCTTGCGAAAACGCCGCAGCATCTGTCGACGCAGCATGTGGAAAAACTGCGCCGGCGTCGACGGTACACAGACCTGGATATTATCCTCGGCACAGAGTTGGAGAAAGCGCTCCAGGCGCGCCGAGGAGTGCTCCGGCCCCTGCCCTTCGTAGCCGTGCGGTAGAAACAGGGTCAACCCGCTGAGTCGCCCCCACTTCGCCTCACCGGCCGCGATAAACTGATCGATCACCACCTGTGCGCCGTTGACGAAGTCGCCGAACTGCGCCTCCCAGATCGTCAGCGTGTCGGGCTCAGTCGTTGCGTAGCCGTACTCAAAGCCGAGCACCGCCTCCTCGGAGAGCAGCGAGTCGATCACGACGAAGTCGTTCGTCGCGGTCGTGACGTGCTGCAACGGCGTAAAGGTCGAGCCATCGGTGGCGTTATGCAGCACCGCATGGCGATGGAAGAAGGTCCCGCGCCCCGAGTCCTGGCCACTGAGCCGCACCCGATAGCCATCCTGCAGCAGCGTGGCATAGGCCATCGTCTCGGCAAACCCCCAGTCGAGCGGCAGCGCACCCGCCGCCATCTTACGCCGGCTCTCGCAGATCGCCGCCACGCGCGGGTTCAGCTCGAAACCCTCGGGCAGCGTATCGAGTATGCCTTGGAGGTCGCGCAGACGGTCGTGGGCCACGGCAGTGACGGTCGGCGTCCGCCAATCGCCGTCGAAGAAGCGGTGCCAATCGGCGGCAAAATCGTTGCGCACCCCGGTCAGCAAATTCGCCGCGACAACCTCGCGATTCTCGAGCGCTTCGCGGTAGGCCGCGGCCATCTCATCGGCCTCGTTCGGCCCTAAGATACCCTCCTCAACCAACTGCCCGGCGTAGCGCTGCCGCAACGGCGGATGATTGCGAATCTTTTGGTACATCATCGGCTGCGTTGCCGCCGGTTCGTCGGCCTCGTTATGGCCGTGGCGGCGGTAGCAGACTAGATCGATAACGACGTCGCGATGGAAGGTGTGACGATAGTCGAGCGCTAGGTTCGTTACGAAGGCAACGGCCTCGGGGTCATCGCCGTTGACGTGGAAGATCGGCGCCTGAACGATCTTGGCCACTTCGGTGCAGTAGAGACTGGAGCGGGTATCGAGCGGATTCGACGTGGTAAAGCCGATCTGGTTGTTGACTACGACGTGGACCGTTCCACCGGTATAGAAGCCGCGCGCCTGCGACAACTGCAGCGTCTCCATGATAACGCCCTGGCCGGCAAAGGCGGCATCGCCGTGGATCAGCACCGGCAGCACTTGGAGACCTTCGGGATCGTTACGGCGCAACATGCGCGCCCGACACGAGCCCTCGACGACCGGATCGACGATCTCCAAGTGCGAGGGATTGAAGGCTAGGGCGATGTGCAACGGCCCCCCAGGCGTCTGCACATCGGAGGAGAAACCCATGTGGTACTTGACATCCCCGGAGCCGTTGTCGTCTGCTGGATGGTCGCCCTCGAACTCGGCAAAGAGCCCCCCCGGATCCTTACCCATGATGTTGATCAGCACATTAAGCCGGCCACGGTGCGCCATCCCAAGCACCATCTCTTTGACCCCCGCGGCGCCGGCGTGCTGGATCAGATCGTGCAACAGGGGGATCAAGGCATCCCCCCCTTCGAGGGAGAAGCGCTTCTGACCAACGTACTTCGAATGCAGGTACTTCTCGATACCCTCGGCGGCAACCAGCCGCTCGAAGATCTCGCGCTTACGTGCCGTCGTCAGCCGGGGGCGCGCACCACTGCCTTCGATCCGCTCCTGGATCCAGCGTTTCTGCTCGGTATCGGTGATGTGCATGTACTCGGAGCCGACCGAACCGGCGTAGACCCGCTGCAGCAAAGCGATGATCTCGCGCAGCGTCATGCGCGGCTCGGCAAAGAGCGAGCCGGTGTTAAAAGTGTCATCGAGATCGCTCTCGGCAAGACCGTGAAAGGCCGGATCGAGATCGGGCACCGGCGGTTTCGGGCGCAGCACAAGCGGATCGACATCGGCGGCCTGATGGCCACGAAAGCGATAGGCGTTGATCAGCCGCAAGACCGCCGCCTGCTTCTCGGCAGCATCGGGGCTCCAGTCGGCCGCACGCAGTCGGCGGCCACCGCGCCGCCAACCATCGCGGCCGTAGCGCACAAAGCGTTCCCGGATCGGGGTGTGCGCCACGTCGTGCCCCTCGCCGGCCTCGCGCTCCAGATCACGGAAATAGGCTCGCCAGGGCTCATCAACCTGCCCCGGATCGGCTAGGTAGGCCTCATAGAGCGCCTCGATAAAGGCAGCGTTGGCCCCATCGAGGTATGAACTCTGGCGCTGCTGCTCAAACCTGCTCTTTCCGCTCATGCTGTCGGTCCTTGCCTTGCTCTAGCCCGCCTTGCCTCTGCCTGATCTCGCTCGACCCTCGCTCGACCCTACACACCCTCACTCTCGCTACCCCGGCGCGTCGGATGAAGAGCCCCCCGAGGCGCGGCCGACCCCGCTCGCTGCCCCTCGTCGCGCCCCTCGACCGGTCAAGCGAGGCCGGCCGGCGAGCAAAATGCCGATCTCGTAGAGGAGCCACACCGGAACCGCCAGCAAAATCTGCGAGAGCACATCCGGCGGGGTCAACAACATCCCCACCACGAAGGCGCCGACGATCACGTAAGGGCGCTTCTCGGCGAGGGCATCGCGGGTCGTAATCCCGCTGCGCACCATTAAAATGGTCGCGATTGGCACCTGAAAAGCGATGCCAAAGGCGAAAAAGAGGGTCAAGACGAACGACAGATACTCGCCGATATCCGTCATCATCTGCACGCCCTCTGGGGAGACGAAGGCAAAGAAGCGAAAGGCGATCGGAAAGACGACGAAGAAGGCGAAGGCCCCACCGAGATAGAAGAGCGTCGAACTGGAGAGCAGCAGCGGCCAAACTAGGCGCCGCTCGTGCCGATAGAGCCCCGGCGCTACAAAGGCCCAAAGCTGATAGAGGCTGTATGGGATGGTGAGGGCAATGGCGGCCACCAGCGCCAACTTCATCGGCACCAGGAAGGGAGATGCCACCTGGATAGCAATCATCGAAGCCTCAGGCGGCAACACCTCCTGCAGTGGCCTGGCGATCGCACTGTAGATGTGGTCGCGAAAGGGATAGAGGGCCACAAAGGCAAGCAGGACCACCACCACGACCCGCAGCAGGCGCGATCGCAACTCCTGCAGATGGCTAAGCAGCGACTGCTCCGGCAGCGTGCCCGAGGCACTGCCCTCGCGATCGGCATCCCCGCGCACGGTGTCTTCCTCGCGCGCGGTGCGCTCGGGGCCGGTTCCGATGCGCTCGCGATCGGCAGGCTCGCGCTCAGAGTGATCGCTGACCATCAACGCCTCTCGCTCTTCTGCTGTGTCTCGTCAGCCGCTGCGGCGCGCTCTTCACCCTTCGCTGGGGCAGCGGAAGGGCGGACGGAGGCCGTGCTGGCTGCGCGTTCGTTGTCCGCAGTGGCCGCGGTCTGGGCCGCGGTCTGGGGAGTCGTTTCGCCACCAGGAGGGCGGTTGCCGTATGTGCTGCTCGGGTACTTGCCAGCAACGCGCCGTGCTGCCCGCGAACGCAGTTTGCCATCAGGAGGGCCATCAGAAGGGCCATCGGGTGGGCCGTCCGCAGCCGCGTCCGTTTGGCCGCCTGACTGACCCGCTGCCTGACTGGCTGGTTGATGGTGGGCCGGTTGATGGCCGTAGGATGGGGCAGCAGGGCGACCGCTTGCTGCCGTATGGCCAGCCGATTGCGCGCCGGGGCGGACGGCTGGCTGCGTCGCCCGCCCCCCCTGCTCGGCCCGCTCAGCGCTGAGCGCCCGCTGCAGCACCGCCGAGCGCTCCTCGTCAGAACCCGCCTGCGCCGTTGCCCGACCCGCTGCTGCCCGATCCACAGCCGACCGCGCTGGCTCCCCTGCGGTACGCCGACTACTGCGCGTCTCGAAGGCATCGCTCTGCCGCTCCAGACCGCGCCGTGCACTGTCAAAGTCCTGGCGAACACTCTCTCCGAGGCGACGCACCTCTTCGATCTGCACCTCGCGTTCAATCTCGGTGCGTGCCGCATGAAAGGCGCTGCGCGCGCGCCCCAGCCAATAGCCACCGATACGCGCTGCACGAGTCATCCGCTCAGGGCCGAGAACCAGCAGACCGATCAGAGCGATGATCAAGACTTCCCAAAACCCGAGATCGAACACCGCTCACCTCCGCTCAATGGGGGCTCATTGGAGCGTTCAGCAACTGCTCAGCAACTGCTAAGCGTCTTAACGATCTGAACGATCGGCCTGGCGCGCGGTCGTGTCGGCGTCACCGTCCGAAGCAACCGATGGGTTAGCGTGCTGCCGTGCCTCCGCGGCCTCACCCTCAATCGTCTCGCCACTGCGCCGCTGCTGGTGCTCGAGCGTACCCGGCTCACCGGAACGTCCCGACTCCTGATCCTGCTCCTCGCGCTCACCCGCCTGCACCGACTCTTTAAAGCCGCGAATCGCACTGCCTAAGTCTCCGCCGATATTGCGCAGCCGCTTCGTACCGAAGAGCAGGGCCACGATCAGCAGAATGATCAATAGCGACCAGATACTTACACCCATGACGCGCCTACCCTCCCGAGACTCCGTCTATTCGTATGTCCGCCCCAGCGGCTTACTCGCCTGCCGATCCAACCAGCCCAAACGCCACCTACCCCTCACCGCGGGCGGCCTTCTCCTCAAGCCCAGAACGCCCCATGCGTCGTACCAACTCGGCAAGCACCTCATCGATCTGCACACCGCAGGCGTCGAGCATGATCAGGCTATGAAACCACAGATCCGCCGTCTCATAAACGACCTGCTCCCGCTCTCCCCCCTTTGCGGCCAAAACCGCCTCGGTCGCCTCTTCACCGACCTTCTTCAAGATGGCATCAAGCCCTTTGTGGTGGAGACGCGCGACGTAGGAGTGTTCGGGAGAGGCATGCCGACGCTGCTCAACCACCGCCGCCAGCGCGCGGAGGAGATCGTCACTCGCCTGGAGCGCATCGCCACCGCTCTGGTGCACCGCTTGATCCGGTGTGCCTTGGCCACTCTCTTGGTTCATAGGGCCTCCGCAAGGAAACCCGCGATTTCAACCGCGGGAGAAATTGCGGCTGCGATCTTGCAGCCGTCGCAATAGGTGCCCCGGTTTGCCGCCCGCTAGGCCGTCTTGTTGCAGCAACACATGCGGCGGTCTTCCGTCTACCAACGCACCTCAATACCGCGGTCGGCCAAGCAACGCTTCGCCTCCGCGACCGTGTGCTCGCCAAAGTGAAAGATGCTCGCCGCCAGCACGGCATCGGCGCCACCCTGCTCGACTCCATCGGCCAAATGCTCCAGCGTACCGACCCCGCCGGAGGCCACCACCGGCACCGGCACCGCCTCGGCCACCGCGCGCGTCAGCGCCAGATCGAAACCGCTGCGCGTCCCGTCCCGATCCATACTCGTTAGCAGGATTTCACCGGCGCCCAACTCTGCCATCCGCAACGCCCATTCAACGGCATCAAGTCCGGTCGGCTTGCGTCCACCGTGGGTAAAGATCTCCCAGCGCGGCGGATCATGCTCAACTTGTTTGGCATCGACCGCCACCACGATGCACTGTGAACCGAAGCGCCCCGCCGCCTCACAGACCAAATCGGGGCGGTGCACCGCAGCCGTATTGATCGCCACCTTGTCGGCGCCGGCATTCAAGAGCTTGCGGATATCGGCCACCTGACGGACTCCACCCCCGACAGTCAGCGGGATGAAGACCTCGCCGGCCACCGCCTCGACAACCTCGTAGAGCGTCTGCCGTCCTTCGTGACTGGCCGTGATATCGAGAAAGGTCAGTTCGTCGGCCCCCATCGCATCGTAACGCCGTGCCACCTCGACCGGGTCGCCAGCGTCACGAATATCGACAAAGCGCACCCCTTTGACCACCCGACCACGATCGACATCGAGACAAGGGATGACACGCTTAGCCGTCATAGCGCGGTCTCCTCACGGGCAATCGCGATGGCGCGCGCCAAGTCGAGCCCGCCGTCATAAATCGCCCGCCCGACAATCGCCCCAGCGATCCCCTCCTCAGCGCGTGCTAAGGCGCGGATATCCTCCTCGCTGCTCACACCACCGGAGGCGATCACCGGCGTATCGACAGTGCGCGCCAACTCGCACGTGGCCGCGATGTTGCAACCCTGCATCATGCCGTCGCGCCCGATATCGGTAAAAATCAGCGCCGCCACCCCGGCATCGGCAAACCGCAGCGCCAAATCACTAGCGCGCAGCGTCGAGGTTTGCGCCCAACCGTCGGTCGCCAGGTAGCCGTCACGGGCATCAAGACCAACGCAGATGCGCCCCGGGAACTCCCGACAGAGTGACTCGACAAACTCCGGGTCACGCGTCGCCAACGTCCCGATAATGACGGCATTGACTCCTGCGTCGAGATAACGCGCCACCGTCTCGCGGCTGCGAATCCCGCCACCGAGCTGCAAGGTCAGCCGTGGCTGCGCCTTGGCGATCGCTTGCACGGTCTCCTCGTGGGCCGGCCGCCCCTGCACCGCACCGTCGAGATCAACCAGATGCAGCCGTTCGGCACCGGCAGCGGCCCAGCGCGCCGCAACCGCGACCGGATCATCGGCAAAGACCGTCTCATCGTCCATACGCCCTTGGCGCAACCGGACACAACGCCCCCCTTTCAGATCAATCGCAGGAATGACAATCACGTGCTCAGCTCCAGCTTCCGTCCCACTCAAGGAAATTACGATAGAGCCGTAGGCCAGCCGCCTGGCTCTTTTCTGGATGAAACTGCACGGCAAAACAACTGCCGCTGGCTAGGGCCGCTGCGAAGGGACGGCCGTGCTCGGCCTCGCCGACAACCGCCTCCGGCGTATCGGCAACCGCATAGTAGCTGTGCACGAAGTAGAACCACGTCCCATCCTCGATTCCGGCCCACAACGGATGCGATTGTTGCTGGCGGACCCGACTCCAGCCCATGTGCGGCACTTTAAGCCGCCGACCCTGATCATCCCGCTCTCCGCTTGGAAAGCGCAGCGCTCGCCCTGGGACCACGCCTAACCCGGCGCACCCACCACTCTCCTCGCTGTGCTCAAGCAGCGCTTGCATCCCTAGGCAAATACCCAAAAAGGGTCGGTTGCGCGCCGCTGCTATGAGGCTATCGCGCAGCCCCAGACGATCGAGTTCGTTCATGCAGTCACCGATCGCCCCCACCCCCGGCAGCACGATGCGATCGGCGCGCTCGATCTGCTCGACATCGGCACTGACCTGCAGCTCCACCCGTCCCCCACCGGCGTGCGCCAAGGCACGGTAGACCGAGTGCAAATTGCCCATACCGTAGTCGACGATGACCACCTGCTCCATGCTCACAGCGTCCCCTTGGTCGACGGAATGCGGCCGCTGCCGCGCGGATCGAGCGCTACCGCTTGGCGCAGCGCACGGCCGAAGGCCTTAAACAGGGCCTCGGCGATGTGGTGGGCGTTGCGCCCGCGCAGCACATCGAGATGGAGGGTCAACGCCGCATGGCGCGTCAGCCCCAGGAAAAACTCCTCGATCAATTCGGTATCGAAGGTGCCGATGCGCTGGCGCGGAAAGTCGGCGCACAACACCAATCCTGAACGACCCGAAAGGTCGACGACGGCACGAGCAAGGGCCTCATCAAGCGGCACGTAGGCGTGTCCGTAGCGCTCGATCCCAGCCTTTTCCCCCCACGCAGTACTGAGCGCCTGCCCCAGGGTAATACCGACATCCTCAACGGTGTGGTGATCATCGATCCAGGTATCACCACTAGCGGCCAGCTGCATCTGCACACCGCCGTGACGGGCGATCTGGGCAAGCATATGGTCGAAAAAGGGCACGCCACTGGCGATCTCGCTCTCGCCATCACCGTCGAGATCCACCCAGGCGCGCACCTGCGTCTCCCCGGTCGTGCGCACCACCTCGCCGATTCGTCTCGCCATGGGCCTCACTCACCAATCCACTAATAATTTTGACTACTGGCAATGATTGCTGATGACTGCGCTGAAGCGCGCAGGATAGCACATGGAGAGACCCATTCAGCGCGCCGCAACCTCAAGCCAAAAGGTGACAGGACCGTCGTTGCACAACTCCACCTGCATATCGGCACCGAAGACCCCGCTAGCGAGCCGCCCCGGCGCCTGCTCAGCGAGTTGGTCCAGTAAGTATTGGAAGAGGGCTTGACCTTGCGCCGGCGGCGCTGCCCGGGTGAAGCTCGGCCGCATGCCCTTGCGCGTATCGGCGGCCAAAGTAAACTGCGGGACAAGCAGCAGGTCGCCACCACAGTCGCACAGCGAGCGGTTCATACGCCCTTGCTCATCGGGAAAGACCCGGTAACCGAGTAGGCGCTCGCCAAGCCGACGTGCTTCGCCGCGCCCATCACCAGCGACAGCGGCGATAAGGACAAGCAGCCCCGGCCCGATGGCGGCGACCGTCTCGCCCTCAATCCGCACCGCAGCGGAACGCACGCGCTGTATCAAACCGATCATAGCAACCCGCAACGGCCGGACCGAGCAGAGTCACTGCTCGACCCGGCCTTTCCATCGACCCGCTTAGCTCTTCTTGCTCGCTCTCGGGCCTTTGCCATCGGTCGCGCTCGGGCCCTCGGTCGCCACACGTGAGAGCTCCCGCATCGCCTCCTGAGCCCGCTGCGTAGCCTCTTGCCACGCCTTGAGTACGCGCTGGCCCTCCTCGTCCCACTGCTGCGCCATGCGTGATGGATCCATGTTCTTGACGCTGTCGAACCAGGCGTTCCAGAGCTTGCTCTGCGCCTCGGTCCACGCCTTCATCATCTCCTGGGTCTGCTTCATGGCCTCTTCCACGCCTTGTGAAGCCGACTGTGAAACGCCACTGCCGTCGCCCTGGGCGCCCCACTTGCGCGTCCACTCCACTTGCGCCTCAAGGGCCTCACGGACCGCCTGTTCCCAGGCCTCCAGGCAGCGCTGATACTGTTTCTGCCACTCCTCGGCCCCCACACCCATAGCCATGCCCTCAGGCGCTCGCACGCCCTTGACCGACTGCAGCCAACTCTCCCACATCTTCTGCTGCATATCGGTCCACTCGCGCACCATCCCTTCCATCGTCTCGTTCACATTCATCGCCTAACCCCCTCTAATCGCGTCTACGATACGTTCCTCAGTCTAGTGTAGCGGCTAATGCGACCCCAAAACCACAGGCGCTCTTGGTAGACTGGCCCGGCTGACTTGGGCTGCGGCAGGCAGCGGGCAAAGGGGCGGACAGATACAGTGAGCAAACCGTGAGCAAAGAGAGGGCAACGGGCTGGATCGAGAGGGTAATGCGCCTGTTAGGACGCTGCCCGCTGCCGTTGCTCCACGGCTCCGGCTGGGTCCTAGGTCAGCTCTTAGCGCGAGTCCCGAACCATCTGCGGCTTATCAGCGCCATCAACCTCGCGCTCTGCTTCCCGGCACGCTCCGAGGCACAACGCCGGCGACTGCAGCGCCGCGCGCTAATCGAGACCTGCAAGACAGCTCTGGAACTCGGCCCGGTGCTTACGGGCGATGCCGAACGCATCACCCGACGCTGGGTCCGCGCCGTTCATGGCCACCACCACCTGGAGAAGGCGCTGGGCAGCGGCCGCGGCCTAATCTTGCTGGCCCCCCATCTTGGCTGCTGGGAACTACTCAACCTCTGGGTGGCCGCACGCTATCCGCTGACCGCACTCTACCGCCCACCCCGCCAAAGTGCCCTGGAGCCGTTGCTCGTGCGCGGGCGCACGCGCAACGGCGCCCGCATGTTGCCGGCCGACACCCAAGGTATCCGCGCCCTGATTCGTGCCCTGCGAGCCGGCGAGGTCGTCGGCATCCTGCCGGATCAGGAGCCCGCCGGGAGCGAGCCGTTTGCGCCCTTTTTCGGCGTACCGGCCAAGACGATGACCCTCGCTAGCCGCCTCGCTCATAAGAGCCAGGCCGCCGTCGTGTTCGGTTTTGCCAAACGGTTGCCCGCGGGGGGCGGCTTCGAGCTACACTTCCTGCCAGCGCCAGAGGGGGTCGCCGCCGCCGATCCGCACATCGCCACCGCTGCATTGAATCGCGGCGTAGAGGCGTGTGTGCAAAAGGCCCCGACACAGTATCAGTGGACTTATAAGCGCTTTGCCACTTGCCCTGACGGTAGCCGCCGCTACCCACGACGGCAGCGGAAAGGGCGAAAAGGCAGTGATAGCAGCCGTGCCAGCAGTGGTCAGCGGCAGCAGTAACAACGGCAACAAGCCGGATCGCGGCTCGCTTGGCTCGCTTGGCTCGCTGCCCCATCGTCCGGCCCGGCTCGGCAGCCAGGCGACCCGCATGAAGCAAAGCGCCGCAGCAGTTGAAGTCGCAACCGAACACCCGCTATACTGCTCGTTTGCATAGTTGTCGCCGCTTGAGGCAAAAGCCCCTGCGGTTGCCGTGTTCGTTGTTGCTGTCTTGCACAGCGAGCGACGGGGCTAATGAACTGACCCATAGACAGGAAAGAGAAAGGGCGAAACACGCATGCCGATTGTCAAAGTCCGCGAAAACGAGCCGTTCGAAGTGGCGCTGCGGCGATTCAAGCGCTCCTGCGAGAAGGCCGGTGTCCTCTCCGAGATTCGCCGTCGTGAGTATTACGAAAAACCGACCCAGGTTCGCAAGCGAAAGCAAGCTGCCGCGGTGAAACGCCACATGAAACGGTTGCAGCGGGAGCAGCAACGGCGACAACGCGCCTATTAAGCCGCACCCTCTGAGTGACCGGAGCCCCATGGACACCCCTTCAATCAAGAAGCAACTGCTTGAGGCGATCAAGACGGCGATGCGCGCCGGTGACAAGGAGCGCCTCGGCGTGCTGCGCGGAGCCTCGGCCGCCATCAAACAACGCGAGGTCGATGAGCGCGTCGATCTCGACAGCGATGATGCGGCGGCGATTGAGGTGCTCAGTAAGGTCATCAAACAGTGCCGCGAGGCCGCACAGCAGTATCACGCCGCTGGTGAGTCCGAGCGCGCCGCTGCCGAGGAGCGCGAGGCCGATATCATCGGCGAGCTACTGCCCGAGCCCGCCAGCGCGCAAGAGGTTGAGGAGACGATTGAGGCGGCCATTGCCAACAGCGGCGCCTCCTCAATCAAGGACATGGGCCGCGTAATGGCACAGATTAAGCCGCAGCTTTTAGGGCGCGCCGACCTCGGCGCCGTCAGCGCACAGGTCAAGGCGCGACTCAGCGGGTCGTAGTCGATAGCGGATGGCGGGGCTCATTCCGCAAGAAGTCATCGACGACATCCTGCACCGTACTGACATCGTTGCGGTTATCGGCGAACGTCTGCCGCTGCGCAGGGCAGGCGTCAATTTTAAGGTGCGGTGCCCCTTTCACGAGGAACGCACCCCCTCCTTTACGGTCAGCCCCGACCGGCAGACCTACCGCTGCTTCGGATGTGGCGCCTACGGCACGGCTATCGGCTTTTTAATGGCCTACGATCGCCTCGGCTTTCGCGATGCGGTCGCCGAACTGGCCGCTCGGGCCGGCGTCTCGCTCCCTGAGCACGCCCCCGGACGCACCCCCGCCCACGACCACGCCCCACTCTACGAAGTCCTCGAGCAGGCCGACCGCTTCTTTCGCCAAGCGCTTCGCACCCACCCGGCGCGCCAGGCCGCCATCGACTATCTGCAGCGACGCGGGATCAGCGGCGAAATCGCGGCCACCTTCGGCATCGGCTTCGCCCCACCCGGCTGGAATCAGCTCCTTAAGCAGTTCGACGATCCCCGTCCAGCGATCCGTGCCGGGCTTATTGTCGAACGAGATGACCGACGCTATGACCGCTTTCGTGATCGCATCACCTTTCCCATCCACGACCGCCGCGGACGTGTAATCGGCTTCGGCGCCCGCACGATTGGCGATGCTGAGCCTAAGTACCTGAACTCACCGGAGACGCCCGTCTTTCAAAAGGGGCGCGAGATCTACGGGCTCTACCACGCGCTACAACAGGAACAACGCCCGCAACGGCTGATCGTGGTTGAGGGCTACATGGACGTCATCGCCCTAGCACAGGCCGGTATCCGCGGGGCAGTTGCCACACTCGGCACGGCGACAAGCCGCGAGCAAGCCCTGATCTTGCTGCGCAGCGCCGCAGCGACCGTACTCTGCTTCGATGGTGATCAGGCAGGACGCACTGCCGCCCTACGCGCGACCGAGGATCTCCTACCCATCGTTCAAGGTGATCACGAAGTGCGCGTCTTACTGCTCCCGGACAATAGCGACCCCGACGATCTAGTCCGCAGCGAGGGGCGCGCAGCCTTCGAACAGCGGCTCACCGAGGCTGCACCGATGGGCGAGCACTTTCTCACTCAGCTCAGCGAAAACTGCGACCTCGCCACGGTCGATGGCCGCAACCGACTGCTGCAGCGCGCGGCCCGCACCCTCAAGCGGATGCCGGCGAGTCTATTACGCGAAACCCTGATCGGCCGGCTCAGCGATCTGACCCACACTGATCCACAACGCATCGACCAACTGCTGCAACAGCGCGACCGCGGCCCTGCCATCGGAGCGCAGCACCCGGGCGCTCCATCCGGAACCAACCACAGAGGGCACACCGGCCATGCCACGGTCGCCTCCCCCTCGCCCACGCACTCAACGGCGCCCCCGCACGGCTCGCTACCAGCCGGCTCAAACGCAGCAGCGGGCGCAGCAGCCCCACATTCCGACTCCGTAATTCGGCGCACGCCGATCTATCACGCCATCGCCCTACTCCTTCAGGAACCCAAGCTGGCACAGCAGGCAGGCGAACCGGATCGCTTCGCGGATCGCGATATCGACGGCCTCGAGCTGCTGCAACAGCTCCTTGAAATCGCGCGCCGCGACCCCCAGATTACCACCGCGAGGCTTTTGGAGCGTTTCCGTGCCACGAAGCACGAGGAGCCCCTTAAGCAGCTAGCGACCTGGCAACACGCGGAGTTCGGCAACGACCAAGCAGCGGAACTCCTCGACGCCCTAACCCGCGTCGAGGAACGCATCCTTGATGGCGAACAGGCACGATTGATCGGGATGCTGGAGGCCCCCGACACCAATGAGACCGGACAGGCAGCGCTCGGGGAGCGCCTGCGCGCCGCACAGCGGCTTCAGCTGCTGCTGGATCGACGCCGACAACACAGCGGCCTGAGCGACGAGGAGCAGCGTGAGGTGGCAGAGTTGCGCAAACGCTTTCGACTCCAGCCGTAGCGCGATACGGCAGGCGACACAAACAGCACCCGGCACTGCGGGGCGCCCGCTCCCCTCATGCCGGCCGCACCGGGCGCCCCGTGGCGCCGGTGCTACGCGAACAATCGAGCCCATCCGCGCACAGCGGCCGCTCTTGTCCCCGACACAGGCTCGGGATAAGCTAAGCGGTTCCGTCTTCGGATGGCCATCCCCACGAGCAACAGCGAACCTGATCGAGCACCTATGTCACAGGATCAGCAGTCACAAATCAAGCAGCTCATCGCCAAAGGCAAAGAGCAAGGTTTTCTGACCTACGCGGAGGTGAACGACCACCTGCCCGACGATATCGTCGATCCGGAACAGATCGAAGACATCATCGGGATGATCAACGATATGGGGATCAACGTCCACGAGACGGCCCCCGACTCCGATGAATTGCTGCTAGCGGAAGCTGCGGTCCCGACCGATGAAGACGAGGCCGAAGAGGCCGCCGCTGCCCTCGCTGCCGTCGACGCCGAATTTGGCCGTACCACTGATCCCGTGCGCATGTACATGCGCGAGATGGGCTCAGTTGAATTGCTGACCCGTGAGGGTGAAATTCAGCTCGCCAAGCGCATCGAAGACGGCCTCGACGGTGCTCTAGAGGCGCTTTCAGCCTACCCCGAAGCCTCGCGTCAGCTGCTGATGCTGCACGAGCGGGCCGAGGCGGGTGAAATTCGCTTGACAGACATCGTCGCTGGCTTTCGTGATCGCGACGACGCTCCAGGCGAGGAGAGCGCAAGCCCGCCCCCGACCGGAGAGAGTGGTGATGATGAGGGCGAAGGGGCGGCCCCGGAGATCGGCCCCGACCCCGAGGCCGTGCGTGAGGTCTTCGCGCGACTGCGTGCAGCCTACGATGAGATGCAGGATCTGCTCAGCGAGCACGGCTCCGATGCCGCGCGCCTTGAGCCGCTACGCGCCGAATTGCGCACCCTCTTCTTGATGGTGAAATTCACGCCTAAAGTGATCGACACCATCGCTGACCGCCTGCGTGCAACTGTCGATACGATCCGCCAACGCGAACGCGAGATCATGGCAATCTGCACGCGCACGGGCGGAATGGCGCGCAAAGCCTTCGTCCGCGACTTCCAAAGCCGGGAGACCGACCCTGCGTGGCTGGATGAGCGACTTGCTGTTGGCGATACGTGTGCCGAACGCATCAAGCCCTACGCCGAACAAATCCGCCGCGCCCAGGAAGAGATGCGAGCCATCGAGCAGCGCAACGCGCTGTCGGTCACCGAGATCAAAGAGATCAATCGGCGCATGTCGATGGGCGAGGCTAAGGCGCAGCGCGCCAAGAAGGAGATGGTAGAGGCCAACCTGCGCTTGGTGATCTCGATCGCCAAGAAGTACACTAACCGCGGCTTGCAGTTTCTCGATTTAATCCAAGAGGGGAACATCGGCCTGATGAAGGCGGTCGATAAGTTCGAGTACCGGCGGGGCTACAAGTTCTCCACCTATGCGACGTGGTGGATCCGTCAGGCCATTACCCGGTCGATCGCCGATCAAGCGCGCACCATCCGCATCCCGGTCCACATGATCGAGACGATCAATAAGCTGAACCGGGTCTCGCGGCAGATGCTGCAGGAGATGGGACGCGAGGCGACCCCCGAAGAGCTCGCTGAACGCATGGACATGCCCGAGGACAAGGTGCGCAAGGTGCTCAAGATCGCTAAAGAGCCGATCTCGATGGAGACACCGATCGGCGATGATGAGGACAGCCACCTTGGCGACTTCATTGAGGACACCAGTGTGACCTCGCCGGTCGACTCGGCGACCTCGGAGGGGTTGCGTGAATCGGTGCGTGAGGTACTATCAGGGCTGACTCCGCGCGAGGCTAAGGTCCTGCGCATGCGGTTCGGCATCGACATGAACACCGATCACACCCTGGAGGAGGTCGGCAAGCAGTTCGACGTAACGCGCGAGCGTATTCGTCAGATTGAAGCCAAGGCCCTGCGTAAGCTCCGCCACCCGACGCGTTCGGAGGCACTGCGCAGCTTCCTGGAGGAGTAAAGAGCACAGTCGCGAGGATCGACGCGGCTGAGTACGACGAGTCCTGCGCGGTGCGTTATCGCCCTCCCCCCCTCCCCCCCCTTGGGCATAGCGTACCGCGCACTTTAATCCTTAAAAGGGCCTATAGCTCAATTGGTTAGAGCAGTGGACTCATAATCCATTGGTTGCAGGTTCGAGTCCTGCTGGGCCCACCAATAAGATCAAGCGCTTAGAACAACGCCACGCCTTTCTCCGTTCGCCGCCGCATTGTCTGGGCTCCCCTGGGGCTCCCAAGCCCGGTGGTCTGGCAGTCCTGCCCCGGCACGACATACGCCAAGCTCGCTTGGCTGCAAGCCGGGCACATCCGTGACGCCACGTGCCAGATCGGTTACGGTATCGGCATGCCTACGGTGAATCTAGAGCAAGGCCTTGAGGCACCACACATACCCACCTTCAAAGGGGAATTGCTCTTGTGGGATCAACGCTACGCAATAAAGGAATACATCTACGGCACCGCCCCTAACGCCTTCTTCGCCGCCGAAGCTTGGCGAATCCCAGAAGGACCGGTGCTATTCCTCGCCGAGGGCGAGGGACGCAACGCGGTCTGGCTCGCCGAGCGCGGCCACACAGTCACAGCGGTCGACTCCTCTGCGGTGGGGCTGGAGAAGGCGCAGCGGCTGGCCGCTGAGCACGGGGTCACGATTGAGACAGTCTGCGCCGATCTCGCCGAGTATTCGATCACGCCCGGCGCTTGGGCGGGGATCGTCTCGATCTTTGGCCACCTCCCTCCAGATCTTCGCTGCCAAGTTCACCGCCAGGCGGCACTTGGGCTGCGCCCTGGTGGTGTATTCATCCTTGAGGCCTACACACCTCGGCAACTCAGCTACGGCACCGGAGGACCGCCCCGCGCAGAGCTGATGATGGACCAAACCACTCTCGGTAACGAGCTGTCCGACCTACGCTTCCTGCTGCTCCGCGAGCTGGAGCGTGAGGTCTCCGAGGGTCGCCACCACAGCGGCCAAGCGCACGTTGTCCAGGTTGTGGCGGAAGCGCCGTAACCGTGGCTGAATTGAGGTGGGTTCAGGCTCAGTGAGTGCTGCCGCCTAGCGTGGAGTTGTGCCGGATTTCGAGCAGCTCTGCGCCGTTGAAATCAAGCAACTCCTCTCGCCACGCTTTCACCCGTTGCTGCGCGCCGACGATGTCGTGCATCAATTTCGGTACGTGCTCGCCGCGGCTGCGGGCTTCGCGATACTCGGCCAATGCCTGATTGATCAATGCACTGTTGTCGCGCACCAACCCCTCAAGCACACAGCGGCGCGTCGCCCGTTGTGCATTCGGCACGGCGGCACCCAAAGACTCGCGGGCTGTAATCAGCGCATCTTCAGAGAGTTTATGCACCTCAGCATAGATTCGGTCCGTGCTGATATACACCTCGATCAGCTGTGCCAAAGTCGCGTCGCTGACGCTTCCCTGAGCCAGCTCGCGGTCGGCCTGTTCGAGTAACCCACTCAATTTTTCGCTGATTTCCCTCAGCCGTTTGTCGAAATTTCGATCACTCTCCCACATGGTTGTCGATAGTACATCAATAGGCGCGACCAGGCGCGTTTGACTGGACGGGCGAGCGTGAGCCGCGCTACGGTGCTAACAACATGATCATGCGAGACGATTCGGAGGCGAGCGTGAGCAAATTCGCTAGCAAGTCGGCTGCCGCCGTTGCAGCGCTCTTCTGCATGGTACTGCTTGGCGGCTGCTCTAGCGACGGCAACGCAAGCGCAACCGGCCAGAGCAACACGGCGACACTATTTACCGTCGAGACCGTCGTCAGCGAGTTGCAAAGCCCCTGGGGGCTGGTTTTTCTAAACGACTCCCCAACGCTCGCGCTGGTGACGGAAAAACCGGGGCAGCTCAACTTGGTCGACATCGCCGAGGGAACCATGAACTACTCCCGCCAAGCTTACGCTATGGCGTGAGTTTCGCGCTTCGACGGGAGTGCCGATTCATCCAGAGGATGACCCGGTCTGACCTCCCTCCACGCATCGGCCGGTTCCCGACCGGATAAA
>NZ_NRRN01000030.1 GCF_016583625.1 Halorhodospira abdelmalekii | reverse complement strand
TGCCTGCAGAGGCACCCCAGCTTAGTGGAATGGCCCCACCACTTCCCGTGGAACGGGCCCACCACATCCGGTGGAATGGCCACCCCTCATCACGTGGAACAGGCCACCCACTTGACTGGAATCCCCAGCCGAAGGCGAAGCCACCGAGTTGCAGCACCGAGAGGCCGTTGACGGAGCCGATCTGGCGGCCCTCGGTGTGAATCACTAATGTGCCGCGTTCAATCAGCTCGCGGCTGCGGTCACGAATGCGCGCGGCTCGGCGCTCTTGGGCGGCGAGTGCCTCTTCGATGTGCGCCTGCTCGATAAGTTCGGCACCGGCGCGCTGGGCGTAGTGATCGGCCTCGTGCAGCAGATCGCTCACCGCGCGGCTGCCGGCGGCGAGGCGTTCGCTGTCTTCGGCCATGCGACTGCTGTGTTCGATCATGCGCGCGACCGCGGCCCGCGCAAGCGGGCGCAGTTGCCGCCGCGCTGCGATGCCGGCGATCATGCGGCAGTAGAGCAGTTCCGCTTCGGCACTGCGCGGCAGGTCGTCTTCGAGGTCGGCCTCAATCTTGAAAAGCTCTGGGAAATCGGAGTCGTAGGCGGCTAACAGGTAGTAGATCGTGCGATCGCCGAGCAGGATGACCTTGGTCTGCAGAGGCATCGGCTCAGGCTCAAGGGTCAGCGTGCTCCAAAAGCCGTGGACCTGTTCGAGGGACTCGATATGCACTTCGCCGGCGAAGAGGGCGCGTTTAAGCGACTGCCAGGCGAAGGGCTGGGTCAAAAGCTTGTAAGCGTCGATGATGAGATAACCGCCGTTGGCCCGATGGAGTGCACCGGGGCGGATGAGGTTGAAGTCGGTCAAGAGAGCGCCTTGGTGAACCTGGTGTTCAGCACGGCCGACGAGGCGCTGGTGGGTCGGTAGATCTTCGTAGATCACCGGGGCGCCCTGATCGGCCTCATGGCAGACGATGAGGTTGGCGCGATAGCGATCAAGAATGGCCTCCATCGCCTCAGTATTGTCACTCGACTGAAAGGCCTCGACGTGCTCGATGATATCGTTGCGAATGGCATCGAGGTGCGCGGCAGCGGCGGGCCACTCGCCGTAGCGCTGATGGAGCTCCTGGATGCGGTGGCCGACGGCAAGCAGGGTCATCTCTTCGTTGAGTTTGCGCACCTGCTCTTGGATCTCTTTGCGCCACTTCGGCGCCTGCTGGAGCACTTGCTGCAGCTTCTCCTGCAGATACTCGATGGTCTGCTGGATCGCCTTGCGCTCCTCTTCCGGGAGCTGCTGAAACTTCTCCGGTTCGAGCACTTCGCCGTCACGAGTGGGGGCGAAGGTGAACCCTGATGGGGTCTGGAGCAGGGTGATCCGGTGCTCCTCGGCCTCCTTTTGGATCGCCTCGAAGGCTTGGCGCTGGCGCCGGTTGAGCTGCTGCTGCAGCTCGTGGAGGCGGTTTTGGTACTCGTCGCTTTCGAAGGTGGCCGGGATCGTGCTGCGCAACTCCTCGATCAGCTCCTCGAGATCGGCGCGCCAGCGCGCTCCGTTGCCGGCGGGGAGTTGCAGCAGCAGAGGGCGGGTGGAGTCGTCGAAGTGATTTAAGTAGCACCAGTCGGAAGGGGTCGCTTGGGCCGCGGCGCGTATCGTTAGCAGACGCTGCACCATATCGAGTTTGCCGGCGCCGTCAGGTCCCATCACAAAGAGGTTGAAGCCGCGGTGCTGGATCTCGGTGCCGAGTTCCAGCGCCTCTAGGGCCCGCTCTTGCCCTGGTGGAGTGGCGATCGGTTCGAGCTCGGCGGTGGTGGCGAAGTCGAGGCGCGCGACGTCGCAGTGGTGGTAGAGGCGTTCGCTCGGCAGCGGGAGTGGCGCTTCGTGCGGAGGGTGCGACACGTCATCCATAAGGGCCAGGGCCTTTGCGGTAGTGGTGTTGTAGGGTGCGCTCACAACCCCAAATTAGCGCACCGTGAGCGGTTTTTGCTAGAGTACAGGACCATGTGGACTCAACTGATTCATGCCGCCCTGGCGGCGACCGCCTTAGCGGCGGTGATTGCGCTAGCCGAAGGGGTGCGCCGCTACTTCGGCGCCGAGCCTGAGTTGGCGCGTAAGATCGCCCATATCGGTGGCGGCCATATCATCGTCATCGCCTGGTGGCTCGGTGTGCCGGCGTGGTTGGCGATTGTCACGACGGCCTTGGTCACCGCGGCGGTGATCCTCTCGCTGACCCGCTGGAATCTCTTAGTCAGCCGCGACGGCCCGCGCCGCACCAACCTCGGTTTCTTCTACTACGCCCTGAGCCACGTCATCTTGATCGCGGTGCTGTGGCCACTCGGTGGCGAGGTCTTCGCCGTGCTGGGGATCTTGATCATGGCGTGGGGCGATGGGTTGGCCGGGTTCGTCGGCTACTACTTGGGGCGTCACCGCTACACCATTCGCGGGGCGACGAAGAGCCTGGAGGGCAGTGCGGCGATGTTCGTCGTCAGCGCCGTGATGGTGCTGCTGACTCTGGTGCCCTTCTTTGGCTGGACGGCGGTGGCGTTGCCGGCGCTGGTCATCGCAGCGGCGGCGACTCTCTGCGAGGCGGTCTCGCGCAACGGCGAAGACAACTTGACGGTGGCGCTGGTCACCGGCTTCTTGGCCTACCTGTGGCTCGGCTGAGCGCTGCGCACCATCGGCTGGGCGCTGCCCATCAGAAGTCGTAGCGGATCCCGGTCGCTAAGCCCCAAGTCGTACAGCCGCGATCGGCGGGCGATTTATCGGGCATCGCCTCCCGGTCGGGGCCGGCGGTGCGGCCGTGGACCCACGGCGCTAGGCACGACTCGCTGTCGTTGTTGATATTCGCGTAGGTGACGTAGAGGCGGGTGCGCGAATCGGCGTGGTAGACCGGACCGAAGGCGACCATGCGCGCCCCGTAGCCGTTCTCATCGGCATCGAAGGCGTAGTACTGGCTGCGCAGGTCTAGGTTCTCGCTGATGCGGTAGCGCAAACCGATGCCGGCACCGACTGCGTCGGCGTAGCCAATCAAGTCGCCGTCGGCGGAAAAGTAGGGGTAGGCGTCTTGGGTCACCTGCCCAAAGGTCAGGATGCGGACTTGCTCGGTTAGGTCGAAGGAGAAGCCGAGCCGATAGCCCTCGCCGGCGCGTCGCTCGGTGACCGGCTCTGGATCGGTGCCGACACTGCCGTAAAAACGTTCATGGCCGATGGCGATCTTAAAGCGCTCGCCGCGGTAGTGCAGGGCTGCACTGTAGGCGCTGAGCTCGTTATCGTCGGCCGGCGTTTGATAGTCGGGCTGACTGTCGCTGCGCTTTTCGGTATCGAAGCTGTACTGGAGCTCCACCCCCCAGCCGGGTTGGTTCGGGCTGGCGTAGCGGAGACCGCTGCGCATCCGACCGTCGAGGTGTGGGTTATGCGCCCCGCGCAAGATATTTCGGGAGTCACCCATCTCGCCGCTGAAAAGATCGAAGGCCCCGCGCAAGTCCTTAAGCACGGTGTTCATGTAGCCGAGCTTGATACTGCCCCAGTTGTCCTTGAGCCCAAGAAAGGCGCTGCGTGAGCCCCAATCGCCGCCGCGGCCGTAGTTGATGTCGATGACCTGTTCGACCTCTGCCAGTAGGGTGAGCCCGGTCTCCAGGGTGTGCGTTGCATGGATGCCGATGCGACTCGAGTTGCTGGCCAGGTGGAAGGCGTCGTACTCATCGCCGCCGTGGTAGCGGTCGATCGACAGATTGATGCGCCCGTAAACCTCAACCTGCGGCCTCTCATCCGCCGCCTCCGCAGCCTGAACCGATGGGCTGATGCCAAAGAGGGCGCCGAGCAAGAGTGTACCGCTGGCAAGTAGCGCGCTCGTTCGCGTCGCGCCCTGCTTGAGCCTGTGCGGCACGGGCTCGTCGTCGCCAAGTGGTGGAGTGGGTGGTGGAGTTGGCGACGCGGGTTGGGTCGTTGTGGTCGCCTGAGCTGTATCAGCTGTATCAGCCGCTTGCTGGGTGGTGCGGACGGCACTGGCCTTCCGGGGTCTGGTGGTGCTGCGGGCCGCAAGCTTTTGCTCCGGCGTATCGCAGCCGGTCGGCAGGGGTTGGTTGTAGAGAAGGTGATCGGCGAGGGCCTCGGCCAAGTAGGGGGCTTGCAGCACGGCGCGACTGCCCAAGCCGTTGAGCAGGGCGACGGGCGAGTCGGGCAGACGTCCGGCGATCGGGCGCTTATTGGTCGTCGCCGGGCGCAACCCGGCGTGGTGGGCACTGACGCTGCAGACCGGAGGACGGGCGAGCAACCGGGGTAGTTGCGCAAGCAGCTGCCGCCGTGCCGCCTCGGTCGGCTGCGCTGGGGTATCGGGCCGGCCGTAGGTCGCCCCGAGACGGGCGCGGCCATCGGGCATGGGCGCAAGCCAGCCGCCCGGTGAGTGGAAGATGTAAGAGGGCAGAGGGCTCTCCGGGGTGAGGGTCAAGACCTCACCGGGGATGGTGGTCAGCCCCAGGCCGCGTAGCCACGGGTTGTCGCGGGCGCTGGCGCCGTCGCAGAAGATGATCCCTGTGAACAACTGCTCGCGGTAGCGGATCCCGCTGCCGGTCACACTGAACTCGCTCGGTGCGAAGCATCGCCGCTGCAGCGCGTTGCGCTCGCGCAGCCACTCGGCGCCGACCCGGATCAGGGCGGCGGTATCGACCACGCCACCGTGAATCTCGAAGCTACCGAGCGGGTCGGCGAGTAGGCCGCGGTAGGCCCCGGGCTGGTGGAAGGCGCCGAGCCACTGCCGATAGGGGTCGTGGCCGCAGCGTTTGCGGTAGCGGCGAATCTCGTCGCGTTCGGCGACCGGATGCAGCATCGTGCGGCGATGGAGAAAGGTTTGGCCGAACTGCCGTCCGAGTTCTTGATAGCGGCGCCAGGAGTGGGTGACTCCGGCGGCCCCGAGTGCCGGGAAGGTCAGGCGCGGGCCAGCCAGCGCGGTGGCCAGACCGCCGCTGATGCGCGAGGCGGCCGCCTCTTGGCCATCGTCGACGACACTGACCTGAGCGCCGCGATCGAGCAGGGCAAACGCCGTCAGCGTGCCGGCAAGCCCCTGGCCGACGATCAAGTAGTGGGCATCTTTCACCAGTGCGGCCTCCGGATCGTTTAGATGATGATCAATCGTTTCGCTAGTGAACCAATAATCAGCTGTTCAGGGTTTGAGCACGCCTCCGTCATGCACCATCGCTATGCGCCATGGCCCGCGGCGGTGCTAAGGGTAGCGCGGTTGGCGGCTGCTCGCTAGAGGAGGCGCGGGTGTGGTGGCAAGCGCCACCAAATGGTCATCAAGCCTCCCGACGAAACGGGGCAATCGAGACAATAAACCGCGGATCAGGGGCTTGTATTGAACGGTTTCGCCCGCTGCGGGTCAATTGGGATTGCCGATGCGGGCGCGGAATAAGAGAATCGTCCGGTAATCGGAGCACGGCGATGCGCAACGCACGACCTTAAAAGACAACGGAGGATAGAGCATGTCGAGATTGCAATCTTGCCGGATCGCGTTCTGCGGCTGGGGGCTTGGGCTGCTGCTGGCGGCAGGGAGCGTGCAGGCCGATCCGCAGAACGACCTGGTCCGCGCAGCCATTGAGGGCGATTCGGCTGATATCGAAGCGGCGGTCGACGCCGGTGCCGATGTCAATCAGGCGCTGCGGGAGGGCTGGACCGCTCTGATGGTGGCTGCCGAGCTCAATAGTGTCGAGGTCGTTCAGGCGTTGATTGACGCGGGTGCCGAGCTCGATGAGCAGCGCGAGGCGACCGGCTTCACCGCCCTGATGATCGCCGCTGAGCACAACAGTACCGAGGTGGTGCAGGCGCTCTTGGAGGCCGGGGCCGACCCCAATCTCCGCGATAACGAGAACTGGACCGCTTTAATGCTGGCGGCAGCGTGGAATGAGGCAGGGGTTGTTGAGGCGCTGCTCGAAGCGGGTGCCGATCCCGATCTGGCCAGCCGTCGTGGGGGTACGGCGCTGATGTTTGCCGCCCGGCGCAACGACCTCTCCGTGGTGGAGGCGCTGATCGCCGGCGGGGCCGACGTGCAAGCGCAAAACGGGCGTGGCATCAGCAGCCTGATGGAGGCCGCCGTAGCCAATACCCCGCAGGTGGTTCGGGCGCTGTTAGAGGCGGGGGCCGATCCGACGGTCAAAGATGAGAACGGCTACACCGCCGCCGATTGGGCGCGGCGCAACTCGCGTGTCCACGATACCGAGATCTACTGGCAGATGCGGCGCGTTGAGGAGGAGCAGGCCAGTTAGTTAGCTAGCTAGCTAGTTAGCCAGCCAGCCAGCCAGCCAGTTGGTTTGGTTTTGGCTGGTGCCCGTTCGGCCCCTGGTTAGCCCCCGGTTAGCCCAGTGCGGCTGGCTTTGCTGATGCACAGGTTGGTTCAGGTTGGCAGGTTCGACGAGCATTGTGCAACAACTCGTAGCGGTCGCCCTCGGCAGTGCGCTCGGTGGCATGGCTCGCTATTGGGTCACGGATGCGGTCGATCGGCGCTTGAGCCGACGCTTCCCGTGGGGAACCCTGGTGGTGAACGGGAGCGGCGCGGCGGCGGCGGGTGCGCTGGCCGCCCTGCTTATCGCATCACCGTGGTTCGCCTTGGATGAGGCCGATGTGGATGGGGCTGCAGCATTGCTGTTGATCGGGTTTTGCGGCAGCTACACGACTGTCTCGACGTTTGCCTTGCAGACCCTTGACTTGGCACAGGGCGCGCGGTGGCTGATGGTCGTGGGGAATATTTTCGGCTCGCTGCTGTTCTGCCTGGGAGGTGCCTGGTTGACCTTCACGTTGCTCTCTGCAGTCTTGGCCTTCTAGATGAGTGCTACGAAGAGCGGTCAGTCGCCCTCGTCTTCGCTATCCCTGTCAGCTGCGCTGTGGGTCGGCGCGGGCAGCGCCCTCGGTGGGATGAGCCGGTTTGCCCTTGATGGCCTCTTGATTCGGGCTGGTGTGACCGACTTCCCTTGGGGGACACTGGCAGCGAACGCGCTGGGATCGTGGCTGATCGGGGTGATCGTTGCGGTGACCCTCTGCAGTCGGCGTGCGCCGCTGCCTGCTGCGTTTCATCCCTTTGCAGTCGCTGGCTTCTGTGGCGGACTGACTACTTTCTCGGCCTTTAGTCTGCAGAGCTTACAACTTATAGAGCGTTCCCCGTTGCTGGCCGTTGTGAACATCGCGGCAACGCTGCTGATCAGCCTGTTGGCCGTCGCGTACGGGTATCGCCAGGGGCAGCGTTGGGGGCGACGGAGGGCGCGTGCGGTGTGACGGCGTGCCTCGTGCGCTGTGTTGCTCGTGCGCTGTGTTACAGGTGCTCGCTCGATGTGCCTTGAATTCGCGCTATGTTTTCTCGGTATATTCACGTGCGCAATAGGGCTGGATTGGGGTACTGTACGGGCCAGAGGGGTGCGCAAGTGCCCTGGTGGGGTCGCGGTTCGTCGTTTGGCAATCGGCTGTAAGCGTTTGGTAGCCTGGCGCGGTGGCGGCCATCGGGTGACAGGAGGGGCTCTATCAGGTGATCAGTGAAGCGTTGTACCAAGCCTATCTTGGTGCGTTGCTGCGCGGGGAGCGGTCTCGCTGCGTCGATCTGACCAAGCGGTTACTGGAGGACGACGACGTTGCGGTGCGTGATCTCTACCTGGATCTGTTCCAGAGAGCGCTCTACGAGGTTGGACACCTCTGGGAGACCAACCGCATCTCGGTGGCTACCGAGCATACGGCGACCGCCATTACCGAGGGTCTATTGACCCTTGCGTATCCAAAGATTTTCATGTCGGAACGCAAGGGCAAGCGTGCTTTGGTCTCCTGTATGGTGAATGAGTATCATCAGGTGGGCGGGAAGATGGTAGCCGATATCTTTGAGCTCAATGGCTGGGATGGCTATTTCGCCGGCGGCAATACTCCCGTCTCTGATTTGTTGCTAGAGATCGAGGAAAAAGAGCCTGATATCTTGGCATTGTCGGTTAGTGTCTATTTCAATATGGGCGCGCTGTACGGGGCGCTAGAGCGGATCATGAAAGACCATCCAGAGCTTAAGATTATCGTCGGCGGGCAGGCCTTTCAATGGGGGGGGAGCGATATCGGACAGAGGTATCCGGGAGTTGATTATGTGCCCTCCATCCATCACCTGGAAACGCTCCTAAAAGAATATGAGCACTGAAGAAGGGCTGTCGACCCTTTGTGGATCGGCGCTGGGTCGGTATCTGTACGAAAAAGCCTCTCTAGTGCTGATGATTCTGGATGAGAGTGGTCGCATACTCGATGCCAACCGCTACGCGAGTGAGCTCGTTGGACAGGAGTTGCGTGGCAGGCTCTTTTCTCAGGTGGTGATTGATTTTTCTGGGAGGTTTGATTTCAAAGAGGTTATTGAGCCTGATGAGCGTGTTCATCTCCTGAATATGACTTCCTCTAACGGGTTGCCTCAGACATTATACTTTTCTTTCTTACGGCAGCACGGTCGTGTATTGGTTGTCGCTGAGCACAATCATCTGGAAGTCGAAGAGTTGCGCAAGAGCTTTATTGATCTTAATGCTGATTTTAGTAATCTTAATCGGGCGCTACAGAAGAGAAATGTGGAGCTTTCCAGAGTAAACGAAGTCAAAAACTACTTTCTCAGTATGGCGGCCCACGATCTGCGCAATCCCGTCTCGGCGATCTGTACCCTGAGCGATTTTTTGAGCGATGAAGCAGCCGGTAAACTGGAGGCTAAGCAGGCGAATTTCATTGCTGCCATTCAGAAATCGAGCCGGTTTATGCTGAATTTGTTGGACGAACTGCTCGACATTGCACGCATTGAGGCCGGCAGATTAGAGATCAATAAACGACCGTCCGATATCTCCGCCTTAGTCGCAGAGTGTGTAGAACTCAACCGCGTGCTCGCGGGCAAGCGGGGTATCACTGTTGATTTATTAGCCCCATCTGCAGCGCTGCCATCGATCGATTTGGATGCTGTTAAAATCCAGCAGGTTGTCCATAACCTGATCTCCAATGCGATCCGCTACTCGCCGGATGATTCCACGGTCACGGTCGGGATCGCGATGCGCGGTGAGGCTGTCGAGGTCTCCGTCTCCGATCACGGTCCGGGGATCCCGGCGGATGAACTTGAGAAACTCTACAAGCCCTTCTCCCGGACGAGCGTAAAACCTCTCGACGGTGAGAAAAGCACTGGCTTGGGGTTAGCCATCGCGCATAAGATCGTCTTGGAGCACCGGGGCAAGGCTTGGGTGGAGAGTGTCGTTGGCAAGGGCTCGACTTTCTACTTTTCACTCCCGCTGCAGCCAGCCGAAAAAAAGGGCGAGCTACGATGACCAGAGAGGAGCTGATCGAGCAGGCCGGGGCGTTGACCCAACCCGGGGCTGCTCACGTCCGCGAGTATGAGGCCTGCCGCGAGATCATGGTGGCCGAGCTCAATCGCCTCATGAATGGTCGGCCCGATATCGAGCAGCTCATTGGTGCCGGTAACTTCGATATGATGTGCGACAATCACCAGCACCACGCCCTCTTTATGGGATCGCTGCTCATCGACTACAAACCCGAGGCGTTCGTCAACACCGTCATTTGGGTGCTGAAGAGCTACCGTGCGCACGGCTTTAGCTTGCGCTACTGGGACGTTCAGCTTGAGGCGTGGCTGGGGCTCCTGCAGCGGCACCTCTCAGCGGAGGCTTACGCCGCGATTCACCCCTTCTACGCCTTTATCCTGTCCCACCAGCCACACCTGGCGCGCCTTGGCGACTCGTCCTAGTCGGCTGGCTGCCCAGCCGACGTGCTTGGCCAACTGACCTAGATGTAGAAGTCGAGTTCTTCCTGACGTTTGAGCAAATCGCGCAGGCGGTGCGGATCGTCGCCGAAGAAGTAGATCAGCCCCCAGTGCGTGCCGAAGGCGGTCCGCTTGGTCACCGTCTCCTCAACCGGTGGCGTCAGTTCGTGGAACTCGAAGTACTCGTGCTCCTCGGTCTCCTCCGGCATCTCCAGGCGGCTGACGACGCGGCGGCGTGGATAGACCCCGAAGCAGCCGGCATACCCCTGGGCGTCGACGACTTCGCGCGGGAAAAAGGCGGTGATCTCCTCCTCGGTGGTGTAAGGGTCGAAGGAGAGGACCAGCGCCTGATAGGCGTTAAAGCCGTAGGCCCGCTCTAGCAGCTCAAAGACCTTAAACCCCGGCGGCCGGTAGGCGACCTCGCCGAAGTAGAGGGTGCCGTCGCTAGTGACGAAGTACTCCGGGTGGATGAAGCCGAACTTGATATCGAAGGTCCGGATCAGCTTCTCGATTTCACGGGTGATGAGCTCGCGCCAGCTCTCCAGCTCCGGGGTCGCCGGTACGAAGACCGAGTAGCCGAGGGTGACGTACTCGGAGATATTCAAAAACCGGATCTTGCCGTCGTGGATCCACGCCTCGACGGCGAACTCCCAGCCATCGAGGTGGCTCTCCATCAGCACCGGGAACTCTTCCTCGGGGATCAGGTCGACCTCGTCGGGGCTGCGGATCACGCGGTGACCGAGGCAGCCGGCCTTATCGAAGGCCTTAAGGTGGATCGGGTCGTTCGGATCGCCATCGAGCTTGAGCAGCGTCTGATTGACCCGCTTGAGAAAGCGAATGACGTCGTCCTTGTCGTGCGCCTCTTCGAAGATCCCGACCCGGATGCCACCGAGCTGCGCACGCCGTTTCATCAGCGCCTTATCGCGAAAGAGCACAGCCTGACCGTGCAGGCGTGGATCACCCATCAGCACAGCGTTGATCGCGCCAGCCCACTCGACTGTCTCCTCGAAGAGCGGAATCGCGACATCGACCCCGAGGCTGCGCAGGCGCTCAGCGATCTCCATAGAGCGATCGTTGAGTCGTTCAAAGTCCCAGCTGACGAAGGGGATGTCGTGCTCTTGGGCGTACTCCTCGGCCCACGGCGGGGCGACGATAATGTAGCGGCGGTCAAAGCGCTCTAGGGCATCAATACAATTGATGCTCCAACCCAAAATTGCAACGTACCCTTTGGTGGGATCCTTTTCGGTACTCATCAGACGGCGTCTCCAGGACAGATGGCGGTACTACAAACGGCGGTACTCAACAGGTGTGCTACACGAGCTGATGCGCAATACCTCGAACGGTGGCCTGGCCAGTATAACTACGGCACACCGCCGCGCAGTTTAGGGCTTATAGCCGCCTGCGGCAATCCTGATCGTGTCCTGGGGTACCTTTGTTTTGGTCCGGCTGCGCCGGTGCGCTAGTATCTGTCCGCGCCTATCCGCGCTCTGTTAGTGGCTTTAGGACTTGAACCTGAAACTGAACCCGAGTTGAACCTGAGCCTAAGACTGAACCCAAACCCGACCTTGCCCTTGCCATGATCACGACATGACCCACTTTCTGCGCTTGCGTCACCGGCAGCCGACGACGCACCGTGTGACGGCCCCGCACCTAGCCGAGCTCTATGCGCGCGCCGCCGCCACCTTCGGCGAGCTGCCGGCCTTTGCAACGCGCCGTGCCGCGAATGAGTGGTCACCGCTTAGCTTTCGCGAGCTCTACGCCCAGGGACAAGCGCTGGCAACGGCGCTGATCGATCTGGGACTGGAGCGGCAGGCCCATATCGGCCTGCTCGCCGATAATCGCGTGGAGTGGATCATCGCTGACTGCGCCACGCAGCTCGCCGGTGCAGCGAATGTGCCGCGTGGCAGTGATGTCACCGATGAAGAGATCGTCACGATCTTCGGCCACGCCGGGGTCACGGTCGCCTTTGTCGAGAGCGAGGCGCTGGAGCAGCGTCTAATGGCGCTCCGGGAGCGTCTTCCTCACCTGCAGCAGCTCATTCTGATGCACCCCAAGGCGCAGCCGCAGCAGCCGCTGACGCGCCACCTCTATCAACTCATCGAAGACGGCGAGGCGCTGCGTGCCGCCGGTGACCGCCGTGTCGAAGAGCGTGTTGCGGCCCTGCGACCCGACGATCTCTTCACGCTGATCTATACATCGGGCACGACCGGGGCGCCGAAGGGGGTCATGCTGACCCACGCGAACATGATCTCGCAGATCGAGAATATCCCGATTAAGATCAACTGCGCCGATCGGGTCCTTTCGATCCTGCCGATCTGGCACGTCTACGAGCGCGTCTTCGAGATGTTCGCCATCAGTCAAGGCTGTTGTACCTACTACTCGAGTGTGCAGACGCTGCAAGAGGATCTGCGCAACGTCGAGCCGACCTTCATGGGCTCAGCCCCGCGCCTCTGGGAGAGCCTCCATCAGCGCATCCTGAAATCGATCCGGCAGCGCCACCCGATGCGCCGCGCGCTCTTTCGGATCGCCTACTTCCTCAGTCACCACTACAAAGAGTCGGTCTTCTTCTTAACCGGGCGGCGCGCCGATCTCTACCGCCAGCCGCGCGCTTGGGTCGCGCTCGCCGGTGTCGTTCACGTTTTGCGGTGGTTGTTGCTGCTGCCGTGGTACGGCTTTTTTAACGCCGCCGTGCTCGAGCAGGTGCGTTTAGCGGTCGGCGGTAATCTCAAGGGCTCGGTCTCCGGCGGCGGCGCGTTGCCCGATGAGATCGACCGGTTTTTCAACTACCTCGGCATTCCTGTGCTCGAAGGCTACGGGCTGACCGAGACCTCGCCGGTGCTCGCAGTGCGCACCTACGAGCAGCTGATGATCGGCACGGTTGGGCCGATGATCCGCGGGACCGAGCTGCGCATCGTCTGCCTGGAGAGTGGTGCCGTACTCTATCCCGATCCGCAGCGCCGCGACGGTGGACGCGGGCTCAAGGGTGAAGTCGTGGTGCGCGGCCCGCAGGTCATGAAGGGCTACTATCGCAATCCCGAGGCCACCGCTCAGGCGCTGCGCAACGGCTGGTTCCATACGGGCGACATCGGTGTGGTGAGCCACGGTGATTGTCTGCAGATCGTCGGCCGCTGCAAGGAGACGATCGTCCTGGCCAACGGCGAGAACCTGGAGCCAGCCCCCATCGAGCTGAACTTGACCCAGTCACCGCTGATCGAGCAGTGCGTTGTCGTCGGCCAAGATCGGCGCTATCCGGCCGCCCTGATCGTCCCCTCACTGGAGGGCTTTCGCGACGCCGGTTGGGCGGTGGGCTCAGTGGCCGAGTTGGCCGCCGATGCCCAGGCGCGCCGCTCGGTCGAGGCCGAGATTAAGACTCGTATAGCGCCGGTCAACGGCTTTCGAGCGCACGAGCGGATTCAGCGTGTTCGTTTACTTGAGCAGCGCTTTGCTACCGGCGAGGAGTTGACTCAGTTGCTCAAGGTCAAACGCCACGTGGTGGCCCAGAAGTACGCTCATGAGATCGAGTCGCTCTACCAATAGGGAAGCAGGAAGGCGTCTTACCGGGCTATGGTGACCGCGATGCAAACGAGATCGATGCGAACGAGATAGGAGCCAATCCGGCATGGAGATCGAGCAGCAGCTGATCAATCCGATGCAGCAGGGCCTGCTCGCCCTGATGATCCTGATCATCATGTTTGGGATGGGGGCGGCGCTGACCCCGCAAGACTTTCGCCACGCCCTGCAGCGCCCGCGCGGCATGCTGATCGGCTTTCTGTCGCAGTTCGGCCTGATGCCGCTGATCGCCTTCGGCCTTGCTCACCTGCTGCAGCTCTCGCCGGCTAAGGCGATCGCCTTGATCCTGATCGGCTGCCTGCCGGGCGGCAGCACCTCGAACATGTTCGCCTACTTTGCTCGCGGCTCGCTCGCGTTGAGCATCTCGATGACGGCCGCCTCGACCATGCTGGCGCTGATCATGATGCCGCTACTGTTGGACCTCTACGCCAGCGGCTTTGCCGAACAGCTCGATGCGCAGCTGCGGGAGGCCGGTTCCGATACCCACTTCGTGATCCCGTACGGCAATATTGTCGCCTCGCTGCTGCTGGTGATCGTCCCGGTGATCGGCGGCATGGTGCTGCGCCGCTACTCACCGGGGTGGGCGAAGACAGCGGAAGATACCGCCGGCTTTATGGCGATCATCGTGATTCTCTTTTTGCTCGTCTCGGCGCTGCTGCTGCGCACTGAGTACTTCTTGGCGACGCCGTGGGAGATCTACGTTGCGGCGGTCTGTATCGGTCTGGTCGGTTTTCTCTTCGGCTACGGGACCGCGACCGCTTTTCGGTTGCCGCCCCGCTTTAAGCGTGCGATCTCGCTTGAGACTGGCATCCAGAATGGACCGATCGCCCTGGCTATTATTATGCTGAGTTTTGCCGAGCCGATCCAAAGCGAGATGCTCTGGGTCGCCATCCTCTACTCGGCCTTCATCGTCATCACCTCGTCCTTTGTCACGCTCTACTATCGGCGGATTGGCCAGCTCGACTGGGATCTGCACCACAACACCCGGATCCACCAGCGGCTCTTCGGGGCGAACTACCAGACCCGCTATCCGCGCCGGGTGATCGGCGACGTCGATACCCGCTGAGGTCGATACCTGCTGCGGCGGTGGCGTTTAGCTGATCGGGCGGCTTGCGGGGGTGCGGGCGACCGCCCACAGATCGACCCGTTCGACGCCGGCCTCGAGCAGCGTCAAAGCCGCCGCCTCGGCGCTCGCCCCGGTGGTGACGACATCATCAAGCAGCGCGACGTGCCTCGGGATGCCCCGGCGCGAAACGACTGAACGCGAGACGATTGAAAAGGCCCCACGAACGTTGCGGCGGCGCTCTTCAATGCCCTCTAGCTGGGATTGGGCGCGGGTCGCACGGTGGCGCTCCAGCAGCGGCTCGACGCGGAGCGTCGGCAGGAGGCTGCTGAGTGCGCGGGCGAGCTCTCCGGTCTGCTCAAAGCCGCGTTCCCGGAGGCGCTGGCGGTGGAGTGGCAACGGCACGACAACGGGGGCAAGCGGCGTATCAGGCGTATCAGGCGTATCACGGCGTTGCAGCGTGGCGAGCAGCGAGCGGCCGAGCAGTTGCCCGAGCAGCTGACCGTCGGCGAGACGGCCACGGAACTTGAATTGACCGATGAGCTTGGCGATGACCCCTTCGTAACGGAGTGGCACGTGCGCACTGGCGAAGGGCCAAGTGCTGTTGCGGCAGCGGCACGTTCGGGCGGTGCGATTGCGGCTGAGAGTAAGGTTGAGATTGCTGCTGTTGCAGCTGTCGCTATCGCTATTGCAATTGTTTTCGCTGTTGCTGTTGCTGTTGCTGTTGCTGTTGCTGTTGCTGGAGCTGGCGTCGCCGCCGGTGTCAGGGCCTGTGCCAGCGGCCGTGAGTGGCCCAGGGAGCGGCCCAGGGAGCGGCAGAGCACAACGAGGACAGGCGTTCCGATTCCACGGCAGTGCACTGTAGCAGCTGCAGCAGAGGTCTAACTGATCGTGGCCGGGATCGGCGCAGATGCGGCAGAGCGGCGGGTACAGAGTAAAGACGCTGCGGCGGAACCAAGTGCGGGCGGTGTAAAGAGGTTGTGTACAGGCAATCCGAGCAGCCCAGTGATCCCAGGCGGTCTGAGTGGTCCACGCGGCCTGAACAGCCCAGGCGGATCGAAGAGAGTCGATGCGTTGACAATAAGGGATGCGCTTCACGGTGTGCTTCAAAGTCAGCCTCCTTGCTTGCGGTCTGTCGCGGTCTGCGCTAGTAGAGAGTAGGGGTGGCGAGTACGCGCCTGAGTTCCGCGCTGTGGAGCCGGCGCGCAATCCGTGCGCTCTAGCTCCGTCGCGTTGATCACCACTCTAGCTTACGATGGCTCCCGGTAACCGCGGTTTCAAGAGGAGAGGGCGATATGTTCAGGCGGCGCTCAGCAATTTCAACACTCGTGCTACTGGTCTTCGGAAGTGGCGCGGCGCCGCTCTGGGCGTGCGCCGATCTCCCCGACCCGTGGCCCTTTCCCACCGTCGAGCAAGCGGAGATCTACCGTGATGGCGCCCGTATCGTCGCGACCGGGGCGGCCGCCGAGCCGCTGATCCTGCCACGTGGAGTGGCGCACAACACGGTCGAGCTGCGAGCCAGCGGCGACTTTTCTCGCTCCCCCTATCTGGAGCGGATCGAGCTCGATAGTGCCGCGCGCCCGCCGCAGGAGGGGGCCTTGGCCCGCTTAGCCCCCGAGTTGGCCGCAGCGATCAACCGCTGCCTCGATACCATAGGCGATGAGATCGAGCGGCTTAAGCACGAGATCGAAGTCGGTCAAGAGGCCGAGCGCGCCCAGACGCGCGCAATCGAGCGGATCGATGCGGTGCAACCGGAGGATCTGGTCGCGCGCACCGATTGGCAGGCGCTCGCTGCGCAACTGCTGGAGACCTCACAGAGGCTGCGTAAAGAGCGGTTGGAGATGCGCCAGCAGCGCCAGGCGCTCGAGACGGAGTTGGCGCAGGCGCAGCGCAGCTTACGCGAGCGCCAACAGGCGCTCCGCAGCACTCTGCACGGGGCGGCGATCGTCAATCCGGGCGATGCCGGCGAGACGATTACCGTCATTGCCCAGCGCGGCGATATCCGCTGGGAGCCGCGCTATCGAGCTGACCTGGAGCGCGACGAGGCAGGGTGGGCGCTGACGTGGCAGCTGCGAGCCGCCATTGACCATCGCGGTGATGACCCATTGCCCGATGTCGACACGACCCTCTCTGGCCGCCAGGCTAGCGGTCCCGGCGTCGGGCTGTTACCGCCGCTGCGGCCGTGGATCCTTCGTCCGCTCTTCGAGGCACCCGCCGATGCCCGGCGGCGCGTCAGCGAATCGCGGGTGCTTTCGGCGATGGAGATGGATGCCGCCAGTGCGCCCCCGGAGGCGGTGATTGCCGAGCGTGTCGACGCCTACTGGCCGCTTGGGCGGATCGATGTACCGGCCGGGCGCGCGAGCGAGGTCGAGTTGGCGACACCGAAGATGACCGGCGAGTTGCGCGTGGTGGGGCTGCCGCAGCAGCCGCAGCGCGCACTCTTTGTCGGTGAACTGCGCAACACCGGCGAGACGGCCTGGCCGGCCGGCCTGATCAGTCTCCGACGCGAACAGGTACAAGTCGGCGAAGAGCGGCTGCGCCGACCGGTGGCCCCCGGTGAGACGGTCGAGCTGGCCCTCGGCGAGGCCGATCAGGTCGAACTGCGCCGCCGCGTGGTGCGCGATCAAGAGGTCGATGCCAGTGGCTTCTTCCGCCAATCGCGAGCGCGTGAGCGGGTGATCGAGCTGAAGGTGCGCAACGGCTACGACATCCCCGTCACGGTGCAGGTACTAGAGCCCCTGCCGGTCGCTGACGACGATCGAGTGCGCGTGCGACTGCGCGGCGATGCCCCGACGCAGACCGATGCCCGCGGGGTGCGTGGTCTCGGGGCGTGGGAGAAGGAGCTAGCGCCCGGTGAAGAGGTGACTTGGCAAGTGGCCTACACCGTCGAGTGGGACACTCGGGAGGTCGAGCGGGTCGAAGGGCTGGATGGCCCGGGGGTGTTACGGCAGTAGAGCGAGCGGCTGTGTACGGGTGTTAGTACGAAAAGAGCCGCCCCGCTGGGTAGCGGGGCGGCCCTCTGTTGCCTTGCGTCCTGCTGGCTGACCACTCTGAGAGTGGTGACCTGTCTGATGGTTCAGTCGGTACGGCAGCGGATGCTGTAATACCAGACGGTGTTACGTTGCGGGCCGATGACGGTCACGTGGAAGTTGTCGGTACTCCCTTTGCGGAAGATATCGTGCTCTTCATCCGCTCCCGGGCCAGCGATACCGCCAGGATAAAGCGGGTTCCCCTCATAGCTATCAGCACCGCGCCAGCCGGTATCGAGCACAACCTGCCCCTCGTAGCGGACGATGTACTTGTCCGGTATGTTCCTCGCGTCGAACTTGATGTCAAATTTTGCGCCCCTCGGAATGGAGCTGATATCCCAAGGATCTCGAGTACCGCCTTGGCCGCCGCTGTTGGCTGCTACCCAGGTGTCGCAGGCATTGAGGTCGATGGTCGGACGGGTTGTCACTTGGCCAATGGTGATCAGGGCGTCAGCGCTGGCGAGCTGCTGTCCGGATTCATCGTCCATCGTCACCACTAGGCCGAACATGCCGTCGCGTTCATAGGCCTTGCTAGCGCTGTGGCGGGCTGTACCGTTGCTGACCGTTACGATTTCACTATCGGAGTTGCCATCGCCCCAAGAGATGTTGAAGGTCACACTGCGCACGTGAGACGGAATCCGGTCCGCCCTGAAATCGAACGAGTAGGTCTGCCCGCTGTTGCCGTCGTTGATCTCATCGGGGTCGATTTGCAGGGCCACCCCCGTGCCGGGGCCGCCGGTCATCGGTGGTTGGCGGTCGGAGCAGCGCTCCTGGCTGTCAAAGCTCAGATTACCGATTCGCAAGACGGGCTCGCGATTCGGCCCATAGGTTCCTTCACCGCCTGAAGGGATATCCACGGTGTGCGGAAGGATCGTGCTGCCTCGGAAAGTAGCGGGACCAGTCAGTGAGTCGGCTTGATGTCGCTCCACGCAGACGTAGTGCTCGCCGGGGGAGAGAATCACCGAGCCTTGGTGGGAGATACCAGGACCTCCGCCCGGGGCGAGGAACGTGGCTCCACCTCCAAAGGGAGTACCCGGAGGGGAGACTGGTGCGAAGTAGACACCGCGGTTGTCCCTGGGTTGGGACGTGTTGTTCTCGACGCGCATCTCGCCCGATGCAGTGCCGTTGTCGTTATCGTCGCTTAGGCAACCGCTGAGGCTGATCGCCAGCGCTGCCACCAGTAGCCCCTGGCCGAGTCGTTTTGGGGCGTAACCCAAACCGAACCGTGGGGGGAGGTACGGGTAGGATCTCATAGCTCTTGCCCTCCGTGAGGATGGTACTCGGCCAAGTGCTGAAACACCGGCCTCCTCTGAGGGAATATAGACCTCTTGTCTACGGGTAGCATCACCCATATGGGTGATTACGCAGAAAAAGGTCAGAAAAAGCGAAGGGGGCGCGCGCCGGTCTGTGTGTGGCGCAAACACTGTGTGGCGCAAACACTTGACTTGGAAGTATTCCAGTTGATTGGCCCGAGGGGGCGGGGTGGGGCTTTTGTGTGTCTGCGTCGCTTTGCCGCGGCTCGAGCCTCGTTCAAGTGCTCGTCGGCTCATAGGGTATGTAACGGAAGCAGCGCAAGGAGGGCTGCTCCATCCGGCGCATATGCTGATCAATTGATTTCGCGAGCTGGTATATTGTCGGCTAGCTCTTATAGGACTAGAGCGATCATGGCAGCGCGGCGGGGCAGGAGAGCAGAAACAGGAGGGCAGTTATCCAGACTTTAAGACACGACATCCTCATCGTTGGCGGCGGCGGTGCCGGGCTGCGAGCGGCCATCGCCGCGGCTCAGTGCGATCCAGGGCTGCGCATCGCCCTAGTCTCAAAGGTGCTGCCGATGCGCAGCCACACGGTTGCCGCCGAGGGTGGGGCGGCCGGGGTAGCGCGCGCTGACGACACGCTAGCCGCCCACTTCGACGACACGGTCCGTGGTGGCGATTGGCTCAGCGATCAGGACGTCGTCGAGCCCTTTGTCGCCGCTTGCACTGATGAGATGGTGCAGCTGGAGCAGTGGGGCTGCCCGTGGAGTCGCCAGGCCGATGGCTCCATCCATGTGCGCTTTTTCGGCGGTATGACGGCGCAGCGCAGCTGGTACGCTGCCGATAAGACCGGCTTCCACATGCTGCACACCCTCTTTCAGACCTCGCTGCGCTTTCCGAGCATTGAGCGCTTCGATGAGTACTTCTGCGCCGAGTTGCTGGTCGACGACGGCGAAGTGTGCGGCGTCCTGGCTTTCGCCATTGCCAGCGGCGAGCCGGTGGTGCTGCGGGCGCCGGCGGTGATCTTGGCCACCGGTGGCGCCGGTCGGCTCTTTGCCCAGAACACCAACGCCGGTATCGTCACCGGCGAGGGGATGGCGATGGCCTACGCCCACGGCGTGCCGCTGCGCGATATGGAGTTTGTGCAGTGGCACCCGACGGCGCTGCCCGGCAGCGGCATCTTGATCACCGAGGGGTGCCGCGGCGAGGGCGGTATCCTGACCAACCGTGATGGCGAGCGCTACCTCGAGAACTACGGGCTCGGACCGGCGGAGCCGTGGCCGCGACCGAAGGCGATGGAGCTCGGGCCGCGCGATCGACTCTCACAAGCCTTCTGGCACGAAGATCAAGCCGGGCGGACCGTGGCTACACCGCAGGGCAGCGCCGTCCATCTTGATCTGCGTCATCTCGGCGAGCAGCGTATCCTTGAGCGGCTGCCGATGATCACCCACATCGCCCGTCACTTCGTCGGCGTCGATCCGGTTACCGCGCCTATTCCGGTCCGCCCCGCCGTGCACTACACCATGGGCGGGATTCCAACCGCCTTTAGTGGGGCGACCGAACTCACCGGCCTCTTCGCCGCCGGTGAGTGTGCGAGCACCGGCATCCACGGCGCCAATCGCCTCGGTTCTAACTCGTTAGCAGAGATCTTGGTCTTCGGTCGCAACGCCGGTGAGACGGCGGCACGCTGGGTCCGGGACGGCGGCGATGCCGGTGCCGGAGCCGGGTGGCAGAGGAGCGATCACGGGTCGTCGGAGCGTTCAGCGCGCGCGCGGTCTACGGTCAAGCTTGCCGAGCCGGCGGCTGAGCGGTGGTTGGGGCTGTTGCGCAACGATGAGGGGATGCGCGTGGCCGAACTGCGCGAGGCGATGCAGCAGATCATGGAGCATGAGGTCGGCATCTTTCGCAACGGCGCCGGACTGCAGCACGCCTGCAACGAGCTCGCCGAGCTGCGCGAGCGCTACCGCCGCGGGGTGCGCCTCGACGATCGCAGCCGCGCGTTTAATACTGAGTGGCTGAGCGCCATCGAGCTCGGGTACGCCCTGCAACTGGCTGAGGCGATGGCGGCCTCGGCGCTGGCACGGCAGGAGTCGCGCGGCGCCCACATGCGCAACGACGCCTTTACCGAGCGCGACGACGAACGCTTCTTGGTCCACACCCTGGCGTACTCTCAGGGGCAGGGGCCGCCGCAGATTCGTCACGCGCCGGTGACGATCACCAGCAGTCTGCCGCAGAGCCGCGTCTACGGTGCGGCAGCGGAGCAGCAGACGCAGCAGGCTCAGCAGGTCCAGGAGGCGCACGATCAGGGGCCTAGCGTTGTGGCGGCCGGTGGCAGCGCAGCGGCTACCGGTGATATAGCCACCGGCGAGAGAGCGACTGGGGAGCGCGGCGAGACGGCCGGCAGCAGGGAGGGTGCAGCGCGTGAGTGAACCGTGTGGCGAGATCGAGCTGCAGGTGCAGCGCTACCACCCCGAGCACGATGCGCAGCCGTACTGGCAGACTTACCATGTGCCGTATAGCTACGATATGTCGGTGCTGGAGGGGCTGCAGTACGTCAAAGACCGCCTCGATGGCACGTTGACCTTTCGCTGGTCGTGCCGAATGGCGATCTGCGGGACGTGCGGCTGCATGATCGACAATCAGCCGGCGCTCGCCTGCCATAGTTTTTTGCGCGACTTCGCCCCGGGGCCGCTGCGCATCGCGCCGCTGGCACACCTGCCGATTGTGCGCGATTTGGTCATCGACCCGAGCGACTTTCTTGAGAAGATGGGGCGCGTCCAGGCCTATCTGCAACCGCAAGAGGCGCGCACGCCAGCCGATGGCCCCTATCGCCAGCGCCCAGCGGCGATGGCGGCCTACTACGATCATGCGCAGTGCATCAACTGCCTGCTCTGCTACGCCGCCTGCCCGCAGTACGACCGCGATCGCAGCTTTATCGGTCCGGCGGCGCTGGCACTGGCGCAGCGTTACAATCTCGACGATCGCGACGGTGGTCGCCACGCTCGGCAACCGCTGCTCAACAGCGAAGAGGGCGTTTGGGGCTGCACCCTGGTCGGCTCCTGCTCGCAGGTCTGCCCGCAGGGCGTCGATCCGGCGCGCGCGATCAATCGCAACAAGCTGCCGAGTGCACTCGATTGGCTCGGTAGTAAGCTCTTTCGTCGCCGTGGGTGAGGCCAACCGAGGCTGGCCGCGGTCGGGGTCAAGTCTAAATGAGGCAGTGTGAGGCCGAGTGCGCCCCCAGAAGTCGGTCAGCGGTACATTCTGGCATCAGCCGTCCCGAAATAGGCGACCCCTTCGTTCATTTTGGTAAGGAGTGACGACAGTGAGCGGACCGACGACCAGGCCGACTACACGCTCGGGTACACGGCCGACCGGCAAGGCGACCGCGGGGCCGGCAACAACATCGGCCAAAAGGTCGACTCAAGTGTCGACGACTGTCTCGACCACAAAACCGATCAAAGGTGAACCCTACGAGCCCTCCCCGCGCCGCATCGGCGAGTGGTTGGGCGATCGCGACTACCAGCGCTACTTGGTGCGCGAGGCGACCAGCCTGCTGCTGGGCCTCTATGCGCTGTGGCTGCTCGTCGGCCTGCTTGCCCTAGCGATCGGACCGGCGGCCTTTGAGCTGTGGCGCGCAGCCCACCACTCACCGTGGTCGTATCTGGCCCACCTACTGGCCTTCGCCGCCGCCCTCTACCATGCAGTGACGTGGATTCGTCTGCTGCCACTGACTATGCCGCCTCTCTTCGGCGGACGACTCGACGATGTCGGCTGGCGCCGCCTGGCCTGGATACTCTCTGGGGTCAGTTCGGTGGCGCTGCTGCTCTATTTGACGTGGGCGTAACGCGCTGGGAGGAAGAACAATGTCGATGCAGCGCTCCAACGAACCGCCACTCTGGCTCCTCTTCAGCGCCGGAGGGACACTGGCCGCCCTGATCGCCCCGGCCCTGATCCTCTACACCGGCTGGGTGGTGCCGCTGGCCGAGCGCCGCGGCGTCGAACTGCTCGACTACGAGTCGCTGCACGCCTTGCTGCAAAGCGGCGTGGGAGCGGCAGCCATCGTCGTGCTCATCACCTTGCTACTGCTGCACAGCGCCCACCGCGGCTACCACCTGCTGCACGACCTGGGCATCGACGCTGGCCCACGAGCGCGCCGCGGCTGCTACGCCGCAGCGGCAGCCGGCGGCATCGCCGCCACCCTCGCCGTGGTGGTGCTCTAGCGCTCTAGAGGGAACTGCTCACCCCGCCTGGGCCGCGATCCCTGCGGCCAACGCCTCCAACTCGCTGTGAAGATCGGCGCGGCGCCTTTTTAGCTCCTGCCAGGCGTCGTCGGCGCGCAGCTCCGCGATCCGTTCGCGCACCTCCTCGGCCGACCACTCGCCCTGGCCCCACGCGAAGTACGCCTCGAGCAGTGCCAGACGCAGGCGTCGGGCGTGATTGAGCGGCGGCGTGTAGGGCTCGATCTCAAGATCGTCGTAGGTCGCTGCGATCAGCTCGGCGAGGCGCTCCGGCGGCTCAGCGAAGGCCTCCGGATGGGCGCCGCCGAGGGTGAGGAAGTTATAGAGGGTCTGCAACACCGGTTGGCTGTTATAGGCACCGCCGGCGTCGCTGTAAGCCTCCAGATCGCGCAGGGCACGGCGCATGGTGCGCGCCATCGCTCGGTGTTCGCCTTGGGCCTCATGGCTGGCGGCCAGCTGCAACCGGGCGCGGATCAGCTGCTCTAAGCGCCCGAGCTCATCGAAGCCGTAGCGCGGTCGGCGACTCTGCATCTCCTCGAGCAGCGCGATGCGCCGCTCTAGCCAGGCGCTGCGCTGTGGCTCATCGGCAGCGAGCTGGGCAAGAAAGCCGTAGCTTTGCAGCTGGAGTCGGCGCGGGTGAAAGACCGCCGGCTGTCCGGGGCGGGCCTCCGGGACGTCGAGATCGGGCAGGGCGCTGAGCACCTTCTGGAAGCGCTCGGTGGCCGCGGCGTTCTCTCCCTGCCGAAAGAGGGCGTAGCCGTGGCTGAAGGTCGCCTTGACGCGGTTGAGCGCGCTGAGTTCCCCCCACGGCGGCGCCGCAGTCGCCGGTTCACCCTCTGCGGTTGTCTCGCCGAGCAGTTCGCGGTAGCGCCGATCGGCGTGGGCGTAGTCGCCAGCCTGCACGGCGTAGAAGGCGCTGCGCTCGATCAGCGCAGCGAGTTCGTCGTCTTTGACGGTGGCCGGGTGGCCAGCTCGGGCCAGCGCGACGGCCCGTTCCGCCTCTGCGGCGGCTGCCGCCATGCGGTTGGTGTAGAAGAGGGCGCGGGCGTAGCGGTGGCGCAGCCACAATTCTGCCTCGTCACTGGTCACGGGCAGGGTGAGGCGTTGACCAAAAAAGGCCGCTGCCATGCCGTGGTTGCGCACGGCAAAGTGGAGTTGGCCAAGGTTTTCGAGCACCGCCGCCTGCACCCGCGGGTTGGCGAAGGCCAGATCGAGCGCCTGCATGTAGTGGTGGTGAGCACGCTGATAGCGCTCGCGGTCGTGACGGTAGCCGTCTTGCTCAGCGAGCAGCAGGCGGTGGTGGAGGTAGCCGAGCAGCAGATCGCTGACCCCGGCATCGAGGCCGCTGCGCTGCATCGGGCTGAGCTGCTCGATGGCAGTGCGCAGCTCGCGCGGTGACGGTTCGGCTGTGGTCAGCAGCAGCCGGACAGTGTCGGCGTAGCGCTCGTGGTCGTCGAGGATGCCCTCGTCGATCAGCTGCCCGTAAAGCCGCTCCATACGCTCCTTGCGCGCCTCCGGAGCGTCGCGGTGGTGGCCGATGACGAGCAGGTTATAGAGTGCTTCGAGGTCGTTGGTCTGCCGCAGTACGCTGTAGAAGGCGTTCAGGGCGCTGTGATCGTCGTCGGCCGCCCAGTCGCCGTAGGCCTGGTTGAGGTTGATGATGGCGTACTGCTCGGCGGTGGTGGCGAAGGGGATATCGCGCACCGGGGTGCTAATCAGCCAGTGGCGCGACATCAGCTCCATGAAGTCGGGCAGCTCGGCCTGCGCCATCAAGCGGATCGCCCGTACGTGCATGACCCGATGCATCTGCGGGTCGTCCTGATAGGCGCGCAGCCGCTCTAGCACGGTGGCGTAGTGCTGGCGCTGCTCCCGCGTCTCGGTCGCCGCGGCGAGATCGAGCAGATCGATCTCGTTGGCGATGAGATCGCGAACACGGCGATCGTCGCTCTCCGCTTGCACCTCGCGCAGCCGCTCTTGGCGCTGCTGCGGGTCGCTGACCTCTTCGGCGAGTCGATTCAGGAAGTGGTGGGTGTAGAAGAGCCGTGCCGAGCTGGCGATGATCGGGTCGCGGCTCGCCTCCAGGGCGTGAGCGAGCAGGGCCGCGGGGTCATCGGCATCGAGCCGCTGCAGCAGTTCGTAGCGCAGATAGCGGGCCAGCGGCAGCGCCTGCTCGGGCTGCTCGGCCAGACGGCTGCGGGCCTGCTCGGGGCGCTGCTGTAAGGCGTCGAGCCACGCCATGAAGAGAGCACTCTCTGGGGCGTCGGGGGCCGGCTGCAGGCGCTCGCGGGTCGCCTCGATGCGCTGGCGGAAACGGGCCGTGACGAGACCGCGCGGCTGCGCCCGGGCCTCAGTGCGCAGTTCGACGAGGTGGCCGAGGTTGGCGAAGAAGTCGGCGTACGCCCCGTGATTGGCCTCCGCTTCGTGCGCGGCGTAGAAGTGCTGCAAGCGCTCAGCGTAGAAGTGGGCGGCGACAAACTGGCCCATCGCCAAGTGGTTGGCGAGCAGCCGCAGCAGCCACTCGGCCTCTTGCGCGCTCGTTGCGTCTGTTGCGCTCGGTGCGCTCGCTGTACTGGCCGAGTCGGCGGCACGCGGCGCTTCCGCCGTTGCTGTCGCCGATGCCGATGCCGATGCCGATGCCGAGGCCGAGGCGGCGTGGCGATGGCGCAGCACATTGAGAATGAAGGCGCGATCTTCGTAGGTAAAGGCGGTCGCGTGGGCGCGCAGCAGTTCGGTCTTGCCCCAGTGCGCCGGGATCTGCCCGCTGCGCGGCAACCGGTAGATATCGAGCGAGCCTTCGTGGGCGCACGTGACGTAGATCTTCTCACCGTGGAGACTCGGGAAGTTGCAGTCGTGGGCGAGGGAGGTCAGCTGCTCAGGCAGCAGGCGCGTTTCGTCATCATCGGCCGCCAGTGCCTTTTCAAGCGGGAGGCGAAAGATGACGCTGTGGTCTTCGCCGTCGATCCGCTGATCGCCATCGGTGTCGCTGAGGTAGTGACTGAAGTAGAGCTCGCCGCGCTCGCTGTCGATCACGGCGTAGCTGCTCATCCCCGGCAGATCGAAGCGCAGCGGGCCGTGTTCACGCTCGCGCTGCAGATCGTAGAGGTGGAGCCCGGTCCGCTCCGGGTCGTCCTGGCGGTGGTAGACCAGGAAGCGGCCATCGGGCGAGGCGCTGGGCGCGGAGAGGGCGCCGCGCAGCACGACCTCGGGCGACGGCCGCTTGCTGTTGCTGTCGTTCTCGCTGTCGCCGCTGTCACTGCCATTGCCACTGCCGTCGCCGTTCAGAGAGTCACCGAGCTGCTGGATGACCAGTTCGCTGCCGCGCCCGGCGCCGGCACTGCGCAGGTAGCCGATGCGCTCCTGATCGATCCAAAAGGGCAGCCACGCGCGCTGTCCCGGCTCGCTGAGGCAGTCCAGCTGCTGCGATGTTTCGCCGCCGCGGCGCAGCGGCCAGGGGGCACCGCTGCGGCGCCCTGTTGTGGACGCCGTCGTCGATTCGACAGGCAGCAGGCAGACGCTGCCGAGTGCGTTCGGTTGAAAGGCGGTTAGGGCCAAGTAGCGGCCATCGGGCGACCACGCCGGATCTTTCGAGTCGTGCTCGGGGGCGAGCAGGTCGCGGCGGGTGCCGTCGCTTAGCCGCTGCAACACCACCTGAGAGAGCAGGTGGCGATGGCGCGTGAAGACAAGGTAATCGCCGCTCGGATCGAGCTGCCCCTGGTAGTTGTCGGTGGGGCCGACGGTGACCTTCTCCGGCGGCAGGATGCGGTTCCCGTGCCAGTGCGGGGCGTCGTCGTCGGCCAGTGCGACCGTGGCGAGTGTGACGGAGCCGACGCTCAAGGCCACGATCGCGGCCACGATCGCGGGCATGAGTGGGACAAGACGTGGAGTGCGCTCAGGCGTCAGGCTAGCCATCGTCCCGCTCCGTTGCACGCTGGCTCTGCCGGGCCTCGTCGGCCGCTTCAGTCCCTTCGGTCGCTTTCGTCTCCCCGGTCGGCATGACGAACTCGTCGTTGAGCACACGGAAGGTCGCCTGCTGCTCCAGCGGCTCGACGAGATCGGGCAGCGGCTGCGGGCCGCGGTTGAGATCGTAGCGCAGTCGCTGTTCGAGCTCGGGCCACTCGCCGGCGGCGTCGGCCTCCATGACCGTGTGCCGGTCGGCGATGTGGACATCCGGCACTAGGGCGTTGAGCATCCCGGCGCAGCCGCTGAGGAGCAGCGCCGATGAGAGCAACAAGAGAATGATCAGCGGTCGTAGCATGACGAACTCACTCCAGCGGTAAGGTCTCGGGCAGCGCCAGTGCCTCGGCGGCAAAGCGCTCCAGAATCGGTGAGAGGGGCAATCCGCGAATGCGAATCGGCTCCCGGAAGGTCGAAAGACGGATCTCGAGATCGAGCAGACCGTGCTCCATATCGAGGCTGACCTGCTGCGGATGGCCGATGCGCAGTGCCGAACGCACCCGACTCAAGTTCGGGTCTTCTTGGTCGGGGTCGATCAGATCGAGCAGTTGCAGCAGTTGTACGCGATTGATCTCGGTGATGTCGATCCGCCCCTCCAGCAATCGGCGCGAGAAGTCGAGCTCGATGGCGGTGCGGGCGTTGACCGGGGCGTAGCCGGTCGCCGCTAAGGTCTCGGGCAGCAGGTGGCGCAGATCGACCCGGGTCAGGCGGCTCAGCAGACCGAAGCTCCACCCCTCCGGTGAGGTGTCGAGATAGAGTTGACCGGCCATCTCGCCACCCAAGAGGCTGAGGCTAAAATGCTGAAGCTGAAAGAGGTTCTGCTCAATCGGCAGGGTGGCCTCAAGCGGCCCGAGGGCGAGCGAATCGAGATAGAGCGACTCGATACGCAGCTCTCGGCGGCGCTCCAAAAAGGGTTCGACCCGGGTAAAATCGACCCGCTGAAAGGCGTGCGGCGTGAGCAGGTGGGCGAAGGCGATGCGGCCATCGTCGCGCAGCTCCAGCTCTTGGCTGACGCTAAACTGCCCCGTCATGCCGGTTAAACCGGCCACTCCGGGGAGTTCTAGCCGCAGCCCATCGGCCAGCGCTACGGCCTGCAGCGAAATCTGCTGGGCATCGGCCAGATGGACCTCCCACGGCAGCGTCAGGCTGCCGGCAGCGCTCAAGGGCGGCAGCAGGGCATCGTGCGGGTGCAACTCCAGCTGACCACTCAGGCTCGCTTGTGAGCCGTCCAAGCGGGCCTCGCCGGCAGCGTGTTGGCGCAGCCAGCCGGCCCCCAGCGAGAGGGCCAAATCGTGCAGCTGCAGTGACTCGCTGGCCAAGTTCAGAGTGGTGTCGGCGTGCAGCCGCAGCGGCAGTGTGGCGGGGGCTAGCTCAAGATGCTCGGGCAGTTCCAGCTCCTCGGGCAGCTCCAGCTCCGGCTCGGCCTCTGGATCGAGCAGGGCGGCCAGCAGCAGATCGATGCTGTCGCCGTCGAACTCCACGGTCAAGCGGGTATCGAGGCGCTCTTGCCACGCCTCGGCCCACTCTGCAGCCAGCTGCCAGTCGACGGTCAGCCCTGATAGGCGCACGAGGTCGGGCGGTTGGTCGCTGCTGCCCGTGCTGCCCGCGTTGCCCGTGTTACCTCTGTCGCTGTTGACCGTGTCGACTGTGTCGGCATTGGCAGCTGCATCTGCCGCTTCACCGAGCAGGTGCAGGGTCGGGATGTCGTACCGCCCACGGGTGGTCGCACTGCGCCGCTTGCCATCGAGGGTTACGTGTTGGCGAAAGCGCAGCGGCTCGTGCCAGTGCGCCGGCGCTTCGGCACCGGGGGTGTGCTGAGCCAGGCTGCCCTGTACCCGCAGCTCAGCGGCGAGCGTCTCTGGCAGTGACCCTGGCAGTGACTCTGGCAGTGACTCCAGCAGCGGGTCGAGTGTCTCGATGAAGGCGAAGAGATCGTCGGCGCCGTGGGTCAATGTAAGCCCCCAATCGAGATCGAGCGCACCGCGGCCGAGCAGCTCCAGGGCGGCCAGATCGCTGAGGTAGCGTTGCCACTGCGGATCGAAATGGCTTTGTAGCGTGCCGGTAAGGTCGGTCCGCTGCGGCTGCTGCGCCAGTGCTACCTGCCACGCCAGCGCTGGTTCCGGTTCCCTGGCGAGGGTCAGGGCGCCCTGTAGATCGAGTGCAGTCAGCGCGCTATCGAGCGTCGTTTGCAGCTCTAGGGCCAGCGGCAGCGGCTCGAGCAGCGGCGGATGCTGGATGCCGTCGCTGTGCAGGTGCAGAGCGAGGCGGTGCTCGTCCTCCGGCAGGCGGCTAGCGAGCTGCGTGGTGATCTGCAGCGGGTGGGGCAGCAGCAGCCCTTCGGCGCTGCGGGGTGGGGCGTGCTGGGTCAGAGTCGTGGCCAGATCGGCGTGCAGCTGCCACGGCTCAACGTCGCTCGGCGCGGCCACCGCGCCGTCGAGCAGCGCCGGCAGCAGCTCGGCGAAGGGGTGGGACCAGCGCAGCGGGCCGCCGAACTCAATCTGCAGATCGCCGAGGGTGTAGAGCAGCGCGGCGGCCTCGGCGGCTGCGGCCATTTCGGCGGCTATCTCATCGCCCATTGCACCGCCCATTGCACCGGCGATTCCGGCGCTTCTTTCATTGCCCGCTTCGTTGGCCGCTCCGTTGGCTCCTTCGGTGACCCCTTCAGTGACAAATCTGCTGGCTGTGTCGGCGTTTGTCCCGGCGGCGCTCTGCGGGTGATCGGCCGGTAGGTAGTCGGCGAGGTAGTCGGCTAGCGCCTGCGGCAGGTTCACCGTCACTCGTGGCGTCAGGGTGAGTTGGTGCGGGGCGTTGTCGAGATCGAGCGCTAAGGTCAGCAGTTCGTGCTCATCGAGCTGCAGGGCAGCGGCGAGGGCAACGCGCTGTAGCGTTTCGTCGAGCTGCAGCTGAAGGCGCGGGTGGAGATCGACAACAGTCGTCAAGAAGGGGGTGTCGAGCCCGACGAGTGCGAGATCGGCAGCGACTTCGAGCCCGCCGACCGCGGCGAGGGCGTTTTCGGGGTCGGGGCGGGGCTCGCGGTCAGTCCATGGGGCAGGTTCTGGGCCAGTATCAAGGCCAGTATCAAAGCGAGTTTCTGGACGAGGTTTTGGGCGAGCCTCCGGGCGAGTGGCACTGAAGGTCAGCGCGGCCTGTTTGAGGCCGATGGTCAGCGCTTCGGTCTCCGCTGCCGTCTCTCCCGCTTCAGCTTCGGCCACGGCTCCCGCCATTGCTACTGTTCCAGCTCCAGCTCCAGCTCCAGCTCCAGCTCCAGCTCCAGCTCCAGCTCCAGCTCCAGCTGCAACTCCTGCTCCTGCCTCCACTCCTATTCCCGCTGCATCGTCTGCCGCATCCGCATCCGCATCCGCATCCGCATCCGCATCCGCATCCGCAGTCGCTAGCAGCGTCAGCGACAAATCGCTGAGTTGCTGTCGACCACCGACGTGCAGGTGTAGATCGGTGAGATCGGGGCGCAGCAGATCGATCGAACCGCGGCTTTCGATCGCTAGGTGGTGATCCAAGCCGGTGCGCAGAGCGCCCCAATCCGGCCCCGCGAGGGCAAGTTGCGCCTGCGGCAGCTCGCTGTGCAACTCCAGGTCGATGTGCAGCGGCCAGTGTCCCGGCTCGAGGTTTAGCAGCAGGCGACTCGCCTCGGCCAAGTGGAGCCGGTAGTAGGGCCAGTGGGTGTGCAGCTCGAGCTCGGCATCGCGGCTCTCGATGTGGGGTTGCTGCAGTTGTAGATCGAGTTGCAGCGGGTCGATCGCCAAGTGCCACGGTGAGCCCTGGGCGAGCTGCCAACCAAGGGCAGCGTCGAGCTGCGGGCTGAGGTGGATCAGGCGTTCAGCGCCGTCGTGCTGCTGAACCAGCGTCAGCGGGGCGGAGGAGCGCAGACGCGTCTCCAGGTGGCCGTGAAGCGCCCCAGGGCGGGCGTGCAGGGCGGTGCTGAAGTCGAGTTCACCGTGCCAAGCGATCCGCGTCCCCTGCTCGGGGAGGCGCAGCTCAATCGCCGCGTGGCCACCGCTGACGGTGATCGCATCAATCGCGACCTCCAGCGGCAGCTCTTCGAGTTCTGCCAGCAGCTCGCCGATCAAGGCCTGGGGGTCGAGCTCGGGCGCCTCGTCGGGCGGCGTCTCCGGCTCCTCCTCTGGGGGCGCCTCAGCGAGATGAAGGGTCTGGCAGCCGTTTAAGTGTGGCTCATGCAGGTTTAGCCGCTCGACGTGGAGGCGGCGTTCACGAATGAGTGACCATAGATCGAAGCGCAGATCGAGCTCCGCGAGTTCGAACTGGAGGTTGTCGCAAGCGCTCTCGTCGCCGAGGGCGTCGCTTTTCGCTACCGGAGTGGCGCGCAGCCCAGCGATCTCGAGGCTGCGTAGCGGGTCGAGGCGCAGACGCTCAAGCTCGACCTGCCAGCCGCTATGCTCAGCGATGAGCGGCTGCAGCCGCGGCCAGATCTGGCTCTCCAACAGCGGGGAGCGGACGACGGCGTAAGCGGCCAAGAGCAGCAGTACGGGGAGAAGCAGCAGCGCGAGCAGCGTGCCACCGAGCCACCAAGGCCAGCGACGACGGCGCCGCCGCTGGTCGTCGAGCGGGGGCTTCGTGGCCGCGGTGCGCTCGGCTTCCGGGGGCTGTGTTGGAGTGGGGCTCTGCTCGTTCATAGAAGCTGCCGTAGACGCCGCTTGTTGGCCTGTTGGGTCCGCTCTTTCGGTTCGCCTGTTGTCCGCTTGTTGGGTCGGTTACTCAGCGAGCGCCGGGTGTTCAATCACTGCCATAGCCCGCGAGGCGTTGACCGGGTTGCTCGGCGGCGGGGCGCCAGCCTCAATCCAGGCGACGAGGTCGGTGACCAGAGCAGCCAGCGCCCGCCGGCGATCGCCGGAGCTATACTGGGTCTCGTGAGTGCTCAGGGCACTGTTACAGTTCGGAATCTGCCAATCTTCAGAGAGGGCGGCGAGGAGGGTGGAGTCTCCCGGCCGATTCGGCGTAACGAAGTCGTAGTGCATGTTGCAGCTGGAGGTGACGATCCAGTTCGGGAAGTCATCGGGTGCGTTCTTGCCGACCAGATCACGATGAAAGGAGCGGGCGGTGCGCAGGTCGGGGCCATCGGCCTCTTGACCGTCGGGAGCGTGGCAGGTGGTGCAGCCGTCCAGCAGAACTTCATGGTGCTCAAAGATCTCGCCTAAGTCTTCGCTGCCGGAGGGTGAGGTAGCGAGGCTGGGACCGTCGCTGCTATCACAACCACTAATAAGCACTAGCGCTGCAGCAATCCCGATCAGCGCACCCGCCCGAACCAGCCAGCCGAGCGGAGTGCGGTGTGTACAGTTGAGCAGCCGAGGGGCGAAAGTGCTGGAGATGGTCATGGCTCTTCTCTATAATGAGAATAAATATTCTTTCGGGCTGGGCGGTGGGTGCCTCTCAGCGGCTCAACGCCCGGCGGCTCAGCGGCTCAGTGCCACGGACCGGCTCAGTCTCCGTCACCAACTGTCGCCTGCCTCGGGGAAACGGCCCGAGGCTCGAGCCGAGGCGCCACCGTTGCCGCCACTATCGCCGCCCTTACCTCGGCGTTGGCGCCGGGTGGCTTGGTCAAAGGCAGCCACCCCCGGTGGCGGATTCCCAGGCGCGGAGCGACGCCTGGACCACCGCGACCGCAGCGCTCCAAGCGTCTGCAGTCGATATTGGGAGAATAGCACGCTCTATCGGAGTGCGGGGAGGTGTTGCGATGCGTAACAACGGCTATTGGTTACTGGCTCCGGCTGTCGCGGTCGGGCTCTATATCGGCGGTGAAGTGAGCACTAAGACGGTGCCGACGCCCTACGGCAGCCTTACGCTCGTGAGCGCGAGTCTGAACGAGGCCGAGGCGCGACGAGGCAGGGGCGGCGGTGGTTTCTTCCGGCCGCGCAGCAGCCCGTCGCAGCAGCCGCCGCGACAGCAGCGCGATACGGGAGGCCAGCAGCAGGCTGCGCCGGCACCGCGGCGTGGCATGGGCGCTGTGCCACCGCTGACTAGCACCGGGATGCTGGTCGGTGGTCTGGCCGGTTTGGCGGCAGGCTACCTGCTCTTTAGCCAAGCGCACGGCCAGCAGCCGATCAATATCGAGCAGATGATCGTCCACGGCTACCTCGATCCGAACGACGTTCCGGGCGATGTACGCAGCTGGCAGATCATGGATGGGAAGCTGGTTCGCGAGAACATCACTGCCGAGGCGCTCAGCGAGCATAGCGAACTGCTCGACTACGTCGAACCGATGGAAGAGGGCGACGACGGCGAGATGCGCTACCGGCTGCGGATCAGTTTCGAAGATCTAGCGGCCCTGGAAGAGAGCGGCGCGTTGGCGCAGTAGAGCTACTAAACTTTGCGTAAGTAAAGCCAGTCGCATGAGCTGCACCATCGCTCCTCTGTCACACATGCTGAAGCATGGCGGTGGTTGAGCGCTTTTCCTGGGAACGCCGGCGTCCTCGCCGGCATGCATGAGAAGAATGCCGGCGGGGACGCCGGCGCTCCCAGGCGACAACCGCTGCCCTCCGCTACGTGGCGGGCAGGTGGACCAAGGAATGATCAAGGCCCCTTCAACCGAAGCACAGCGGCGAGGTTCTCACCACTGCCGGATGGCTGGCGGGGTGAGATCGGGGGACACGCCCCGATTTCAGCCCTTCGGCTCCCCCTCCGGCATGGCCAGGCTCAGGCTGACCAAAAGCACACCACGGTCTGGATCGCTGCTGATGTCGGCAACCCGGATATACTCCAGCATGCCGGTCGGTAGCATAGAGGCCCAGCGCTGTTTCTCGACCCAGTAGTCGATCCGAACCCGGGCCTTGCTGCGCACCACCTCAACCTGCTCCATTCGGCGCATCGCCTTAAGGATGAAGGGGCCGGCGCCTAAGGGGCGGGCGCGCTTCAAGGCTAGATCGATGGCTGGACCCGGGACGTAGAGCGGCGGTGGGGTGGCCTTAAAGGTGGCGACAAAGCGAATCCACGTTCCAAGGCGCTTGTAGCCGGAGATGATGATCTCGGCTTGATCGCCCAAGGTCAGGGTCAGATCGCGCACGCCAGGGTCGGGCGCCTCGCTCAGCGCATTGGCTAGGGCGCTCTCCGGGATCGGGATCGAGATCCGCCCCTGCTGCAAATCTTCGACGATGCGTTTCCCTTGACTCGGTAACAAACCGCTAAAAAAGCGTTTCATGACAAAATGTCCTCGCACAGTGAAGAGACGACTTCGCAAAAGACGACTTCAGAGACGACTTCGCCGATCCGCGTCTCGATAATACGAGCCACAGCGTAACAGAGGAGCCTACAGCGCGTGCGCCGCAGCGACTTTCACTACGAATTACCCCCACAACTGATCGCCGAGCGCCCCGCGCAGCAGCGCAGCGCCAGCCGCATGCTGGTACTAGACCGCAGCAGCGGCGCGCTGGCCGATCGCCATTTTACCGACTTACCGAGCTATCTGCGTAGCGGTGATCTGCTGGTGCTCAACGACACCCGCGTCATCCCGGCGCGGCTAGCGGCTCACAAGGCCAGCGGCGGTCAAGTCGAGATCCTGCTCGAGCGTATCATCAACGCCGAGAGCGGGCATTTGCTCTGCCACGTGCGCGCCAATCGGGCGCCGCGCCCCGGAACCTCTTTACTGCTGCCGGGCGGTGCCGAAGCGCGCGTCGGTGGGCGTCAGGGGCGACTGTTCGAGCTGCATCTGAGCCAGCCGCCCGCCGGCAGTGAAGCCGAACTGCTTGCCTACCTAGAGCGCCACGGCGAGGTGCCGCTGCCGCCCTACATCCAGCGCACAGCCGATGCCAGCGATCGCGAACGCTATCAGACCGTCTTCGCCAGCCGCCCGGGAGCCGTCGCCGCCCCGACAGCAGGGCTGCACTTCGACGCTGCAACGCTCGAACAGCTTGCCGCCCAAGGGGTCGCGACGACGCAGGTAACGCTCCACGTCGGCGCCGGCACCTTCACCCCGGTCACCAGCGAAGAGCTCTCGGCCCACCAAATGCACAGCGAACGGCTCGAGGTCTCCCCAGCGGCCGTCTCCGCGATTGCCGAGACACGAGCACGCGGCGGGCGCGTCGTCGCAGTCGGAACGACCGTCGTGCGGGCCCTCGAGAGCGCGGCGGCGCTGCAGCCTTCTGCTGGGGAGGCGAGTGCTGGGGAGGCGGTGGCGGCGTCCTCTGAGGCGGCGGCGTCCTCGTCCTCGTCCAACGGCGAGGCATCGTTGTCCCCGTCTAATGGTGGGGCGCCGTCGTCCCCATCTACCGGCGAGGCGGCACTGCACCCCTTCACCGGGGAGACCGCACTCTTTATCACGCCCGGCTACCGCTTCCGGGTCGTCGATGCACTGCTGACCAACTTTCACCTGCCTGAGTCGACCCTGTTGATGCTGGTCTCGGCCTTCGCCGGCCATGCCCCAGTGATGGCGGCCTACCGACACGCCGTCGCTCAGCAGTACCGCTTTTTCAGCTACGGCGATGCAATGTTGATCATTGATACGTAGAGATTTCGTTGTTGGGAAGGCCTTGATCATTCATTGGTCCACAAGCCCGCCACGTAGGGGAGGGCGGTGGTCGTCGGCGGGGAGTGGCCGTCGCCGGAGAGTGCTGGTGTCCTAGCCGGCATTCTGTGGGAGCGCTGGTTCCTGGGAGCGCCGGCGTCCTCGCCGGCATGCATGAGAAGAATGCCGGCGGGGACGCCGGCGTTCCCAGGAAAAGCGCTCGAGTACCGCCGTGCTTTAGCAGTGTGACTGAGTCCCGGAGGGCAAAGGTTGGGTGCTGTTTGGCAAAGTGGACCAAGGGATGATCACTCCCGTCGATGGCGTTCACAGACGCGGATTGAATCGTGTTCAACAGCGTCCGTATAGCATCGACGGCTTGGCTTGGCAACATTGCCCAATGGCAACGTAGGCAACGTTGCCAGTCTTCAAGGGGGTTATCCCGTCCCAGGTTCTTGCAGATTCTTCAGATACTCATTGCTTTGATCTTGATCAAGGTCACGGGGTTATTGTTTGGGGAAGGCGGCGATGACTGCTTGGCGCGTTTCACGAACTACGTGGCCGCCGCTGGCTTGATGCATTGGGGTTGAAGCTGATGGATGTGGCGATCCCAGAAGCGGGCTACAGAGTTCGCGTCCTTGGGTGCAGGCATGGTAAGTTGCTCTTCAGTTGTGCTTGATGATTGGCCGGGATGCACCAGCGGGATGCACTAGGAGGAGACCGAGATGCAAGAGCTGGATGGTGTTGTACGGCGTCGGTATAACGCGTGGAAGGGCCGTGTCTTGTGAAGCAACCGTTGGGCCTAAGCGAGTAGCAGGTCATAGAAATCGACAAGACTTTCAGCCCACACAAATTTCTTGATGAACTTGCAGAAGAGTTGATCTTCAATTTCGTGAGAGCTGGCGGCGGAACCACCCCTGGGTTAGTCGGAAGCGCACGCGAACACGAAGTGAGAAATAAGCTGCAATCCGTTCTTCCGAAAAAAGTCGCTGTTGCCACCGGATGTGTGATCGACTCATTCGGGAACACTTCAAACCAATGTGATGTGATTCTCTACGAAAAAGATCATTGCCCCGTGTTCTCCATCAATGGAGACCCTGCCGCAACATACATCCCGTGCGAGAGTGTCATCGCAGTTGGTGAGATTAAGAGCTCGCTGGGAACGCCGGAAATCAGCGATGCCGTCGATAAGATTGCGAAAGTGAAGTCATTGCAACGCTACTTTAACGATCCCACATGCTTTCGCAGCTACGGCTCCGTAACGTCAATGCAAGGCTTCAGTCTTGAATCATTTGACCCTGAACACAAGCCACTTGATCAAATTTATGCCTTCATACTTTGTAACGAATCTCCTCTGGTTCCTGCAACGCGTGCAGACCGATATGCAACGGCATGTAGTCGTCACCCTGGACATCTATCTCCGAATTTGATGGTGTCGCTCAAGGATGGGCTAGTGTTGTTCACCAATGAAAAGCGTCAGGTTTTAGAAAATCGAGTAAATGCTGCGGATATTTTCTTGGGAAGAACACCTGATGGTGAAGTGCCGTTCTTGATCAATAAGCTAGCTAGGGTAGCAAACAGAGGGCGAACAACTGAGGTTCTGCCATATGCACGTTATCTACTTAAGAGCGGAAACACTGCTTTTTCAGAGGGTGCGTTTTACCCTGCCGCACCGGCCCAACCAGTCGCTCCAGAGGGCGCTCAGCCTGCTGCGCAGGCTCCGCCCCCCTGAGCCTCGACGTTGGGCGGCTAATACCAGATGAATAGCGTTACATATGGTTCACCAAATAAATTGACCGTTGGTTACCGTATTCCCGTAAAGGTAAACCTAAGTGTCGGAGTTGAGCGGGCCGATTCTTTCAATCGTGAATACAAAAAAGTTCGAGGTATTTTGAGTTTAAAGAACCCTCCGGACTTGATGATGGATTTAAGTTCTTTGTTGGCGAAGAAAGAGTTGTGGGAGGTGATGCGCGCAGAATTTGACGGCCCTATCGGCGTGCTTCCTCATTACGCAATCTTCAACGAAAGGGGGGGGTTAGACGAAGCGGAGCTTCTGGAACGCATAGAAAATTTATTTAAAAGTAGTGTTAATTTCATAACCATTCACTGCACCCCCAGTCATGAATTGTTTTCACTGGCAAAAAAGGACCGTGCAGTTCCAGTAACAAGCAGGGGCGGCGGCATTGTGCTTAGGGACATGAGCTTGAATAAGAGGAAGGTAAATATTTATGAATTGTTATTTGAAGACATCTGTAAGATTGCAGCCCAGCATGGTGGGGTAATTAACCTTGGGACTTCCTTTAGGGCCGGTTCCGTAGCTGACGGATTTGATCGGGTAGCAAAAGAAGAGCTAGTCGCCCAGGCAAAGTTTTGTCGAATGGCTAAAGCTTATGGTGCACAAGTAATATTAGAAGGCCCGGGCCACATGCCCTTGCATAAGTTGGCGGATTATCATAAGGAAATAAAAGCGTTCGAAGTCCCGCCAATGCCTTTGGGTCCGATCGTTTCGGATAGTGATGATGATTTTGATCATGTTTCCTCAGCAATTGGTGCCGCAGAATTCATGATGATTGCTAAAGGCGGAATAATTAATGCGATTACAGCGGTGGAGCATAAAGGAGGGGTCCCAAGTCAACAACATTTGACCGAGGGGCTAAGGGTCGCAAAACTAGCGGCGCAAATAGCCTCAGTTACTTACTCCAAGGAGGCGCTTCAAGTGGAGGGAGATATATCCAAGATGCGTGGAGTGTCAGAAAGTTGCATTTTAGACTCAAAGAAGTCAGGTTGCTCTCGATGCGGTCATGTCTGTCCTTTGTTAAGTAGAAACTACCTTTAGCTCGGGAGTATTCACTAGATGTTCCGCCTTGATTTTTCGAAACCAATATATCTGGGTACTGCTGATAATGCCCTGCAAGAGGGTTCTGAGCTGTCACAACAAAGCCTGACGCTAGAGATGACGGTGTTAAGTATTCTTGGATACACTCCTATCGTCGGTGCTCCATTTATTTGGCAATCCGCTGCAACTCTTGGTGCTATAGAAGAAAGGAGAGGATTGCTGGATTTAGAAGGAGGGCTGAGGTTAGGCGGAAGGCCAAATGTAACAAATGCATCGGAGTACTTTAGACAGCGTGATAATGATACAAGCGCAGCCAGTCATCTACTATTGCGTGACCACAGTGCATTTAGGAGCGAAAAGCCGGGGTCTATACCTTTAGATTGGCACAGGAAAATCGCGCCAGACGTTAGAGTAGACCCAAGGCCCGGAAGTGTTGAGAAGTATTTTCGCGCTTTATTCATCAATGACACTCAAGCCATTTCGGCGCCAGGAAGTGTTATGGAGTCTACTTCTATAGGCTATGGAGCAAAATATAGTAGAGCGGGCAAAGCGAGGGCGGAGCGCCTATTGAGTAATATTGGGGAAAAGGCATGCGATGGACACTTTAGTCGCGCAATGGTGGAGCACTCATATTTAAGTGAAGACGCATATTTCACAAACCTGGATGAGGTTCTTGCTCGTACTTCAGCGCTTTATCAAGCAGCGAATGGTTTGGCTCACGAGGGAGCACTATTTACAACACCAAGCATCCTTAAGCGAATACCAAATCATATTAATTTGACAGTTCTCGGTAGGTTTTCAATATCTCCGCTTAACCCATATCTATTCGCTGATGTGCTCAGTGTGCTAGGCGTTCAGAAAGTGGCTTGGATCAATATTCCAACTCTTAGGGTGGCGCAGATCATGAATACTATAAATCCGCTACGCATATTTATTCAATTATTTACTCAATTGTTACTGCAGAAGATGTTTTGCTGGGCCAGCAAGTGTTGGAACCCAACTTATTGGCAGGTTGTTAAGCAATTACGGAAAGAGCTGCTTTATGATGATGAGTGGCAATTAATGGAAAAGCTTGCTTTCCTACCAAATCGAAAATTTGACGGACTTGCGGCAGGAGTGTCTGTTGGGCTGGGCGCGGCAGCGCTTGGGCAGAATCCGCTTATGTTTGGGGGTGCCGCTAGGCAAGTAGTCGAATATGGTTACAAATCAATCGAAGGGTTAACCTTCTTCGAGATTATGAGAATGCGCAGCACCCTGAAGAAATATCTACATGAGCTAGGTTTGCTTTGATTACAGTTGGAATGCAAATGCTGATAAATCGGTTGAAATGCAAAAAGACAGGGATCGGGGACAGGGATCGGGACAGGCATCGAGAGGTGCGCTTTATGGCAGACGAGGTTGTCGGACAGGCACTACGCTGTTGATGGGCCCGGTCAACTTCCTTATCGAACGCACGCAGCGTGTGGGCTGGCGTACTTGTACCGTGTGATGGAGGTGAGAGACACGCACTGCGGGGCAGTGGGTGGGAATAAGCAGGTTCCTGTCCGTTCGTGTTCGGTGCCTGTCCGTTCGTGTTCGGCGTGTTCGGTGCCTGTCCGTTCGTGTTCGTGTTGACTCGACACTTTCATGTTTACTACGGCGAATACAAGGCCACGGTGGATATCCGTACGTGCGAGGTTATCGAAGGCAATCTTCCGAAGAAACAAACGAAACTTGCCTTGGCATGGGCGGAGCATCGCCAAGACGATTTGATGGCCGATTGGGAGTTGGTCATGAATGGTGAGGAACCATTCAAGATTCAGCCACTTCAGTAAGGTGAATAAAATGCATCCATCAGTCACATATGTTACCCCTTCCGACGACTACACGCTGAAAATCGAGTTTGATAATGGCGAGCGCGGGACACTGGATATGAAGCCGTATCTCGACTTCGGTGTTTTTCAGCGGTTGAAAGATCGAAATGCATTTGAGCGCGTCCGGGTGTCTTTTGATACGGTTCAGTGGGACTCTGGAATAGATCTTGATCCGGAGTTTGTTTACGAAAAATGCAAGCGCAATGGGGCACAACAAGGCGCTCCAGCCGACGCATGAAGCTGCGCAGTGCGAAGATGGTGCGAAAGTTGAGCACGCACTGCGGGTTTGGCTGGACGCTTACATTGGGCCGCCAAGGGGGAGGTGAGGACGAGGAGGTGAGTGACACGCACTGCGGGGATTGGGGAGCTGCCATGCGTGGTTGTTTCGGGGGTGATCATCGATTGGTCTACCTTTGCTAAACAGCCGCTTGCGCGAGGAAGGACGGCCGCGCTGGTCGAGGTCTTCGCCGCGCCGGTCGAGCCGGCCACGGCATGCGTTTGAGCACCTCCTCGAACAGGTGGGAGGTGAGGGACACGCACTGCGGGGCAGTGGGTGGGAATAAGCTGGTGCCTGTCCGTTCGTGTCTGCGTTCGTGTCTGATAGCTCCAAACCGGCGCGTGAGCCGGACGTTAAAGCGAAAAACCGAGTCGTGGCACTGTATGCCCATCCGTGTCAAAATTGAGCGATACGTGAACGAGAGGTTTTTCATGAATCTGCAGAAAATTGAAGACGAGGCGCTCCACCTCCCTATGGAGGAGCGCGTTCAATTGATTCAGCGACTGGTATTGAGCCTGGAGTCTCCGTCAGAAGAGGAGCTCAGATCCGATTGGTTGCTTGAGGCCCGCCGCAGAGGCGAGGAGCTCGACAATGGCTCAGTTCAGGCTGTGTCTGGTGAGGATGTCATGAAGAAGGCTAGAGCGCTCATCAAATGAATTATTCCTTTCACCCGGCAGCGGAAGCCGAGTTCCTGGAATCAGTTGGTTATTACGAATCAAAAGTTCCGGGATTGGGTGGTGCCTTCATGGAGGAGTTTGAGGCCCTGGCAAATTTAGTTGGCGAGTCACCAAAAGCCTGGCAGGTCGAATTACCACTAGATATTCGCAGAGCGCCCCTTCACAGATTTCCTTTGTCTATCGTTTACCGAGAGAGGCCTGATGGCTTTCAGGTTCTCGCAGTTGCCCATGACCGGCGGCGTCCGCAGTACTGGTTGGGCAGGTTTTAACAATCGGCTGCACAGCGACCGGTTTTCCGCTGCTTCGCAGCTCCAAACCGGCGCGCGAGATGACGGAGATGAGAGAAACGCACTTCGGGGATTCGTTACGCCGTGGGGCACCGCTATTGCTCTACGTCAGAGGATTCTAGCCTACCAGTCGTTGTGGATCAATGATCTGGCAGAGGGGGCTGGGGTTGTGCTGGGTAGTTGCGTGATGCGCATCATGCTAACCTCGTTCCATGATCACGATAGGAGGTGAGAGACACGCACTGCGGGGCAGTGGGTGGGATAAGCAGGCATAAGCAGGTGCCTGTCCGTTCGTGTTAATAGCCTGCAGAATAAGGCTGAGCCGATCCTGCACCAACCGATCTTCAAAAGCCGGCACACCCAGCGGCCGCATGCGGCCATCCCCCTTCGGAATGTAGGTGCGCCGCACCGGCTGAGGCACATAG
>NZ_NRRN01000029.1 GCF_016583625.1 Halorhodospira abdelmalekii | reverse complement strand
ACGCTTAGCCACTGCCCTCGCGGGCAACAGCCCATGACTCGGGGTCCCGGCCGGTGGCCTCCCTTACCGGGCAGAGGGCTTTCACCTCCAATCTCCTACCGATTTATCTCGGCGCTCTGCCTGTCCCTACCCCATCTCTTCCTTCAGCAAATAAATCGACTGAAACGGGCCGCCGTGCCCTACTCCCTACCAACCTTTTAACATAAGACCCGTTAGACGAAGTAGAAACGCTCGTTACCGACTGATTCCTCAATCATCCTAAGCCACACCACCTTAAATGCGTCTGAGTCTCAGCATGGCCCGCACTTCCATGTGACAATGCTTCCCTGTCTACTACCTTCCTTGCCCACCCAAACCAAAGTGCCTGTCCCTGTTCCCCTTCCACTGACCACAGAGAAAAGCACGGCGGACGCACCGCGACACCACGTGGTACCACGGCGTATCCGTGACGGATACCTGTTCTGAGCGAGGGCGGGTCATGGCTTCATCTTCTCAAAATTCACCAAAAGGCGCAATACAAAGTGGGTGTCCCCTAGAAACATAAGGGCGCAGTGGCGCAAAGCCCCGAGATTATGCCCGTCGTAATCTTCCAGAATTTCCTTCAGGCATAAAAAACCCCCAGTTTTTTAGGCTGGGGGTTCTTTGTTGCTTTTCAACTTTTGCTTTAATCTAAGCCGCATCCTTTGTGGGGAGTGGGCTTAGACATCCTGTCCTTGGGAGAGGATTAGGCGAAGTCGAAGTTGCCATTTTCAAAGCTGGCAAGGTCACCGATACCTGTTAGCTTGATGCTGCCTTCAAACTCGCCATTTACGGCGGTGATGTAAGCATCTGTACCGCCGGCACCCAGCTCTACCTTAAGAACATTATCGCCATCCGCAGTAATATAACCCGTAGATCCAGCACTGGTACCGGTCATACCAGATTGAGCCACTGTACCTGTGAAGAAGGCAGAGAAGTCAAGCTGGTCAAGGCTATCGTCCACCGAGAAGTTGGTGATTTCAACTTCACCAATACCATCTTCACTGAAGATGTACTTCATAATGTCTTGGTTGGCGCCGGTGGTGGCATTGTTCAAATTGAACGTAGCATCCCCTGTTCCAACCAGAATCTCAACGAAGCTGGATTCGGCATCACCGGTTCCACGCGCAATAAATGCCGTCAGCTCTCCAGTGAATTCAGAGGCGTCAAGTGCGTTTTGATGCGCCTCACCGGCACCTGTTAGAAAGTCAATTTCGTCGCCACCTTGACCAAGGACAAAGTCTTGGTTACCGATGATCTTCAGGCTCGAGGTTATCGAGTTATCGCCACTGGCCGTAAAATCAATGTTAGATGCATCAGTAATCTGGTTCGTCCCTTCACCATCCGTTGAGCTGGAGTTGATGGTGTAGGTTGAAGCAGCGGCAATCGGCACGTTCACGTCGCCAATGGTGATATTGGCATCACTGAGCAGGTTGAGCTTTTGTGCTGTCGCGCCCGTATCAATAATATCAGTGATTGCAACATCTTGATCACCGGTGATGGTGAGGTTACCGCCGTTCGACATGTCTGAAGTGGTGAGTGCGCCCAAGCTTCGAGTGCCTGTTCCACTGGCATCGATGGTGATGGTGTCAATGCCTGCACCGCTGGTGATGCCGTCGTCGAAGGTGATCGCACCCTCGCCGCTCAGGTTGATGGCGAAGTTACGATCGCCGGCTTCACCCACACGGGTGGTGTAGGTATTATCCAATACAAACGACGCCTCTTCGGCTGCTTCAATATTGAGGGTTTCAAGGTTCGTCGCAGCCAGAGTGGTCACGGTGTGGGCACTGTTGCCCGTTTGGTTCTCATCATCGGTGGTGATGTTGAGGGTCTTAACGCTGTTGGCCGTAAGATTAGCGGTCCAAGCCCCATTGGCAGCCATCTTCAGCAAGACGTCTTGTGAGGTGACGCCGGTTTTGTTTTCAATTGTAATCGCTGTCGCGTTAGCCGTCGAGATCACGGTGGTGTCAGCACCTAGGTTGCTGATGGTGTCGTTATAGATACCCGTTAGGATAATGCCGTTTACGCCGGTATAGTTATCGGCGTCGATATTACCGGTGGCTGTGGCTACATAGGTATCACCTGCGTAGTCATCACCATTGATGATCATCTCTGTGATGATGGTTCCGTTAGTAGCATCGTCCGTAATCACCACATCACCGGTGCCCTCACCCGTGACGACAACACCTTCACCGGCAGCTTGGGTTGATGATTCCACTGCTTTTAGATCACCGGCTGTGATCGACAATGAACGATCACCTTCGCCACTGTTGTCTAGGGTGATCTTGTTGATATTGGCTCCGGTAGTAAGCGTACCCAGCGCAATATCTTCATCTCCGGTTGTGGTGATGGCAAAGGTTTCTGAAACAGTCTTGGTAGCACTGCCGGCAGCCATGGTGAAGCCTGTAGAGCTGAACCCAGCGGTCGTGGCGTTCACCGTCAGGTGCTCTAGCGCGCCTGTGGTTACAGTATTTGTCAACGCATTCGTAATATCACCGGTTGCGGTGGTGGTAGAGTTGAAAGTGATGTTTTGTACATCAGCAATCGTGAGATTGTTGGTTTCCGCTTGGATTGCACCGCCGATATTGACGATCAGCGAGTCATTATCGCTACCAACCGCACCGGCGCCGTCAACGCGGATAACCACGTCATTATTACCATCACCGGCCTGGAGACCTACTTCGACATCCTTGGCAATGTCTAGGGTGATGTTGTTAGCGTTAGCTGTGCCATCGGCATTTGCCGCTATAGCATTGACCGTCTCTAGGCCACTGATATCGGTGAAGTCGACGACGGCAGCAGCATCATAGGCTTGTAGTGAAATCTCTTTGAAATCACCGGTGAGCACATCGCCCATGTCGAAGCTGCCTGTAACACCCGCACCCACGAGGGTGATGGTGAGGTCACCGTCTAAATCAGTGGCATCAATATTTGAAGCAACCGCATAATCGGTCGTCAGCTTAAGCGCTGCGCTACCGGATAGGTTAAGATCGGTGATACCGGTGTAATCGCCAGTAGCCGAGTCTAAACGCATAATGTTCTCAGCGGTTCCACGGCTTTCTAGATTTACCGTTCCGATTGCTACAGCGGTACCTGCAGAGTCAAGATTAATGCGTCCGCTTGTTCCGGTTGAGCCTTCAACGCTTAGGTTGAACACATCATCAGTTGTGCCGTTATCAGCACCGGTAATCGTGAGGTCATTGTTTGCAGCCAGTCGGGCTTCTACACTGCCGTCTTGGACGAAGCTTGATAGTTCCATTGCTGGTGTACCGGTCACGGTCACCAAGTTGGTGCCCTCGATACCACCAAAACTAACATCGGCACCGTTATTGATGGAGCGCAACTCCAACGTTTCGATATTGATCAGCGTGGGGGTAATCGTCACGCTCGTACCGATATTGGCTTTGAGCACGTCATTGTCGGTGGTGCTGGGATCTTCAATGTAGGTCGAACTGCGCAGGTAGTTCAACGCATTGATTTCATCGTCCGCATTGGACAGATACTTATCATCTGGATTGACGTTCTGGCTGAAGCTGTCGGTCAGGATAGCATCGGTACTTGCAGTGAGCGTGAAAGTCTCCCCCGGCACACCCGGCACATCCGGCACATCGACATCAGGAGCCTCCACCAAACCCGGGTTGTCTTCGATAAACTGCCCGACATCATCCCGCATCTGTTGACGCTCGCCCTCGTCAGCGTCTCGGTACGACGGGCTAAAGCGATTGAAATACGTTACCAAGTCAATTACGTCGATGGTCGCACCGCGATCCCACTCTTGGAGGATGCGTGCCCTCATCGCCGCACCGTCAGGGGTGTCTGCTTCGATGCCAAGATCAAGCAGGTCGTTCAACTGTGTGATCAGGTCGTTGGCCTTTTCGCTGGACATTTTCTTAACCCTCTATAGTTTGTTCTGCTACTTTGAGTAAGGGAAGTGGGAGAGGGGAGGGAGGGAAGAGAGTGGGGGGCAGATCGCCCCCACTCTGTTTCCATCTCTTGGCTACACCACCAACCAATCCTCGGTGTTTATGGCGACACCGACCTGCTCAATAAGCTGGCCGGCGTCGATCGCCTCATCTTGGAAATCCTGGAAGTAACTAAACACGTCGTTTTCGACCCCTACCAAATTGACAAACCATGAGGGCGCATCAAAATTATCGACATCTTCACCGACGCGCACGCGCACTGTGTTCGTGGTCTCGCTGCGCGTAGTGAAATCGAAGTACTCCTCGCTGAACTCATCCAGCCCAAGCACGCTGAAATCGAGCTGATCACCCTCATTGAAATTCTCGATAAAGACGCTGTCACCCGGCAGTGCTGGCTCCGGGAATGCGAACGACACGGCATCCATGTTGTTCTCAGCGGCAATGTCATCAGCGTCCAGATCTTCTCCATCTACGACATCGTGAACGTGACGATCGGGGGCAATGTCCACTTCCTCCCCAACCTCGACGGTCCTCGTCATCGAGTGGTCACCCGTCGACAGCCTCACCTCGTAAGTCCCCTCCCCAAGGTTGACAACGGTCTCGGGGATATCGAAGGTATCGCCTGCATCGAGCGTCTCATTCCAGGTCCAGGTATCAATCTCATCGTCACCGACCGTCAGCGTGATCTCCTGGGTGCCTTCGGCATGGCCGGTATTCTGCACCGTCCCATTGATCGTCACGGCGGCACTATCCTCGCCCTCTTCGAACTCGACGCCCCTCGGAACATTGAGCGCCGCGACACTGAAGTACGGCTCCGGAACCCCAGGAGCATAACCAGGGTTATCGACGATTTGATCCTTATTACCGTCTCCGTTTGAGTCATAGGCGACCTGCTGAACTGCCCAGACATTACCACCGGCCGCATCCACCGCCTCACGCAGAGCAACCAAGTAGTTGGTGTGAGCTACACTTCCCGCCAACATTACGTTGATCGAAGCACCAAAATCCAAGGTGCCCAACTCATTCACATTGCTGTTGAACAGGTTGTTGTTGCCGTCACCCTGGGTGGTCGTCCGATTGTTCGTAACATCCCAAGTTGAAGTCACATGGAAGACTTTGTATTCGCCTTCGTTACGATCATTCTCAACCATAATGATGTGGTTGAGGGTGCTGTTAACAGGAGTACTGCCGCCCAAGGTAGGAGTCAACAAGCCAGCGTTCAAGTTGCCATAGTTGCTCGTGGCGGGATTGTTGTCCGCGTTATTCAACGCACGAACCAACGTCGCACCATCCAGGCCGGCAAAGGTGTCATCAACATCGCTTTGGAAGCGAATCACGTTGACCGAGTTGGGCCTTGCAAGACCATCGGTATCAGAGACGCTGGGCGATTGATTAGTAAAAGCATTTGCGTTGTTAACAATATTGGCCGTCGGCTCAATCAGCGAAGCCGATTGCGTGTTGTTAGCAATATTGGACGATGGATCATCCTCGTCGCTCAGGAAGGCAGAAAAATCCAACGCGTGTCTACCCATATGGCTAGCATCACTAACCGACTCAGGTGACCGGGTGTGCCAGTTGACTACCGTCACCTTATCGTTAGCACCCATGCTGCCATCAATCACCAGCGTGTTTGAACTCAACGGGTTGGAGTGCATCACGACAACGTTGTGGGCCCCGGTACCTGCGTTGATGATCGACTCACTGTAGCCCATGGTGTCATCGCTGCCACTGAAAACACCACCAGACCAGAAGTAATCGTTCTCACTAAAGATGTCCTCGCCAGCACCATAGCCATTATCAACCTGATCGGCATTGTCATGACTGTACTGGATGGTGGAGTAGGTGTTGTTATCGCCCACACCCTCCTCATCGACAGAACCGTGGAAGCCATTCGAACTGGTCCGTGCTGCAATGTCGCTCGCATCTTCCAGATGATCAGAAGTAGAGTCTCTGAAGCCAGTCTCAATCAGACCCTGCCTCAGAGCTGAAACATCACCCCCTTCAATCAAAACGTCTCGACCCGCTTCAAGGTCTTCGGCGAGATTGACTGCATCAGCTTCCAGCCGCGGCTGGTAGATGACAATAGCCAGGTTGTTCAAACCGCCGATCAGAGCTTCAATCTCGAGCGCCTGATTGCCGGTAGAGTCGCTGTAGCGCAGCAGCTTGCTCAGCTCGGCATTGCTATCGATTGCGTCCTTAATGGCGTTATTGATATCAGCCTGGTGAGCAATAAAGTTACCACCACGGTCAGTATCGATTTCAACCGTCTCTTCGATACCTGCAAACGACAGGGTCAGTTTGGCTTTGTACAGAACACGAGCTGAACCCGCATCGTTCCACTCACCACCCGTACCCCAGGTCTGTGGACCCGTCGGATCACCAATGATCCAGCTGCCCATGGTTGCACTGCCATTCTCAGCAGCAAACCCCTCGACCTCGTAGCGATCGCTGTAGTTGCGCTCAAGGCCACTGCGGTCCGCTGACTGGATGATGATCAAATCGCTGCCACCACCGGTGTTGATGTCGAAGGTCCCGTGACCATTCACAATCACCGTATCGCGCCCAGAGCCCGTAGTGATGTGCAGGTTCCCGAGCTCTTCCATGGTCCGCAGCGAGACGCCATCCGTCATCCGAACGTTGACGAAGTTGTCACCCGAGCCCGCGTCAATCTCAAACCACTCACCGAGCGAATTGACGGCTTCACCGTTGAGCCTCGCAACGATCACATCGTTCCCAACACCCGTGTCCAAACGGAAATCGACACTGGTCGAAGTTGCAAATTCAACCGCAATATCATCCGTCGAGCTCCGGTAGCTGTAGACACCATCACGATTAATGGTACCAAACAACTCCGTGCTGCTCGCACCATTGCCCTGCAAATTGTGCAGGTTCAACACATTGCGAGTAATCTGCTCGTTAGCAACAATGTTGCCATCTACAACGGGCTCTGGTGTATTCGGATCATTGCCATCATAATCACGCTCTTGCGTCAGATTACGACCCAGCACCAGATGGCCATTAAACCCCCGGGCGTCAACAAGGTCCAGGCTGTTCTGCGCCGCTACGCCTGCAACACCCTGAGGAGAGAAACCATCACGGATCGTCAGATCCGCCCATGTGGGGTTACCATCCTCATTAACACGGTTGTTGTAATTAACAGAACGTATGTTGACCGTCTCTAGGTCGCTATTCGTGGTCGCCAGCCAGCCAATGTTGCTCGGCTTGTCGTCACCGCCCAGTACGTGGACGTCAAAGACCGGAATGCCCTTCGAGGTGGCACTCTGCGACTTACCACCAATCAGCACATTACCACCGTCGGAACCGCGGCCAACCTTGTGCAACTCAATCGTGGTCTTGAGTTCTTGATCGCCCGGGTCCACGTCAAAGTCAACACGCTCGTGGCGAGACCAGTTGTCGATCCGCTCACCGTTAACCTCAGCACGGCTTTCCGTCTGCGCAACCTCAAGCTCCGCATTGACATGGGAGACGGTATTGCCCGGCGTCGCCTCAATGACAATCTGATGATCACCAACAACCATCTCGCCAGTATCGCCATCGAAGAAACTAAACTCACCACCTAAACGGGCTATCGCTGCATCTCGTTCAAGCCCCGCTGCCTCCAGCGCGTCAGGAAGTGCCCCTTGGGCGTTGCCATCAGCATCCACGGTGTAGAGCGCATTCACCAACTGTTGATAGGTCGTGATGTTCTCACCCGTCGACTCAAACTCCTCTCCGTCCAGGTGCTCGTGCACCTTGACCAGCTGGCCGTTGACATCGAACTCCATCCGCCGAATGAACACACTGACCAGCGGATCGTGACCCGCCCGGTGCGCATTGGTGTTCATCATCTCAAAATAGATCTCGGTCAGATCGCCCTCTATACGCTCAATGAGATAGTTCTCATCAAAGTAGACCGTCAAATCCGATGCACCACCGCCGGTGTTCTGGTTCGACGTGTGATCCATTCGAAAGGTGATCTCATCCGTAAAGCGCTTCGTGCCGTCTTCGCTGTTGCGCGTATTCAGATCCTGAATCACCAAACTAGCGTTGCTGTTGTAGGAGCCAATGTGCTCGATATCTTCCATCCGCGAAGCATCAAGCCTGACCTCATTCTCATTTTCAGTAGCGAGCGCCGTGATCTCGACGTTCTGAATGTTTTTCGTCGTCGGACGCACCGCACCGAGACCACTCGCCACAAACGCATCGTTGATGATGTGCGCTACCAGCTTATTGCTGCTGCCACCATTCCCGTCCAGCACGTCACCCGTATTCAGCGTGTTGCCGTTTTGGAAGTTCACCGTGGTGATCGGCGCATCAAACAAATCACTGCGCGAGGTGCCCATGAACTCCGGCACACGGTCGGCATTTTGAGTGAGCGTGAAAGTCCGCCCTTCCACATCGGGCACGCTCGGCGCCTCGCCTTGGAAGAAGTCCTCGTAGGCACGATCACGGATAGCGATCAAGTCCTCAAAAGTCGCATCGGGGTCCCGAATCGCATGGCTCAGTTCCCGTGCAACCCCGATCTGCTGATTGCGGGTGACTGCATCAGCATTCTCTCCAAGCTGTCCAACGAGTGCCTGCTCAATCATCTCGCTGAGCAAGGTTTCGGGATCGTAGCGACCGCTCTCCAGGCCATTCAGCCAATACTGGGAGCGCGCAAAGCCCATGTGCATCTGCGTGAAATCGGCATTCTCCGCCTGCTCCGCGGTCAACTCACCGCGCATGAAGTACGCGGCAGCCACCACCTTCTCGAAGTGGCCCGTGGCACTGGCATCTTGCACCAAAGTGGACACGGTGTACTGACCGATTACCACGTCCATGAATAGGTCGTCCAGCTTCTCAAACCGATTGCGGCTCATAATGCTCTCCTGTTGATTTTCAACTTAAACCTTGATCTTCAGCCAGCTAAGCCGACCGACCCGAAGGCCAATCAGCCCCATTTATTGGTTGACTCTCGAACGAATCGGGGACTCGGCCGAAGCGCAACAACCCGTCACGCACACCCTCGGCAACTTGCGTAGCCGCCCCTCACCCACGTCGCGACCCCACGCAATCCACCGCCAACCGCCCCCCTGCTGCCGGGAGAAGCCTCCTGCCACCCCAAGGCGCTGCGCTGCCACGGTTAAAGTCTCTGCGCTCTACCATCTCTTCTTCTCCCTGCATGCCCCCGAATACCCCATACGGCGATGCGAAGACACACGGCGTATCCATTCGACGCCCGCACGCTGAGGCTACCGCCGAGTAGCCACGACTGTCAAGCTATCAAGCCGTATGAGACCCTGGCCGTAACCTTATAACTGACGGATGCCAGCAGAACAAGAGTAGGATCGACTTGTTACCCGATCGTTACACAATCGCGCCCACTGAACATGACAGAGAGACCCAAAACGTATGCCACACAACGGTGCCAGCCAGGCAGCCATGAGGCAGCCAGCCGCCCGGCAGTCAGCCAGCCAGCCAGGCAACCAAGCCGCCAGACGGCCAGCCAGTCCAGCCCCTAAGCCCAGCCGCCTGATCAACTAGCTGGCACAGCCCAGCCGAGACCGCAGCGCCACAGCCGCAACACCGCCGCAAAACTCGTCAGGGGAGCCCGTCAGCAAGCAGCAGGAAGGGAGCAGGAAGGGAGCAAGAAGAAGGAGAAGGATGGAGCAAGGAAAGAGAACAACAGAGAAGAGCGGAAAACGAGGGAAGCCGCGAAGTAGCTTGTAGCTCGTAGCTTGTAGCTTGTAGCTTGTAGCTTGTAGCTTGTAGCAGCTTGGAGAGGCTTGAAGCGGTGGTTTGAAGTGAAATGAAGTGAAGTGAAGTGAAGTGAAATGGTGGGCCGCGAAGGACTCGAACCTTCAACCTACTGATTAAGAGTCAGCTGCTCTACCATTGAGCTAGCGGCCCAGATACTGAGACAGGCACGGCCCAGCGACCGAGCCAGACGAGATGAGGAGAGAACCGCGTAAAGATGGGGTGAGCGATGGGACTCGAACCCACGACCACCGGAGCCACAATCCGGGGCTCTACCAACTGAGCTACGCCCACCATCGTTCGCTTACTGTTTGAGTTCGCCTACAACTCTTTAATTCTATTGAGCATTTACAACCGTGCTCGCAATTCTCCGGCCCCTGCACACCGACACCGCCGTGCTGTGGCACGCCCGGCAGGGCTCGAACCTGCAACCGTCGGCTTAGAAGGCCGATGCTCTATCCAATTGAGCTACGGGCGCAGGATCTCGGTCTTCGCCATCGCGCCTTGGTCTACGCGCCAGCACACTGCGGCAGGCTACGCAAGCTTTGCAGGCTTGGTCGGGGTGGAGGGATTCGAACCCCCGACTCCCTGCTCCCAAAGCAGGTGCGCTACCAGACTGCGCTACACCCCGCTGCTACACTCTGCAGGACTAGCGCGCCTGTGGCGTTAGCCCGCCGCGTCCGAGGTGAGATCATACTCGCCTCGCAACCGGGCGTCAATCGGCCAGGCCACCTCGACCGCACTCAAGTAGCCGCACTCAAGTAGCCGCACTCAAGTATGCAACAGGCAAACCCCTCAGTTATTATAGGCGCCTATCGCATAGACGCCTATTAGACACCTATCATAGACGCCGTCCGAATCGCTTTCTATTCACCCCCTTCACCACCTTGAGGGCCTCATGTCAGCGCAGATACTCGATGGTAAGGCAATTGCAGCCGCACGCCGCGAACAGGTCGGCCAAGCCGTCGCCGAACGTCTTGCCCAGGGGCTGCGCCGCCCAGGACTGGCCGTCGTGCTGGTCGGCGGTGATCCGGCCTCGGCGGTCTACGTCCGCAACAAACACCGCGCCTGCGAAGAGGCTGGGATCGCCTCTCGCGCCTACGAGCTACCGACCGAGACCAGCGAAGAGACGCTGCTTGAGCACATCGACACCCTCAACGCCGACCCCGAGATCGACGGCATCCTGGTCCAGCTCCCCCTGCCGCCGGCCATCAATACGCAACGAGTCATTGAGCGTATCGACCCGGCCAAGGACGTCGACGGTTTCCACCCGGAGAACATGGGCCGCCTCGTCACCCGCCTGCCCGGCCTGCGCCCCTGCACCCCACGCGGCATCATGACGCTGCTCGCCGCCACCGGCGAAGAGCTCGCCGGACGCGATGCCGTAATCGTCGGGCAATCGAACATCGTCGGCCGGCCGATGGCACTAGAGCTGCTGAATGCCCGCTGCACCATCACCATCTGTCACAGCCGCACCCGCGACCTGCCGGGGCGGGTGCGCCAGGCCGACCTCGTCGTCGCCTCGGTCGGGCAGCCGGCCTTGATCCGCGGCGACTGGATCGCCCCCGGCGCCATCGTCATCGATGTCGGGATTAACCGCCGCGACAACGGTACGCTGACCGGTGACGTCGACTTTGAGGAGGCGCGCGAGCGCGCTGGCTGGATTACGCCCGTACCCGGCGGGGTCGGCCCCATGACCGTGGCCACCCTGCTTGAGAATACTCTGGAGGCGGCCCGTAACCGCGCCCGACCGTGCTAAGCTGAGTTGGGGTTGGCTTGGGTTGGCTTGGGTTGGCTTGGGTTGGCTTGGGTTAGGTTGGGTTGGCTTAGGCTGAGCTGGGCTGAGCCTTCTGAAATCGGCAGTGCGGCCATAAGACCCGCGACTAGAGGCGACTAGAGGCAACTAAAGACGACTGAAGGCATCGGCGACCCAAAGAGCCGAGCCGTCATCGACAGCACGGGGGAGGGAGAGGCCGATGAGTAGCGGGCCGATGAGTAGCGGGCCGATGAGCAGCGAAGAGCGGCGGCGTTTCAGCCGGATCGCGTTTCACACCCCGGCGCAACTGCTGCCACTCAAAGAGGGCTGCCGGGAGCACACCGTCGAATTGCTCGATGTCTCCCTGCGCGGTGCGCTCGTCAGCCTGAGCAGCGGCGATGAGCCGAGCGGCGATCTGCTCGACGGCAGCTGCCTCTTCGCCCTCACTGTCGCACTGAGCGAGCACGACGTCATTCGCATGGAGGTCGAACCGGTCCACTGGCGCGGCAAAGAGATCGGGCTGCGCTGTCGCCGCATCGACATCGACAGCATCATGCATCTACGCAACCTGATCGAGGCAAACCTCGGCGACCCCGAGACGATGCACCGCGAGCTGACACAGCTGATCGAGGATTAGCGAGTCAAACAAAAATTGGCTTCGCTTTGCTGTGCTTCGCTTTGCTGTGCTTCGCTTTGCTGTGCTTCGCTTTGCTGTGCTTCGCTTCACTTCGTTTTGCTTGCGCTTCACTTCGTTTTGCTTGGTTACGCACCCGCAGAACGCCCCTCACGGGCTCAGAGATTCACCCAAAGAGCAGTTCCAGCGCCTCCTCCAACCGCTGCACCGGATGCACCGTCATACCGTCCATCTCGATCTCGCGCTGACCGCGCTCACCGCCCTTCCCGCCCTTCCCGCCTTCACCGCCGCTCTGACCACGCTGCGTACCGCCCTCACCGCCACGCTGTCTGCCGCCACGTCTGCCACGCCGCGGCACGTTCTGAAGCGGCACCACAGCGCGCGTAAAGCCGTGCTTCGCCGCCTCGGCCAAACGCTCCTCGCCGCCCGGGACCGGCCGCACCTCACCGGCCAGCCCCAGCTCGCCGAAGAGCACCGCGTGGCGCGGCAGCGGGCGGTTGCGCAAGCTTGAGAGCACCGCCGCGACCGTCGCCAAGTCGCCGGCCGTCTCCTGAATGCGCACTCCGCCGACGACGTTGATAAAGACGTCCTGTCCGGCGGTCGTCACCCCGCCGTGGCGCTGCAAGACCGCAAGCAGCAGGGCGAGGCGCGACGGCTCGATGCCGACCGCTACCCGGCGCGGCTGCTGCAGCGCCGAGTCGGCAACCAGCGCCTGGACCTCGAGCAGCAGCGGGCGGCTGCCCTCGCGCGTGACGACGATGGCACTGCCGGCGACCTCCTGCTCGTGGCGCGATAGAAAGATCGACGAGGGGTTACGCACCTGGCGCAGACCGTCCTCGGTCATGGCGAAGAGGCCGAGTTCGTTGGCGGCACCGAAGCGGTTTTTGAAGGCGCGCAGCAGCCGGTAGCGACTGCCTTGATCGCTCTCGAAGTAGAGTACGGTATCGACCATGTGTTCGAGCACGCGCGGCCCGGCGATCGCCCCCTCCTTGGTGACGTGGCCGACCAGGATGACCGTCGTTCCGCTCTCCTTAGCCAAACGCACCAGCTGCGCTGCGCTCTCGCGCACCTGTGAGACCGAGCCGGGGGCGGAGTTGAGTGCTGCCGTGTGCACCGTCTGCACGGAGTCGACAACCAGCGCCTGCGGCCGCAGCTGTGCCGCCGTCGCCACGATGCGCTCGACCGAGGTCTCGGCCATCAGCTCCAAGGCGGCATCGGCAACCCCGAGGCGCTGCCCGCGCAGTGCGACCTGCTGCAGCGACTCCTCGCCGGTGGCGTAGAGGGCCGGATGGTGCCGCGAGAGGGCAGCCAAGGTCTGCAGCAGCAGGGTCGATTTGCCGATCCCCGGCTCGCCGCCGATCAGCACCACCGAACCGGGCACCAAGCCGCCGCCAAGGACGCGATCGAGTTCGCCGAGGCCACTCGGCAGGCGCGGCTCGGGGGCGGTCGAGACGGTCGCTAGGGACGTCGTCGTCGCCGCCTCGACAGCACCGCCGGCCAGACTCGCCAGACTCCAGCCACCGGCACCGCTCGCTAACCCGCCATTTGCTAACCCGCCGCTGGCCAGCCCACCGCTGGCCCGCCCTGACGCACCGCCGGAGGGCGGCAGCAGTTGCGCCTCCAGGGTGTTCCAGGCGCCGCACTCCGGACACTGGCCGACCCACTGCGGCTGCACCGCGCCACAGGCAGTGCAGCGGTAGTGCTGCTTAGCGCGCGCCGCCACGCCGCCGCCCTCCCCGCTCCTCGCGCTTCACGGGTTCTGCCCGCTCTACCCGCTCTCCCTGTTGCTCGCGTTCCACCCGCTCCGCAAGCTCCACCTGGGCTGCCCGCTCCTCTTGTCCCACTTGTTCCTCGCGCTCGACTCGCTCCACCCGCGGGGTCACTTGGCAGAAGAGCTCGTAGGCGATCGTCCCGGCCGCCTTGGCAATCGTCTCCGGACGCGGTTGAGCGCCCCACAGCACGACCCGATCTCCTGGGCGGGCAGCCGGCGCCCGACGCAGATCGATCGCCAGCATATCCATCGAGATCCGCCCAACGAGCGCTGCCGGCTGCGCCCGCTGAACCGGTTGCCCCGAGTGCCCCGGCGGCCCCGAATGAACCATCAGGTCGCTCATCGCCCCCGAGCCCGAATCCGAGCCCGCGCCCGAGCCCGAGCCCACACCGACCTCCACCGGCGTACCACTCGGGGCGTGGCGCGGATAGCCATCACCGTAACCGACTGAGACGACGCCGAGCGGCATCGCCTCCGGGCAGCGGTAGGTCGCCCCGTAGCCGACCACCGCCCCGCGGGCACACTGCTTGATGGCGACCAGTCGCCCCTGCAGCGTCATCACCGGCTCAAGCAGCGGATCGTCGGCGCGCGGCTCGATAAAGGGCGAGGCGCCGTAGAGCATGATGCCGGGGCGGACCCAATCGAGCCGACTCTCCGGCCAGCCGAGCAACCCGGCCGAATTCGCCGCCGAACGCGGCCCCGGCAGCCCGGCGCAAGCCGCATCGAAGGTCGCCAACTGCTGCGCGGTCATGCCGCTGCGGCGATCGTCGGCGCAGGCTAAGTGGGTCATAAAGCCGATCTCGCCGCTGCGCTGCGGCAGCGCCTGCAGCCGGCGCCACATCTCCGGCACCGCCGCGGGCGGAAAGCCGAGCCGATTCATACCGCTATCGACCTTGAGCCAGAGGCGCAGCGGCGCGGTCAGAGCACTTGCTTGCTCTAGGGCCTCGACCTGCCAGGCGGCGTGGATCACCAGCTCCAGCTGTGCGCTTGCCGCCGGCTCGAGGTCGGCCGCGGCGAACGGCCCTTGCAGCAGCACCACCGGCTGCGTGATGCCGCAGCGGCGCAGTGTCAGCGCCTCCTCGAGTGTGGTGACGGCGAAGGCGTCGGCAGCGGCGTCAGCAGCAACACCGGCACCGCCGCCACCAACCCCCGCGCCGACACCAGCACCGGCCCCAGGCCCCGCACCAGCCCTAGCGCCACCGCCACCGCCACCGCCTGCCAGCGCAGCGGCGACCCGGGCCAGGCCGTGGCCGTAGCCGTCCGACTTCACCACCGCCATGACGCGGGCTCCGGCGGCGGCCTTGCGGGCCGTACGCAGATTGGCCCGCAGCGCCGCAAGATCGATCACCGCCTGCGCCCCGCGACTCACCCCGGAATGCCCCCGCCGTAGATATCCTCGGTGTGGTTTTCAAAGCGTGTGTACTCACCGAGGAAGGTCAGGCGGACGGTGCCGATCGGCCCCTGCCGCTGCTTGCCGATGATCAACTCGGCGACCCCCTTATCGGGGCTGTCTTCGTTATAGACCTCATCGCGATAGATGAAGGCGATCAGGTCTGCGTCCTGTTCAATCGCCCCCGATTCGCGTAGATCGGACATAATCGGGCGTTTGTTCGGGCGCTGCTCAAGCGAGCGGTTGAGCTGCGAGAGTGCTACGACCGGGGTGTTGAGCTCTTTAGCGAGCGCTTTGAGTCCACGCGAGATCTCGGAGAGCTCACCGGCGCGGTTTTCGCGGTAACCGGAGATCTGCATCAGCTGCAGGTAGTCGATGACGACGAGTCCGAGGGCGTCGTGCTCGCGGCGCAGACGGCGGGCGCGGGCGCGCACGTCGGTCGGTGTTAAGCCCGGTGAGTCGTCGACGAAGAGCGGCGCCTCGGCGAGCAGGCTCATCGTCGAGGTCAGACGCGGCCAGTCGTCGTCCTGCAACCGACCGGAGCGAATCCGCTGCAGCGGCACCCGTCCGAGCGAGGCGAGCATGCGCATGGCCAGCGCCTCAGCCGGCATCTCCATCGAGAAGACGGCGACCGGCGCCTTACGGTGCATGACGACGTGCTCGACGATGTTCATCGCCACCGTGGTCTTGCCCATCGAGGGGCGGCCGGCGACGATGACCAAGTCGCCATTCTGCAGCCCCGAGGTCATCTGATCGAGATCGTCGAAGCCGGTCGGCAGGCCGGTGACCGCCTCCTGCGTCCGGTAGAGGGCATCGATGCGCTCGACGACCTGCGGCATGAGCTCGCGCATGCCGACGAAGCCCTGGCGGTGGCGCCCCGTCTGCTCGGCGATCTGGAAGATGGTCCGCTCGGCAGAATCGAGCAGTTCATCGCTGCTGCGGCCTTGCGGCTGGAAGGCCGACTCGGCGACCTCGGAACCGGCCCGGATGAGCTGGCGCAGCACCGAGCGCTCGCGCACGATGTCGGCGTAGGCGCGGATATTCGCCGCCGACGGGGTCTCGCGGGCGATCCCGCCTAAGTAGCTGAGCCCACCGGCATCGTCCAACTTGCCCTGCTGGCGCAGCCGCCCTGAGAGGGTCACCACATCGAGTGGATGGCCGCGCTCGGCCAACTCGCCCATCGCCCGATAGACGAGGCGGTGTTCGCGGCGGTAGAAGTCCTCTTCGTGGAGGCGGTCGGCGATCTGATCCCAGGCCGAGTTATCGAGCATCAGCCCGCCGAGGACGGACTGTTCAGCCTCCAGATCGTGAGGCGGTACTTTAAGAGCCTCGGCGCTTGAGGCGGCCCCTTCGTGCTGCACCGGCCTCTCCCCCATCTGCGAAGCGAGTTCTAGGAAGCGAATTCGTGGAAACGGATTTGTGGAAGCGGATTCTAGGAACCGGGGCGACGAACCGGGGCGACCGAGGACGATCCTCGGGCCAACCGGGGAAGCCCCCGGAGACGACCGAGGACGACCCCGATGCGCCCCCTGGAGACCTCGGAGCAGATCAGAGCTGAGCCGCTGAGCGCCGGCCCTCCTGTACTCCTACACTACTCCTAACTCGCTCTTACGCTGCTCTTGCGCTGCTCCTACGCTACTCCTGGCCCTCGACGACGATCGAGAGCACCCCTTCGACGTCGGTGTGCAACTGCACGGCGACCTCGTAGCTACCGGCGACCCGGATCGGCCCCTCGGGCATCCGCACCTCACGCCGGGCCAATTCGATCCCCGCGGCCTCGGCTGCGTTCGCGATGTCGGCCGGCCCAACCGAACCGAAGAGCTTGCCCTGCTCACCGGCCTTGGCTTGGATCGTCAGCGTGCGCCCCTGCAGCTGCTCCAGACGGGCTTGTGCGGCCTGGAAGGCATCACGCGCCCGCGCCTCAAGCTCGGCGCGGCGCTCCTCGAAGTAGCGAATGTTCTCGGCGGTCGCCGGTTTCGCCTTGCCGTAGGGCAGCAGGTAGTTGCGCCCGTAACCGGGCCGCACCCGGACCCGGTCGCCCAGATCGCCGAGATTGGCGACCTTTTCCAACAGTATGAGTTCCATTGTTTAAACCTCTTCAATCAAACCGCATCAAAGCGAATCAAGCCCAAGCAAATCGGGCCGAACCGCATCAAAGCAGATCGAGCCCAAGCAAACCGAGCCGAACCGCATCAAAGCGAATCAAGCCCAGACAACCCGGGCCAAACCCCATCGAACCGAAATCAAACCCCGGTGTGACCACCGCCACTGCTGCCGCCGCCTCCCCAGCGGCGGCGCCACTGAAAGAGCGCCTCACCGATCCCCAACAGCGCCATCGGCATGTAGAGAAAGGGGATCACCAGGTAGACCGGCATCAGCCACGCCGCGCTCCACTGCCGCAGCGCCAGCAGGGCGTGGGTCGCCGCCAGGGCCTGGACGATAAAGGCCGCAGCCACCACCAGTGCCAGATCGTAGAGGAGCCCCGGCCCGAATAGCACCGCACTGAGCAGAATCAGCAAGCCGGCGGCTGCGGTGACTCGCCCCAGATCGAGGGCGTGAAACTCCTCACGCAACCCGCCTGGATTGAACATCAACGCTTGCAGACCGCGCCCGAGGAGCAACCCGATCAGCACCACGAGCATCAGGTTCAGCACCCACAACCCGGTCATGATCGGCACGATCTCGTCGGTGAGGAAGGCCTCGGCCTCAGTGCCCAGCCCCTCGGCACCGGTCGCCGCCAGGAAGCGCTCAATGATCACCAGCCAGTGCGCGCCCGGGTCGTCGATCAGCAGATGAAAACCGAGCACGACCAAGGCGCCGAGCCCGGCCCAGAGCAGGACGGTGCTCGGCAGCGAGACGGTGCGCCGCAGCCACTCAGCGAGCAGCAGCACCGGCAGCCACTGCTCTAGCAGGATGCGCAAGGCCGGCTCTACCGTCCCTGCCATCGCCCACAACAGGGCCGATAGCAGCGCCCCGGCGAGCAGCATCGCCACCGCGCCGTACTGCATCCCTTGCCGCAGGGTTACCAGCGCCAGCGCGGCGATGGCCAAGACCGCCAGCAGCGGCAACAGACTCGCAGCGACCATCACCGTCGCGGCCTGAAACGGCCCGCGCAGGATGAAGGCACCGAAGTTATAGATCAATCCGCCGCTCTGCGTAGTCACAGGGCCACCCTCAGCCGACTCAGGCCGACTCAGTGCCGGTCGGTGTAGGGCAGCAGCGCCAGGTAGCGAGCCCGCTTGATGGCGGCGGCGAGTTGGCGCTGATAGCGGGCGTTGGTCCCGGTGATCCGGCTCGGTACGATCTTGCCGGTATCGGTGATGTAGTTCTTCAGGGTGTTGAGATCTTTGTAATCGATCTCTTTGACCCCTTCGGCGGTGAATTTGCAGAATTTACGGCGCCGGAAAAAGCGTCCCATGGTGAGCTCCTCTACTTGCTGCTACCTGTTGCACTCGTTGCACCTGCTGGTGCACTTAACTGATGGCTGAGCGCTCGATCCGTACACCTAGCGGGTGCACTGGCTGGCGCACTCGGTCGGGTACGGCGCGGTCAATCGTCTTCGTCCGCCGTCTCGCGGCGCTCGTCGCGGCGCTCGCTGCCCTTGGCCAGCGGTGAGGGCTCGGTGACCGGCTCGTCGCGATTGAGCACGAGGTTACGAATCACCGCGTCGTTGAAGCGGAAGGCCGAGGTCAGCTCGTCGAGCTCCTCTTTGCCGCACTCGACGTTCATCAGCACGTAGTGCGCCTTGATCAGCTTGTTGATCGGGTAGGCGAGTTGGCGCCGCCCCCAATCTTCGAGGCGGTGGACGGTGCCGCCGCTCGACTCGACAATGCTGCGGTAGCGCTCGACCATGGCAGGCACCTGGTCGCTTTGGTCCGGGTGGACCATAAAGACGATCTCGTAGTGTCGCATCTTTACTCCTTTCGGATCATCGGGCGTATCAAGCAGACGCTCGCCCAATAAGCCTCCGCCACCCTGGTAAAAGCAGCACCATCGAAGCGCTCCAGGGAGCCGTGAGGCAAGGCTTACGGTGAGCGGTGGAGTCTACCCGAAAGCGGCCCCAATAAGGAAGAGCCGCCGCCTCGGCTGATGCGTTACGGCCTCACTAGGTGCCACACTTAGGTGCCACACATAAGTGCGAAACTTGGGTGCGAAACTTGGGTGCCACACCTAGGTGCCGCCTTCGGTATAGCCGCCGCGCTGGCGCACCGCCTCGAAGAGGAAGACCCCGGCAGCGACCGAGACGTTCAAGCTCTCGACGCCGCCCGGCATCGGCACCGCGGCGAGGAAGTCGCAGCGCTCGCGGGTCAGTCGGCGCAGCCCCTCGCCCTCGCCGCCTAACACCAGCGCCAGTGGGCCGGAGAGATCGAGGCTGTAGAGGGTACGCTCGGCCTCGCCGGCGGCCCCGACGGTGAAGATCCCGGCCGCCTGCAGGGTTGCCAGGGTGCGCGCCAGGTTGGTGACTTGGAAGAAGGGGATGCGCTGCACCGCGCCAGCGGCCACCTTGTAGACGGCCGGGCTGAGGGCCGCGGCGCGATCACGCGGCGCAATCACTCCGGCAGCGCCGGCGGCGGCGGCACTGCGCAGACAGGCGCCGAGGTTGTGCGGGTCTTGAACGCAGTCGAGGACGAGCAGCAGCGGCTCAGGGTGCTGCTCGATCAGTTCGGCGAGTTCGCCTTCGCCGCGCACCGGCGCCCCGCGGTAGCTGACGACGATGCCTTGGTGGTTGGCACCACTGAGCCCGACCCCGCTGAGCCAGTCGTCGAGGCCGTGGCGCGAGGTGCGCTGCAGCGGCACCTGCTGGCGCTCTAGCTTGGCCAGCAGTCGGGCGATCTGCGGGTCGCAGCGCACGGCGGCATCGACCCAGACCGCGGTGACCCCGGCCGGGTCGTAGGCGACGACCTCGCGCACCGGGTGGCGCCCGTAGATCAGGCTCTCGGTGGTGGCGGCTGCGGCGGCTGTTTGCGCCTCACCCGACTCCCGGCTGGTCGCCTTCGTCGGCTCCGGCTGAGCGGACCGGCCAGGCTTGCCAGGCTTGCCAGGCTTGCCAGGCTTACGAGTCTGGCGATCCTTACCGGTCTTACCAGAGCGCTGAGGGTGCTGAGAGCGCTGCTTCAACGCTTGCGCCTGCCGCCTTGGTTGCGCCCTTTGCGCGCGGCTCCGCCTTCCTGGTCGCCACCCCCTTCACTAGCGCCAGCCTTACCGCCGCCGCCCTTGCTAGAACTGCCCTTGCTGGAGCTGCCCTTGGCGCCGCGTCTCTTGCTAGCGCTGCCCTTGCCGCCGCTGCCCGGACGTGCCAGTGGGTGGGCAAGCATCTCCAGGTCGATCTTGCGCTCCTCCTTATCGACCCGGGCGACACGCACCCGCACGCGGTCGCTGAGGCGGTACTCCTTGCCAGTGCGCTCGCCGATCAAGCAGTGTCCGACCTGGTCGTAGTGGAAGAAGTCGCTCTCCAGGTTGGTGATGTGGACCAGACCATCGACGTAGACCCCCTCAAGCTGTACGAAGAGACCGAACGAGGTCACCGCGGCGATCACCCCTTCGAACTCCCCGCCGAGGTGATCGGCCAGATACTCGCACTTGAGCGTCATCGCGGCATCACGAGTCGCCTCGTCGGCGCGCCGCTCGGTCATCGAGCAGTGCTCGCCGAGGGTGACCAAGTCGTGGTGGCTCATCGGGAAGCTCGCCCCGCGCTGACCGTCGAGGATATGGCCGATGGCGCGGTGGACGACGAGATCGGGGTAGCGGCGGATCGGCGAGGTAAAGTGGGCGTAGGCCTCAAGCGCCAGCCCGAAGTGGCCGGCGTTATCGGGGCGGTACTCGGCGGCCTGCATCGAGCGCAGCAGCACCGTCTCGATCAGGTGGCGATCGGGGCGCTGCCGGGCGGCCTCCATCACCGCGGCGTAGTCGAGCCCGCTCGGGGCGTCACCGCCGCCGAGGGTGAGGCCAACCTGGGCGAGGAAGCCGCGCAGCTTCTCAAGGCGCTCTTCGTTCGGGTGCTCGTGCACCCGGTAGAGCCCCGGCACCTTGTGCTTACCGAGAAACTTCGCCGCACAGACGTTGGCGGTGATCATGCACTCTTCGACGGTGCGGTGGAAGTCGTTGCGCACCGTCGGCTCGACGGCGACGACCCGGCCGCGCTCATCGAAGCGCATCGCCGTCTCGGTGGTGTCGAAGTCGATCGCCCCACGCCGCTCGCGCGCTTGGCGCAGCGTCTGATAGAGCCGATGCAGGCTCTCGAGCTGCTTTAAGATCGGCGCCTCGAGCGCCCCCCGCACCCGTTCGTTGCCGTCGACGATCGCCGCGGCGGCCTGGTCGTAGGTCAGGCGGGCCGCCGAGCGCATCACCCCGCGATAGAAGCGCGAGCGGAGGATCTTGCCGTTGCCCTGCAGGAGGACGTCGCAGACCATACAGAGCCGATCGACGTGCGGATTGAGCGAGCAGAGGCCGTTAGAGAGCGTCTCGGGGAGCATCGGCACGACCGAGCGCGGGAAGTAGACCGAGTTGCCGCGCGTGCGCCCTTCGGCATCGAGCGCACTGCCGGGGCGGACGTAGTGCGAGACATCGGCGATGGCGACGAGCAACCGCCACCCCTTCGCCGTCGGCTCGCAGTAGAGGGCGTCGTCGAAGTCTTTGGCGTCGGCGCCGTCGATGGTCAGCAGGGGCAGGTGGCGCAGGTCGGTGCGGGCGGCGTGATCGGCCTCACCCACCTCGGCGCCAAAACGCGCCGCCTCGGCTTCGACGCCGTCCGGCCACTCGATCGGCACGCCGTGGATACGCGCTGCGACCTCGTCCTCTTCACCGACATCGATGCTGCGCCCGAGGACCCGGACGATGCGGCCGATCGGCTGGCGTCGTGCGGTGGGCTGAGCCAGAATCTCGGCGACCGCCAACTCGCCATCCTCGGCACCGCCGCGGCCATCGGCGCTGAGCAGCACGTCTTGGTGGAGGCGTTTGTTCTCCGGGACCAGAAAGCCGACGCCGTGCTCTTCGAAGAAGCGCCCGGTAATCTGTCGATTGCCGCGCTCAAGGATCTCGACCAACTCACCGACCGGCTGCCCCTGCTCGTCACACCCGGTCACCCGCACTACGGCGCGATCGGAGTGGAGCAGGCTGCGCATCTGCCGCGGCGAGAGCGAGATGCGCGATGTACCGCCGCGCCCCGCCGCGGCCCGCCCGCCCGTGCCGTCAGCGGCACCGTCGGGCATCAAAAAGCCGGCACCGTCGGGGCGGCCGATGACCCGCCCGCGCACCAACTCGCGGTGATCGACCACCAAATAGCCGCGGCGGCGATTGCGCACCAGCTGCCCGTCGCGCTCCATCGCCCGCAGCCGCCGGCGCAGCGCCTCGTGCTGTTCGGGGCTCTCTAGCTCCAGCGCCTCAGCGATCTCGCGCCGCCCGAGTGGGCGCCCATGGGCACTCAACAGTTCGAGCAGGTATTCGCGGCTCGGGATAGGGTTGTCGTACTTCGCCTGCTCGCGCTCCTGGTAGGGGTCGCGGCGGGGCGGCTTAGTGGGACGTTTCGCCATACAATATTTCCTTCAGGCCTGAGCGAAAAGCTCGGGCGGGTATAGGGGGGCTGCTGATTCGCGGGCCGCTGCTGTGCGGGTTCGGACCACTGCACTGCAGGATCGGGCCGCTGCTGTGCGGAACTGAGCCGCTACTTTGCGAAGTCGGGGCGCTGCTTTGCGGAGCCGAACCGCTGCTCTGCGGGCTTGAGCCGCTGCCTTGGGGGATGCTCTTTCGCGGAGTGGTATTGCGCGCAGACAAGAGGGCGAACGACAGCATGGCCGAAGGGGCCGACAAGCCGAAGAGGCCGACAGAGCGGGGGGCAAACCGGAGGGTCGGGAGCATACGATCTAAAAGGCATTTGGTGCCGAGGAGAGGACTCGAACCTCCACGGGGTTTCCCCCACTAGCACCTGAAGCTAGCGCGTCTACCAATTTCGCCACCTCGGCACACCACATCACGGATGCGATGTGGCGGCTATAGTAATGCGGCCGCTGGGAGGTGTCAAACGCTTTGCTAGCGGCCCTATCAAACGCTTCGCTAGCGGGCCTATCAGACGCCCGGCTCACGCGCCACCACCAGCAGCCGCTCTAGATCTTCAAGCCGGAACGGCTTCACCAGGTACTCACTAAAGCCCTCGCGCCGCGCCCGCTCCTGCTGCTGCTCTAAGGCATCGGCGCTGACCGCCACCACCGGGATGCCGTCAGCAGCGCCCGACTCGCGCAGTGCGGCCATGATATCGAAGCCGGTCATATCGGGCAGATGCAAATCGAGCAGGATCAGGTCGAGCGCCTCCCGCTGCGCAGCAGCAATGCCTTCGGCGCCGGTCGCCGCCTCGATCAGCTCGACGTTGCTCCGCCGCCGGATCAGCCCGCGCACCAAGGTCATATTCAGCTCGTTGTCCTCGACGTAGAGGACCCGGATCAGGGGCTCCGTGGTGCCCTCTGCCGCCGCGCCCGCACCAGCCTCAGCAGTGCTGCCTACCGCCGCACTGGGACCTGTCCTTGGAGACTGCCCCGGAGACTGCCCTGGAGACCCGGCTGCGGGCCGCTCCGGCTCGCTGCGTAGCGCCGGCGGCGCAGCCCGCGGCAACTGCAGCCGGAAGGTGCTCCCCTCGCCCGGAGCACTGCGGTGCAACCGCAGCCGCCCGCCCATCAGCTGCGCTAAGTGTTGCGAGACGACCAGGCCGATCCCGCTGCCCTCAATGGTGCTGCGCTCCTGCCCGAGACGTTCAAAGGGGCGAAAGAGGCGCTGCTGCCGCTCGGCGTCGATCCCGTAGCCGGTGTCGGTGACATCGACCGTGACCCAGCCACTCTCCTCGCAGCGGACCGTCAGCGTCACCGCACCACCACGGCGGTTGTATTTCACCGCATTGGAGAGCAAGTTCGTGAAGATCTGCCGGGCACGCACCGGATCGACCTCGACCCACGCCGCCTCATCAAGCTGCGTCTCGATCTTGATCTCGCTCGCCTGCGAATCGGCCCAGACAAAGGCGATGCACTGTTCAATGAGCGGCGCCAGCGCCCGAGGCTCCGGGTGAACCGCGAGCTGCCCGGCCTCAATCCGCGCCAGATCAAGCACCTCGTTGACCAGATCGCGCAGAAACCAGCCCGCGTGGAGGACGTGCTGGTAGTAGCGCTGCCGAGTCTCGGCATCGGGCTCGCCGTCGCCGCGTAGCAGCTGCGTGAAGCCGAGGATGGCGTTGAGCGGGGTGCGCAGCTCGTGGCTCATCGAGGAGAGGAACTCGGTCTTAGCAAGGCTGGCCGCCTCGGCTTCGGCCTTCGCCTGCAGCAGTTCATGCCGCGCCTTCTCGGCTGCACTGACATCGGTCTGAATGCCTAAGTAGTGGGTCACCTGCCCTTGCTCATCGCGAATCGGGGTAATCCGCAAATGGTTCGGGAAGGTGCTGCCGTCTTTGCGGTAGTTGATCAGGGTGACCTCGACGGCCTCTTGGCGCTGCAGGGCGTCGCGCAGCACGACTTTGGCATCGGCGTCGGTCTCCGGCCCCTGCAAGATGCGGCAGTTCTCGCCGTAGATCTCGTCGGCGGTGTAGCCGGTCAGCTCGGTAAAGGCGCGGTTGCAGTAGATGATCGGGTGATCGTCGGCGGTGGCATCGGTCAGCACCATCCCCTCGGAGGCCGAATCAAGCGCCTGCGCCTGCAAACGGGCCTGCGAGACCGCCTGCCACCACTCGGTGACCTCCAGGGCGAGGGTGCAGACGATATCGAGCTCGCCGCTATCAGGGTCGACCAAGATCGGGATGCGGTAGATCCACAGCCGCCGCTCGCGGCCATTGACCGTCAGGCTGCGCTCGACCACCGACGAGCCTAGCGTCTCGCGCGCCTCGTGATCGCCAGCAAGCAACTCATCGGCCGCCTCGGCCGGCAACACCTCGTGCGGGACGCTGTCCAGGGCCGCCCCCGGATCGAGCTGGAAGAAGCGCTCAAAGGCCGGATTGACAAAGCGGAAGCGGCCATCTTCGGCGGTAAAGGCGGCGAGCAGCGGGGCGTGGCGCAACACCCCAACCAACCGCGCCTGAGTCTCACGCAACCCCTGCTCGGCGCGAATCACCCCACTTTGATTGACCATAAAGAGGACACAGCCACAGATCCGCCCGTGATGATCGCGGTAGGGGTGCAGGCGCAACAGAAAGCCCTCGCCCGCGACGTCGATCTGCTCCTCCTGCGGCGCCCCCTGCCGCAAGACCCGCTGCACGCGCTCGACCAAACCGTCGACGCCGAGCTTGGTGCTGATCATCGTGATCGGCATACCGAGGCGTTCGCCTTCAAGGCCGAAGAAGCAGCGCGCGGCGCTATTGATCTGCTTGATGCAGAGCTGATCGTCGAGCACCAGCAGCGGATCGCCGAGACTGTCCATGACGTTGTTAAGATCGTCGTAGGCGGCCGAAAGCTCCTCGCTGCGACGGTTCAGCTCTTCGTTGACCGTTGTCAACTCTTCGTTGGTCGACTGCAGCTCCTCGTTGCTCGTCTCAAGCTCTTCGTTGGTCGATTGCAGCTCTTCGTTCGACGACTGCAGCTCCTCGTTGGTCGACTGCAGCTCTTGATTGGCGCGTTCGAGCTCCTCGGTGATGATGTTGAGGTGTTCGCGGGTTGCGGTCAGCTCCGCCTGCAGCACCTCGATGACGCGCTGTGCCGCATCGTCGGCATCGGCGATCGCGAACTGCGGGTCGATGGCGACGGCGACCGGCTCGAAGAAGACCAGGTAGTGCACGGCATCGCCGGAACCGGCACCGGAGACCGGTACCACACGCAGTCGCACGCGGTGATCCATTCCAGCGACGGCAACCGGGCTGCCCTCCTGAACACAGCCTTCGCGGTGGCTGCGCGCCAACAGGGTGACAAAATCGGAGCGCAGCTCCTCGCAGACCATCGACTGCGCCCCGAGGTTAATCTCGCCATCGGGCAAGCCCATATACGGGGAGGCACGATCGCTGCGCACCACCGTCCCGGAGGCATCGACGAGGACGCTCGGCGGGGCGTAGGCTTGCATCGTCGCCTCGGCGACCCGCTCGATGAGCCCCTGCTGGCTCTTCCGCCGCCCCGCCTGCGCACCCCCTGCCCCAACGGCCGTACCGCCGTGCCGGCGCTGGCCGCCGCCAAAGTGCGGCTGCATCGACTGTACATCGCTGCGCCGCTGATAGAGCCGCTGCGTCGAATCGAGCGGTGTATAGAGGTAGTCGCGGCCACTGACGCCTTCAGCCCGCCCGAGAAAGAGCCGCCCCGATTGGCGCAGTGCGTAGTGGAAGAGCTCAAGGAGTCGGTGCTGCGTCTCAGGGCGCATGTAGATCAACACGTTGCGGCAGCTGATTAGATCGAGGCGGGTAAAGGGCGGATCGTTGAGCAGATCCTGCCGGGCAAAGACCATCATCTCGCGCAGCAACTTAACGACCCGTACCTGGCCCGCCTCGCGGGTAAAGTACTTCTCAACCAGATGCCGCGGCAGATCGTGTACGGCACCGGCCGGATAGAGACCGAGGCGCGCCTCGTTCAGCGCCTCCTCATCGAGATCGGTGGCAAAGATCTGTATCGAGTAGTTTGAACGCTGCTCACCGAGCGCTTCAGCGAGCAGGATTCCGATGGAGTAAGCCTCCTCACCCGTTGCGCACCCCGGCACCCAGACCCGCAGTTCATGACCGCAGGTGCGGTGCTGGACCATTGACTCAAGCACCCGCTGCAACGCTTGGAAAGCGGGCCGGTCGCGGAAGAATTCGGTCACCGAGATCAGCAACTCGCGGCAGAGCCGATCCATCTCGCTCTCGTCCTCGACCAGCAGCCGCTCGTAGGCTTCAAGATCGGGGCTGCCGGTGGCGACTAAGCGCCGGTGCAGGCGCCGCTGCACGGTCGGCTCGCGGTAAGCGCTCAGATCCATGCGCCGGTCGCGGTAGACTCGCTGCATGATCCGCTCAAGGGCATCGCCGCCGGTGATGACCTCCTCGGCCTGCAGCGCGCCAGCAGCCAACCAGCAGAGGCGCTCGGCGATACCGGCGAGCGTCGGCACAGCATCGGCACAGCCGGTATCGAGGGCAGCGCGCGGCATCCCGTCGTAGAGCGCAGTCTTCGGCTCTTGGACGAAGACGACGCCGCCAGCGGCCTTGATCGCCCGCACCCCAGCCGCGCCATCGCTGCCGGTGCCAGAGAGCACAACACCGGCACACGACTCGGCACGCTCGGCGGCCAGCGAGCGAAAGAGGCGATCGGCCGAGGGTTTCGGCATGATGCGATCGGGCGGCGGCAGCAGGCGAATCCGCCCCTCTTCGACGATCACATCGTTATTCGAGGGAGTGACGTAGACCGTCCCGGGCACAATCAGCGCGCCATCTTCGGCGGCACAGACGGTCAGCTTGGCCTCGGCGGCTAGCAGTTCGGGCAGGATACTGCGATGGTGGGGCGAGAGGTGCTGCGCGACGATGATCGCCAGATCACACTCTTCGGGCAGATGGCGCAACAGCTCACGCAACGCCTCCAGGCCACCGGCAGAGGCCGCCACACCGACCAGCAGCGGGGCCTCGTCGTCGCTCTGCTCACCAAGATGGAGGGGTGGTTCCGTCACCTTCGTTCGCCTTCAGCTGCCCATGTCTACACGACCCCGCCCCGATCAAAACACGTTCGGCGCACCGTAGCAATAGGCTCCTACCCGCACCTACCCGTAAGCAGCCTCGGGCAGTGGCGCTGCCGCGGTAACCTCGCCCTCCTCCGCGCGGCAGCAGCCGGTCGGCTGCTCGGTCTTGGCAAAGGCGACGATACGCGTCGGCTGCAGCTTTAGACCGACCTCGCTGCCGATCTTGTAATCGTGCGTGCTCGGGGCGAACGCAAGCAGCTCGTGACCGCTCGGCAGGCGCAGGGTGTAGAGGCTATCGAGCCCCCTGAAGGCCTTTTTGATTACGCGCCCGTGAAACGCCGCCGGGGCCACCCCCATCTTGACCTCGTAGGGCCGCACCAGCACCTCAAGGGCGGTGCCGCGCGGCCATGGGATCTCATCGGGAGTGCCGTGCAGCATGCCGACCTCGGTGCGCACCCGTTCGGCGTCGAAGACCGTACCGTCGATCATGCTGCCAAAGCCGATAAAGTCGCCGACGAAGGGGTGTTTCGGGTGGTGGTAGAGGTTATAGGGGGTGTCCCACTGCACCAGCTCGCCGTTGCGCATCAGACCGATCTCGTCGGCCATAGCGAAGGCCTCGTGCTGATCGTGGGTGACTAAGATGGCGCTCACGCCCTGATGGCGAAAGATCTCCTGGAATTGGCGACTCAGGCGCTCGCGCAGTTCGGTATCGAGATTAGAGAAGGGCTCATCGAGCAGCACCAGATCGGGACGCGGGGCCACCGCGCGCGCTAGGGCGACGCGCTGCTGCTGCCCGCCCGAGAGTTCGTGCGGATAGCGCTTGCCGTACCCATCCAGATCGATCAATTCGAGCAGTTCATCGGCGCGTCGATCGCGCTCACGGCGACTCATCCGGCGCAGTCCGAAGGTGATGTTGCGCTGGATATTGAGGTGGGGAAAGAGCGCATAGTCCTGGAAGACCATGCTCATGCGGCGACGCTCGGGGGGGAGTGTATACCCCGGGGCGGAGATCACCTCGTTGCGCAGACGGACCACCCCCTGACACAGCGGCTCAAAGCCGGCGATGGTGCGCAGTGTTGTCGTCTTGCCACAGCCGCTCGGGCCGAGGAGACACGCGATCCGCCCCGGCTCCAGGGTGAAGCTGAGGTTGGTGACGGCAACGACATCGCAGTAGCAGCAGCGGACCTGATGGAGCTCAAGGAGCGGCGCTGGGGCCGTCGTGGGCTCAGCTGATACGCTTGACTTCGTCGCTCGCGCAGTGCGAGACCTCTGAGCAGACCCCGTCTGCTGGGGCTTCTGCTGGGGCTTCTGCTGGATCTTCTGGTTCTTTTGAGGTGCCTGAGCCTTTTCGGAGGCTTGAGTCTTCTCAGTCTTCTGGGTCGTCATCGCACACTTCGTCTGCTGCGCCGGCGTGCTGCCGGCTGGGCGGTTGCTGAGCTGTCGCATCGCCAGATCGTCGTCAAGCCATCATGCAAGATCTGCAAATAGTTCTCAATACCGAAGGCGACTCGCGCTGCAGATTGCGCTCACTTGCCCAACTCACCGCCCCGCCCACATGCCGAGCACGCTGATCCCAAGCACCAGCACCAGGAAGAGCGCGCCGGCCATCGCCAGGGCCACGAGGCGGCTCTCGATCGCCGCCGACCAGCGCGCCCCGACCACACCCCAGGCCGGCAGCGGCGGTCGCGGCGGAGCCCGACGCCAAAGCCGACGCAGTCGCCGCGCCAAGCGCACGCCACCGAGGAGCGCGGGTTTGATCCAGTCGCCTTCGGGGACCGTCCAGGGCTGCCCGCGACTGTCGCGACTGTGGCTGTCTATGTAGTCTCGTATGCGGTCTCGTGTGTGATCATCACCTCTGTTGCCGCTGCGGGACTTCAGCGAACGCCGCCACAGTGCGTACCCCCCGAAGAGCGCTGCCACCACCAGCGCACTGCCGAGCAGCAGCGGCCAGGCCGCCGCCCACAACGCACTCGGCTGCAGTGCCGCGCTCAGCAGCGTCGGGCAGCAGCGCCCGGCCAGCAGCCACGGCACCGTCAGCGAAGCGGCCACGGTAAAGAGGACGGTCGCGCGCGTCAGCCACTCCCCGCCCCGCTGCTCGCCCTCCTGCGGCGACTCTACCCCCTGCCGATAGAGCAGCCAGAGCAGCCGCGCCATCAGGAGCGTCGTCAGCAGCGAGGCGAAGCTGAGAGAGAGCACCAGGGCTTCCAGTGCGGCCGCCTCGCCCACCTCCTTTAGGCCCGCCTTCGCCACCGCCCCACTGCTCAGCGGCGCTCCGGCTAACGCGAGCGCCGGCAGCAGCGCATACCGCCACGCCGAACGGCGCCCCGCAAAGGCACAGCTCAAAAAGAGCGCCCCCTTCGCCAGCCCGTGGTGGACGGCAAAGAGCAGTGCGGCAGCAAACGCCACCGGGGCGGCGGCCGGCACCAGCGCGGCCAACCCCACCATGGCGATCAGCAGCCCCATTTGACTGACCGTCGAGTAGGCGAGCACGGTCTTCGCCCGCCGCTGCGTCAGACCGACCAGATTCGCATAGAGCACGGTCACGACGGCGACGGCGAGTGCTGCCGCCGCGAAGGTCGGCCACACCGCCTCACCGAGCGGCAGCAGCCGCAACCAGCCGACCAGCGCCGCTTTAACCAGCAACCCGGAGAGCAGCGCACTCGCCGGGATTGGGGCGGCCGGATGGGCCAGTGGCAGCCAGACGTGCAGCGGCACCGCCCCGGCCTTGACCGCAAAGCCGACCCCGAGCAGCAGCACCAACCAATCGCTGAAGGGGTGCGCGGCGATGATCTCCGGCACCGCGCTCAACTGCGGATTGCCAGCCGCCCCGGCGATCATCAACACCGCACTGAGCAGCACCCCCTCGGCCAGCACCGCCATCGCCAGGTAGACGCGTCCGGCGCGCTGCGCCTGCGGGGTCTGCTGATGGATGATCAGCGGGTAGGCGGCCAGCGTCATGGTGGCGTAGGCGAAGTAGAAGGTCGCTAAGTCGGCCGCCAACACGACCGTCGTAAAGGCCGCAAGCGTCACCGCCAGCGCCGCCCCAAAGCGCCCGCAGTGGCGATCTGCCGCTGTCGTCACCACCGCTTGGGCCACCGCTGCGACCCACAACAGTGCCGTTAAGAGCAGCAGCAGCGCGCTCGCCGCATCGACCTGCAGGCGCACATGGAGCAGCAGCCACGGCAACTCGAAGGTCAAGCGGGCGCCGCTCGCCTCGCCTCCGAGTCCTCCGAATCCTCCGAATCCTCCGAGTCCGCCAGGGCCGCCAAGGCCAGCGAGCCCAACCAGCCCACCCGGCTGTCCGACCACCCACAAGGCCGGGATCAGCAGCAGCGCCCCAGAGGCGGCCAGCAGCCACCCCGCGCGCCGCCCCCAGCGCGGCCCGCCGAAACCAATCAGCGGGGCCAGTAGCAGCGGCAACAGCGCCAGCACCGGTAGCCACCACGCTACACCGTGGCTCGCTGCAATATTCACGGCAGCACGTACTCCTGTTCGACGATGCGCTCCGCCCAGCTCAGCGGCGAGATCGGCGAGGCGGCCAGCACGCCGGCAAAGAGCGCCGCCAGGGCGGTGATCAGCGGCGGCCACAGCAGCCACGGATGCGCCTCTAAGCGCCGACCGCGCAGACGCAGCCGCTCCGACGGCGCCCCTGGCGGCGACGGCAGCAGCCAGATCCGCCGCAGCACCGGCAGGAAGTAGGCGGCATTGAGCAGCGTACTGCAGACCAGCACGCCGATGATCCAGTACCACCCCTGCTGGTACGCTCCCAGCCCCAGGTGCCACTTGCTGATAAAGCCGGCCAACGGCGGCAGCCCGATCATCCCCAGCGCCCCGATGGTGAAGGCGACCGAGGTCCACGGCATCCGCCAGCCGACCCCGTTGAGCTGATCGATGCGGTGGATGCCGAGTTTCTCGGCGTAGTTGCCGGCGCAGAAGAAGAGCGTGATCTTCATCAGGCCCTGATGGACCAGGTGGACGATGCCGCCGACGAGCCCGACCGCCCCTCCCATGGCGACACCGAGGGTGATGAAAGAGACCTGACTGACGGTCGAAAAGGCCAGACGGCGCTTGATATCACGCTGTGCCAGGGCACGCAGTGAGCCGTAGAGGATCGTCACCGCCGCGACCGCCGCCAGCACCGGTGTAACCCCCAACTCAAGAGCCAAGTCGGCGCCGTAGACGTCTTGGACGATGCGGATCACCCCGTAGGCGCCCGCCTTCACCACCGCCACCGCATGGAGCAAGGCGCTGACCGGCGCCGGCGCCACCATAGCGATCGGCAGCCAACCGTGCAGCGGCACCAACGCCGCCTTAACCGCGACCCCGGCGAGCAGCAGCGCCAACACCACGGTAGCCGCCCGCGGCGACTCGGCAGCCCACGCCGCCACCGCCTCCATCCCCCCGGGGGCGAAGGCTTGATCGCCGACCCCGGCGTAGAGCCCGACCACCCCGCAGAGCAGCAGCGCCCCGCCGCCCAGGGTATAGCGCAGATAGGTACGCCCGGCGGCCAAGGCAGCCGGATGGCCACGATGGACCACCAGCGGATAGGTCGCCAGCGTCAGCGCCTCGTAGAAGATAAAAAAGGTAAAGAGATTGCCAGCTAAGGCGATCCCGGCCGTCGCCGCGACACAGAGGGAGAAAAAACCGAAAAAACGCGCCCGCTGCCCGGAGTTTTCGAGATAGGCAATGGCGTAGAGTGTTGTGAGCAGCCACAGCGCCGCCGAGAGTAGCGCGAAGAAGAGCGCCAGTGGATCGGCACTCAGGCGCAGCGTCACGCCGGGAAGGACGGGCCAGCTGACGGTGAGGACAACCCCCTGTACCACGGCGTAGACCATTACCGCGACGAGAGCGAGCTTGATCGTCGCCCCGAAGAGATTCCAAAAGGTGCGCTGGCGGCGGCGGTGATCGCGCAGACCGAAGATGATCACGGCGGTCAAGGCCGAGACGATCAGGGTGATCAGCGGCAGCGCCTGATAGAGCGACTGCTGAACCGACCCCGCTGTCGCCATCCACTCCCCCATCACACGCTCCATGCCCACCCCTTCCATACCTGCCATACGGTCACTCCGCCCATTGGGTAACGATCTCCGGAGCGCCGTGGGCGAGCAGCTGCAGCAGCGGCATACCGCTGACGCCGAGCAGCAGCGCCAACAGCGCCAGCACCACCGGCGTCCACTCCATGATGCGCGGTAAGCGGCGCGGCGCACGCAGCTCGACCCAGCCGCTCGGCGGCGCGGCGTGCACGTAGGCCAACACGCGGAAGGCGTAGACGGCGGCCAGCAGCCCGCCGACGATGACCACCGCCGCCCACAGCCACTGCTCGGCGGCGATCGCGCCACTGAGCAGCAGCCACTTCGAGAGGAATCCGCCGGTCGGCGGCATCCCCATCAAGCTGGCAAAGGCCAGGGCCAGCGCCAGCATCGAGACCGAGAGGTAGGGCGTCAGACCGCGCAGCCCTTCGAGCCGGTCGTGGCCAAGGGCGTAGATCATATTCCCGGCGGCCAAGAAGGCGGCGGCCTTCGCCAGCCCGTGCACCACCGCGTGGTAAGCGGCCCCTTGCCACGCCGGCAATGCCGCCGCCGGCAGCACCACCAGCGGCAAGAGCAGCAGCAGATAGCCGAACTGGGCGATGGTCGAGTAGGCAATCACCGGTTTAAGGCGTGGCTGGCGCATCGCCTGGACCGCGCCGTAGACGATCGCCACCGCTCCGATGCCACCGATCAGCCACCCCATCGGGGCGGTGAGCAGCACTGGGAAGACCCACAGCCACAGCCGCAGCACCAGGTAGACGACGGCCTTGGCAACGAGGGCCGAGAGGGCTGCGCTCGCCGGTGCCGGGGCATTGCTGTGCGCCGGCATCAGCCAGATGTGCAGCGGGAAGATCGCCGCCTTGGCAAAGAGCCCAGCGGTGATCAGCGCGGCAGCAATGGCCGCCGTGGCGTCGGCCTCAAGCAGTGCGCCGACCTCTTGGAGATGCAGCGAGCCGGTCGCCCCGTAGAGCAGCGCCACCCCGAGCAGGTAGGCCAACGAGCCGAGCAGGGCGAGCAGCATGTAGCGAAGCGCGGCGCTGAGCGCGGCGCGATCGGCGGCCATCGCCGCCAACGGCGCCCCGGTCAGCGTCAGCAGCTCAAGCATCACGTAGAGGTTAAAGAGATCGGCGGAGATAAAGATGCCGTTGAGCGTCGCCCACTGGATCAGCCACAGCGGCCAGAAGTGCTCCAGGGAGAGCCCCTTGCCGCGCAGATAGGGGCCGGCATAGAGGGTCACCGCCAAGCCGACCACCGCCGTAAGCGCGATCATGACCGCCGCGAAGCCGTCGGCGTAGAGCTCGATACCGAGCGGCGGCTGCCAGCCGCCCAGGTGGTGCGACTGCGGCCCGCCGTTCGCCACCCCGAAGATCAGCACCACGGCTGCTGCTACGGTGAGTGCCGCCCCCAGCGGCGGCAGCCACGGCGCCCGCGTGCTGCCGACCCAAAAGACCAACAGCGCGGTCAGCAGCGGGACAAAGAAGACCAGCGGCAGCGCCAGCTCGGCGCTCGCGGTCAGTAGCTCGGCGGTCATCAATCCGGAGTCCGCGAACTCGCTGCTCATTGCGCGCCCTCATCGGAGCGGCGGTCCTCATCGGAACGGCGGCGTGCGCCCTGGCGCCGTTCGGGCTGCCCCGGAGGCGGCCCGCCACCGGAGCGGCGGTCTGCGAGCGAGCGCCGGTTGAGCAGGCCGGGGGCCAAGGCCTCTTCCGACTCTTCGTCCTCAGGCAGGTGCGTTAACCCGGTCGCTGCGTGGTAGCGCCGCGCCAAGACCAGTGCAAAGGCGGTCGCGCTGACTGCGATGACGATACCGGTAAGCACCATGGCGTGCGGAACCGGATCGACGTAGTCGGGATGGCGGCGGGCCAAGGCGACGAGCAGCAAGAAGACCGAGCTGCCGAGGATATTGACCGCCAACACCCGGCGCAGCAGGTGGCGCTGGGTGATCAAACCGTAGATGCCGATTCCGGTCAGGGCACCGGCGACCAGGGCGTAGAAGGCCGCTTGACTCATCAGCGCACCTCCTGGCGCAGCCCACCCGAGCCGCTAAAGAGCAACGCCAACGGCAAAGCGATCGAGAGCGTCAGCACCGTCTCGATCAACAGGATCAGGCGGTAGTCCCAGCCAGGCGGATACTCAAGCACCGCCCCGGCCAGCCCGGCGCCGGCCAGTCCGATGGCACTAAAGAGGACCACCCCACCGACCAGGACGCTGCGCTCCAGCAGGGTCGGCTCTAGGCGTGGGCGCAGCCGCCCGGTCAGACGCAGCAGCACGGCGAGCGCTGCCAACACCGCCCCGGCTTGAAACGCCCCACCCGGCTGATGGCCACCGGCCCAGAGCAGGTAGCCGGTGACCAGCACCGCCATCGGTGCGATGAAGGCGATCAGCGGTCCGACCAGCAACGGCTCGCGCTGGCTCGCCCGCAGCCAATCGCCCGGGCCGGCGTGATCGAGTTCCTGCGCCACCACCCGGGCGGCGAGAAAGGCGACAAAGAGCACCACCACCTCGCCGATCGTATCGATGCTGCGAAAGTTCAACAGCACCGCGGTGACGGGATTCTCGACCCCGCTCTCGGCCAGCTGCTCAAGGGCCAGCCGCCCGGCGGTCTGCTCGGGCGGCTGCAGACCGACCGCCACCCAGCCGATGCCAGCGACCAGCAACCCCGCGAGCGCGGCGGCGAACAGCGCCGCCCAGCGCGGCACGGTCATCGGAGGCGCACCCGCCGGTGGGGTGATCGGCGCATGCGGCCCCTCCTCCCCATCGGTACCGATCAGGTTGCGGTAGGCGGAGAGCAGCAGTGCGCCGGTCAGCCCGGCCCCGATCGCCGCCTCGGCCAAGGCCAAATCGGGGGCGGCCAGCCGCGCCCACGCCACTGCCATGAGCAGACCGTAGATGATAAAGAGCACCACACTGCGAAAGAGCTGTCGCCCGGCCACGACCTGATAGGCAAGCCCGAGCAGCCCGAGCGCCAGCAGCCCGTCGAAGGCCCACCAGAGCAGCGCGGCGATCTCTAGGTCGGTTGCGGCACCGGTTGCGGCACCGGTTGCGGCACCGCTTACGGCATCATCGGCCAGCGCACGGATCACGGCGGCATCCTCCGCACCCCGCCACCGAGGCGCAGCGAGAAGCGGGCGATCAGGTGGGCCGAAACGGTCGCCGCGAGCTGCGCCAAGGCCCAAATCAGGGCGATCTTCGCCACCGCCCAGCCCGACTCGGCCTGCAGCATCAACCCCAGGGCGATGCAGCCGAGACCGACGTTATCGGCCTTAGTCAGCGCGTGCAGCCGGGCGAAGCAGTTATTAAAGCGCAGCAGACCGACGGTGCCCGTCAGAAAGAAGAGCGCCCCGAGCAGCAGCAGCCCGATACTGACTAGATCGATCAGGTCGATCGTCTCCATGGTCGAACTCTCTTTATTCGGCGGCTTATTCGGCGGCCCCTCGCAGCGGGAGTCTCAGTGACCCACCCGCTAGTGATCCGCTAGTGATTCGCTGCCCTCCAAAGCGGCTCGTTAGGGTCCCAATGCGACCCGCTAGCGGCCCTTAAAGCGCCGCGGCAGCCGCGTAAAGGCGAGCGCAACCACCGCCGCCAGTAGCGTGAAGAGCAGCGCCACATCGCGCAGAGCCGACAGCGCCATCGCCTCAGCAAGCAGCAGCAGCACCGCCACTGTTGTCGTCCCAAAGAGCAAGGCAGCGAGCATCCGATCCGCCGCCGTCGGCCCGAAGTAGACGCGCATCAGGCCGACGAGCAGATTCAGCAGCAGAAAGACCGCCAGTCCCGTGTATAAGAGCGTCACGATCTCCCCCTACTCCCGCCGCTTGGCCCGGTGCGGGTCCCGGCGCTTTGTCCACTGCTTGCCTCACTGCTTGCCTCACTGCTTCCCTCGCCACTTTGCCCGCTCGTTGTACCCATCTTGGCCGTTTCATTCGTTTCGCCCGACTCGCCCGACTCGCCCGACTCGCCCGTAGCAAGGCAACCGTAGAGCACACCGATGTGCGACTCCAGCCGCCTGATCTCGGGCTCGGCGTCTGGGACAATGACGTGGACCACCAATTCATCGCCGTAGAGATCGGCCGCCAGCGTGCCGGGCAACAGGCTCACCAGCGCCACCATCGCCACCCGCGGCTCCCCCGACGGCAGGCGCAGCCGGTAACTCATCCAGCCAGGATGCAACGGCAGACGCGGGTGCAGCGCGCGGTAGCCGACATCGATCGCCCCGATCAGGGAGCGCTGCAGGAAGAAGAGAATAAAGCGCGGCATGCGCAGCCAGCGCCAACGGTGCGTCCACGGGCCGACGTAGAGCACGGCGGCAAACGCCGCGGCGAGCACCGTCACCAAACCGAACAGGCCACCGAGCGCCCCACCGGTGAGGATCAGCCACAGTGGTACAACCACTAACAGCGCCTTGAAATACCGCCGCATACGCCCTCTTCGCGCCCTCTTCGAAATAGCGCCGCAGCCCCCTCTTCTCGCGCTGCCCGCCCCACCCACGCCGCTGCGCTCACACGCCGCTGCGCTCGCTGTTCAGGCCTCCGCGCCGAGCTTACGCGCCCGCTCGGCACTCTCCTGCAGTCGCCACCGCTCCTCTTCCCAATTGCGGCTAGCCGCCGCCTCCGGCCACCCTTGGGCGTGGCGCAGAATCAGGCGCGCTAAGGCATCGACGTGGTCGTGCCGATCATTGAGTGCCGGAATATAGGCCAGGCGCTCGCCACCGGCCTCTTCGAAGTACTCTTGATTCTCACCCGCGATCTCCTCAAGCGTCTCCAGGCAGTCGGCGGCAAACCCCGGACAGACCACATCGAGGCGCTTGACTCCCAACTCGCGCGCCATGTGGACCACCGTCTCGTCGGTATACGGCTTCAGCCACTCCTCCTTGCCAAAGCGGGACTGGAAGGAGACCTCCCAACTCCCGGCGGGCAACTGCAACCGTTCGGCAAGCAGGCGTGCCGTCTTGTGGCACTGGCAGTAGTAGGGATCGCCGTTGAGCAGATAGCGCTGCGGCATGCCGTGGAAGGAGAAGAGCAGCCGCTCACCGCGCCCCTCGCGATCCCAGTGCTCGCGAATCGAGCGCACCAGGGCATCAAGATAGCCGGCATCGTCGTGGTACTGCCCGACCATGCGCAACTCCGGCACCCAGCGCCAGCGCATCAGCTCTTTGGCCACGGCGTCGAAGGTCGAGCCGGTGGTCGTCGCCGAGTACTGCGGATAGAGCGGCAGGACTAAGATGCGCTGTGCCCCCGCCTCGCGCAGCCGATGCAGCGCCTCGGCGATCGACGGATTGCCGTAGCGCATCCCCAGCTCGACGGCGAAGGGGCCGACCGCACTGCGCGCCTCAAGACGGCGGCGGATGCCGGCAACCTGGCGCTCGCCGATCGTCAACAGCGGCGAGCCATCGCTACGCCAGACCTCGCGGTAAGCCGCAGCCGACTTCTTCGGCCGGGTCCGCAGCACCAGCCCGAAGAGGATCGGCCACCAGCGCCACTTCGGGATCTCGATCACCCGTGGGTCGCCGAGGAACTCGCGCAAATAGCGACGCAGCGCAGTCGTCGTCGGTTCGTCCGGGGTGCCGAGGTTGGCTACTAAAACCCCCATCACCGGCATATCGTCGTGGCGAAACACGCTCTTGTTAGAGTAGAGTCTCATAGCAGGGGAAGCATACTGGCTTTGGACACTCACTCACAACGCTAGAGACTGACTCGCTCGCTGGGAACCCACTCAACTCACGGACCACACTCCTCATCATGAAATACCTCGTTACCGGCGCTGCCGGCTTTATCGGCTACCACACCGCCCGCGCCCTGCTTGAGCGCGGCGATACCGTCGTCGGCCTCGACAACCTCAACCCCTACTACGACCCCACGCTCAAAGAGGCCCGTCTGGCACAGCTGCAAGGGTACGATGCGTTCCGCTTCGTCCGCCTCGATCTCGCCGATCGCAGCGGCATGGCAGCGCTCTTTCGCCGCGAGGGCTTCCAGCGCGTCATCCACCTAGCCGCGCAAGCCGGCGTGCGCTACTCCCTGACCGATCCACACAGCTACGTCGACAGCAACGTCACCGGCACACTCAACGTCCTTGAGGGGTGCCGCTACAGCGAGGTCGAGCATCTCGCCTTCGCCTCGACGAGCTCGGTCTACGGCTCCCATACCGATATGCCGTTTAGTGAGCACCGGCACACCGATCACCCGCTCGCCATCTACGCCGCGACCAAAAGGGCCACCGAGCACATGGCGCACAGCTACGCCCACCTCTACCGCCTGCCGTGCACCGGGCTGCGCTTTTTTACCGTCTACGGCCCGTGGGGACGGCCCGACATGGCGCTCTTCCTCTTCACCCGCAACATGCTCGCTGGCGAGCCGATCGACGTCTACAACCACGGCAACCATCGCCGCGACTTTACCTATGTCGATGACATCGTCGACGGGGTGATCCGCGCCACCGACCGAATCGCCACCCCCAATCCGGAGTGGGACCCGGCCGCGCCCGACACCGCCACCTCGGATGCGCCGTGGCGGCTCTATAACATCGGCGCAACTAAAGCAGTGCCGCTGATGCGCTTCGTCGAGGTGCTGGAGCAGGAACTCGGCATCACCGCCGAGAAGCGCTTCCATCCGCTGCAGCCCGGCGACGTCCCCGAGACCCACGCCGACGCCTCCGACCTGACTCGGGATACCGGCTACCGACCACAGGTGAGCGTAGAGGCAGGGGTCAAGCGCTTCGTCGAGTGGTATCGCTGGTACCACCAGGTATAAAAATGCCACAAAAAAAAGACGCTACCGTCTACGTCGGCATGAGCGCCGACCTGGTGCATCCGGGTCACCTCAACATCCTGCGCGAAGCCCGTGAGCTTGGGCGCGTGGTCGTCGGGCTGTTGACCGATCGCGCCATCGCCTCGTACAAACGCCTGCCGCACATGACCTTTGAGCAGCGCAGAGAGGTCGTCGAAAACCTCAAAGGCGTCGATGAAGTCGTAGCTCAAGAGACGCTCGACTACGTACCGAACCTCAAGGCGCTCAAGCCCGATTACGTTGTCCACGGCGACGACTGGCGACAAGGGGTACAGAAGCAGACCCGCCAGCGTGTAATCGACACCCTGGCGCAGTGGGGCGGCGAGCTCGTCGAGATCCCCTATACACCCGACATCTCCTCGACCCAGCTCAACCGCAGCGTCCGCCAATTCGGGACTACACCAGGGCGGCGGCTCGGGCTGCTGCGCCGGCTGATCGACGCCAAGCCCATGGTGCGGCTTATGGAGGCCCACAACGGCCTGACCGGACTGATCGTCGAGAACGTAGTCCGTGAGGAAGAGGGCCAGCGGGTAGAATTCGACGGCATGTGGCTCTCCAGCCTGACCGACTCCACCGCCAAGGGCAAACCGGATATCGAGGCCGTTGATGTCACCTCGCGGATGCAGACCCTCTCGGACATCGTCGAGGTGACCACCAAACCGATCCTCTACGACGCCGATAGCGGCGGGCGGCCCGAACAGTTCGCCTTTACGGTCCGGACCCTGGAGCGATTCGGCGTCTCCGGGGCCGTCATCGAGGACAAAGTCGGCGCCAAGCGCAACTCCCTCTACGGCACTGAGGCCGCCCAGACCCAAGCCAGCATTGAGGAGATGGCCGAGAAGATCGGTGTGGGCAACCGCGCCAAGCTGACCACCGAATTTATGATCATCGCCCGCATCGAGAGCCTGATCCTCGGCCAGGGGCTCGACGATGCCCTGGAACGGGCGCGCGGCTACATCGACGCCGGCGCCGACGGTATCCTCATCCACAGCTGCCAACGCACCGCCGATGAGGTCGCAGCATTTGGGCAACGCTATCAGCGACTCGCCCATCGCGTGCCGTTGATTGCCGTGCCCTCGAGCTACAACGAGACCCATGAGCAGACGTTAGAGGCGTGCGGAGTCAACGTCGTGATCTACGCCAACCAGCTACTGCGCAGCGCCTACCCTGCCATGGTCAACACCGCCCAGTCGATTCTTGAACACCGACGCTCTAAGGAGGCCGAAGCGCAGCTGCTCTCCATCAAAGAGATCCTCGGTCTAGTCCCGGAGGGCGACTGGCTTCGATAAAACCGGGCGCGGCGGATGCGCCCGGCGAGTTCAAGCTTAATCCTCGATATACGCGTGATAGGATGGGCGCCCGTACTCACGAGAACCCACAACAAAATCTGCTGATGCGATGACAGGCAAAGGTCCCGGACCCGTCTTTTTGATCTCCCTCGGATTGCTGCTGGCCTTTGTGCTCCTGGGCACGCTCCGCCCGGATGAGTTCAGCCAGGTGGCCGATATCGCGCTCGGCTTCACCACCAGCCACTTCGGCTGGCTCTACCTCTTTGCGACCACCGGGTTTCTGCTTCTCTGTATCGGTCTTGCTGTGAGTCGCTACGGCAGCATTCGCTTAGGAGCCGACGGCGAGAGTCCGGAGTTCTCCTACCCGACCTGGCTAGGGATGATCTTCTCGGCCGGGATGGGGGTCGGCCTGGTCTTTTGGGGGGTCGCCGAGCCAATCACCCACTACGTCGACCCGCCGCTGGGCTACGCCGAGCCGCGCACACCGGAGGCGGCCAGCTTAGGCTTGCAGTATGCGGTCTTCCACTGGGGCTTTCATCAGTGGGCGAACTTCGCCATCGTCGGCTTGGCCATCGCCTATGTCCGGTTTCGACAGCAGCGCCCGGGGCTCATCAGTGAGGCCTTTCGCTCCACGCTCGGCGATCGCGTCGATGGCGGCTGGGGCCACACCATCAACATCCTCGCTGTGGTCTCGACGGTCTTCGGGGTCGCGACGACCCTCGGGCTCGGGGTGATCCAGATCAATAGCGGGCTGGGGACGGTCGCCGACGTCGCCTTCGGGATTGAGCCTCAGTTGATGATCCTGACCGGGATCACGATCATCTTTTTGCTCTGCGCCCTGACTCCCCTAGAGAGTGGGATTCGCCACGTCAGTGACGCGAATATGCTGCTAGCAGCCGCCCTGCTCCTCTTCGTCCTCTTCTTTGGGCCGACCGATTTCATTACCGCGGCGATGACCAATGCGATTGGGGACTACTTCTCCAACGCCATCGGCATGAGCTTGGTGATGACCCCCTACACCGAGGACACCTGGGTCGAGCGCTGGACCATCTTCTACTGGGCGTGGGGGCTCTCGTGGGCGCCCTTCGTCGGCAGTTTTATTGCGCGCATCTCGCGCGGACGAACCATTCGCGAGTTTGTCATCGGCGTCGTGGGTGTGCCGGTTCTCCTCAGCACGCTGTGGTTCTCGACCTTCGGCGGCTCGGCGCTCTACTTCGAGTTGTTTAAGCAAGCCGGGATTGGCGATGCGGTCGTGAATGAAATGAGCTCGGCGCTCTTTGCGACCTTGGATCAACTCCCGGCGAGCGGTCTGCTCGGCGTGCTGATGCTGGTGCTGATTGTGCTCTTCGTGGTCACCTCGGCGAACTCGGCCACCTTTGTACTCGGCATGTTCACCAGTCGCGGGGTGCTCTCCCCGCGGCGCTGGATCCGCGTCAGCTGGGGGGTGGTGCAGGTGCTGGTGGCGGCGACCTTGCTGCTCAGTGGCGGTCTGACCGCGCTGCAGACGGTGTCGATCGTAGCCGCCTTGCCCTTTATGGTGTTGATGATGTTCATGGCGGCTGCGCTGGTGAAGTCTTTGAGCAACGAGCTGCGCCAACAAGAGCTCCATGAGGCGTTAATGCGCGAGCGGCTTCAGCGCATGATCGAGCTGAGCGAGTCGGACCACCACGTCACGCCGCAGACGCTTGAGGAAGTCCTCTCGACCGAGGAGAGCACCGCCACCGCGCCGGAGGAGCCGGAGGACTACCCGCCGTGCGGCCCTGACGCCGAACCGCCGCACTACCCAAAGAGCCCGGAGGCTTCGGAGAGTTCAGTCGCCCCGAAGTCGGAGAAATCGGGGCCTTCCAGGAAGCCTTAGCAGTCACCGTAATCGAAGGGGGCAGCAAGTGGCCAAGAAAGAGACCTCGCTTCGCTACCGCCTGCTGTTGGCGCAATCGGAGATCGTGCACCGTGGCGAATTTCCGGTCATCCTCCTGACCGCTGGTATGCCCGGAGCCGGGGTCGGCGGCGTCCTTAATCACCTTAACCGCTCGTTCGACAATCGGGACATGGCCACCCACGCCTTCGCCGCCCCGAGCGAAGAGCAGCGCCAGCGCCCGGCGATGTGGCGCTACTGGCGCGCCCTGCCGCCGAAGGGCCGTTTTGCCATCTTCGTCGGCGCCTGGTACGACGACGCCTTTCTCGACTTCGCCGGCGGTCGTATCAGCGACGCCGGCCTGGACGAACGGCTCAAGACCATCGCCGGTTTCGAGCGCCAACTCGCCGCTGAAGGGGCCTTGATCGTCAAGATGTGGTATCCGATCGGCCGCGAGGCCCAGTACCAGAGACTCCGGAGCCTGGAGGCCGACCCCGAGCAGTGCTGGCGTGTCAGCGAGATCGACTGGCTGCGCCACGCCCAGTACGAAGCGCTCGATTTCGCCTCCTCCCGGGCGCAGCAAGAGACCCATGCCGCGTGGGCACCGTGGCACTGCATCGCTGAGCACGACCCCAGTGTGCGCGCAATCCACACCGCCACGATCATCGCCGAGGCCTGCGAGCGCCGCTTAGCCGGCGATGCGAAGGCAATCGCTGAGGCCGCCGACCTGCCGGCACCGTCGCGGCGCGCGCGCCACCCCGCGCAGCCCCGCCCGCCGGCTGCGATCAAAGGCACAAAGCCTAAAGGGAGCAAGCCTAAAGAGACGGAGACGGAGACGGAGCCAAAGGCAGAGAAAAAACGCCTCGATAAGAGCACCTACCGGGAGCGCTTGGCTGCAGCACAGGCGCGCCTCGATCGCCTGACACGCGCGGCGGCCTTTCAAAACCGCGCTGCCGTCGTCGTCTTCGAGGGCCAAGATGCCGCCGGCAAAGGCGGGGCCATCCACCGTCTGACCGAACCGCTCGACCCACGGCGCTACCGGGTGGTGCGGGTCGGCGCTCCCACCGACGAGGAGCACGCGCAGCCGTGGCTGTGGCGATTTTGGCGGCATCTTCCGCCGCGTGGCCGCTTGGCCATCTTCGATCGCTCCTGGTACGGTCGGGTTTTGGTCGAACGGGTCGAGGGGTTAGCGAGTCGGACGGCCTGGCAACGCGCCTATCACGAGATCAACGCCTTTGAGTCGCAGCTGCTCGAGTCTCAGATCCTGGTCGTTAAGATGTGGCTACAGATCGACGCCGATGAACAGCTGCGCCGCTTCAAGGCACGCAAAAAGGATCCCTACAAGCGCCACAAACTGACCGACGAGGATTGGCGCAACCGCGAAAAATGGGACGACTACGCAGCCGCCGTCGCCGATATGATCGCAGCGACCCACTCCCGCGGCGCCCCGTGGCTCTATCTGCCGGCGAACGACAAACGCACCGCCCGCGTCCAGGCCATCGAGCACCTGGCCGCGCGCATTGAGGAGGCGCTTGATCTTCACTGAGAGCACCGTTCCTAAAACCATAGAAAACCATTCCTACGGACGTAAGCCGAACAGTGCTGCTTACGATTAGCGGGTTGGAATCGCGCCAACCGCCGGCGAATGGATCGCCGCTCGCGCCGTGCCCGGAGGGG
>NZ_NRRN01000028.1 GCF_016583625.1 Halorhodospira abdelmalekii | reverse complement strand
CCCCTCGGGGGCGGGCAAGACGACTCTGGTGCGGGCACTGCTTGAGCGCGAGCCCGGGGTTGAGCTGTCGGTATCGCATACGACGCGAGCGCAGCGCCCGGGCGAGATCGACGGAGTGCACTACCACTTTGTCAGTGCGGCGCAGTTTACCGAGGCGCTTGCGGCCGATCGCTTCATTGAGCATGCGCAAGTCTTCGGCAATCTCTACGGCACCTCGCGTGACGCCGTGGAGGCCCGCTTGGAGGCCGGCGCTGATATCGTGCTTGAGATCGATTGGCAGGGGGCGCAGCAGGTGCGCAAGCTCCTGCCTGAGGCGGTCACGATCTTTATCCTCCCGCCGTCACGCCGAGCGCTGGCCGAGCGGCTGCAGGCGCGTGCTCAGGATGCTCCAGAGGTGATTGAGCGGCGCATGGCCGAGGCCGAGGCCGAGATCGCCCACTATCGCGAGTACGACTATCTCATCGTCAACGACGACTTTACCGAGGCCCTGGAGCAACTTCGGCTGGTGGTGTGCAGTCAGCGGCTATCGCAGCGGCGCCAAGAGCCACGCTTACGCCGCCTGTTGTCCGGTCTGCTCAGCAGCGGCAGCTAGTGTGAAGTGGCGCGGCGCTGGGCGAATCGTGCGACTAGGCGCGAAGCGAGTTCGATCTCGTGGGTCAGTTCTGCCATCCGCTGGTTGGCTTGCTGGGCGTATTGGCTGACCTCCTGCGCCATCTGATCGATGCTGTTGATGTTGCGGTTGACCTCATCGGCGGTGGCGCTTTGCTCCTCGGTCGCGCTGGCGATCTGGGCGCTCATATCGTGCATGGAGCGGACCGCGGTGTTGATCTGATCGAGCGATCGGCGTGCCTCATCGGCGAGTTGGAGGGTCTCCTCGGCGCGCTCTCCACTCTCTTGCATGCGGGAGACGGCGAGAGTCGTGCTCTCCTGCAGCGAGTCGATAATCGCCTTGATCTCTTTGGTCGATGAGGAGGTGCGATCGGCAAGGACGCGGACCTCTTCGGCGACGACGGCAAAACCGCGGCCGACGTGCCCGGCACGCGCGGCTTCAATGGCAGCGTTCAGGGCAAGGAGGTTGGTCTGTTCGGTGATCTCCTGAATGAGATCGAGGGCTGCACCGATGCGTTTGGTCTCGGAGGCGACCTGGTCGATCGCTGTCGAAGAGCTGCGTACCCGCTCGACGAGCCCGCGCACCGCATCGGCGCTCAGCTTGACCGTCTCCATGCCGTGTGTGGCCTGCTGTCGTGCTTGTTCGCTGGTTGCCGAGCCTGCCGAGGCGTTGTGAGCGACCTCTTGAACGCTTTGCGACATCTCCTCCATGGCCGTGGCGACCTGCTGGGTCTCCTCGGTTTGCCGCTGAGCGCGTTCGTAGGCTTCGGCGATGGCCTCGCCCGACTGGGTGCCGACGCCCTGGATGTGGTTGGTCACCCCGGCGAGGCGCTTCGGTACGGCCTCAATCTTGGTTTGGGTGTAGAGTAGGGCCAATTCGATGCGTGACGCCTCGTCCTGGCGGCCCGTATAGATTTGCTCGGCGAGTGGGTCGTGGAGCATTTCCGTGGCCTGTTTAACAAGGCGATCAAGCGGTTGCCACAGCCACTGGAAGAGGGCGATGCTAGTGGCCGCAAGCAGTACGAGTAGGGTGGCTTGGAGCCACAGCGGAGCCCCAGAGAGGGCAAGCAGCAGCGCGATGAGCGGCGTCCCGGCGAGCAGCGCGGTCGTCTTGGCTTGAATACCGAAGATGCGGCGGGGGCGCGGGATCAGTTGCAACTCGCCACGATCGGGCTCGGCGGCGCGGGCCTGAGCATAGAGCGCTTCGGCTCGGGCAATCGCGCGCTCATCGGGCGGGGCTTGGCGCACCGACTGGATCTCGACGATCCGCCCCTGGGCATCGAGAATCGGCGTAGCGAAGGCGTGGACCCAGTAGTGATCGCCGTTTTTGCAGCGGTTCTTGACCAGCCCCATCCATGAGTGCCCCGATTGCAGCCGCTGCCACATCTCGTAGAATGCCGTGCGCGGCATATCGGGGTGACGGATCAAATTATGCGGTTGACCGAGGAGTTCATCGCGCTGATAGCCGCTGATCCGCACGAAGTGCTCGTTGATATAGGTGATCTTGCCGGCTGGATCGGTGGTCGAGAGGATAGTCGAATCGGGAGTGACTTCGACCCGGCGCTGGGTGACGGGCTCATTGACGCGCATGGTGCTCCTCATGCAGTTGGGGCCGCGCTCTCAGGCCCCTCCGATGTGTTGGGCAGGGCGCTTGCTCAGGGAAGTTCGGTGCGTTTCATCTCCGTCTATGCGGCCATCTTATGCCATTCAATCGCAAACTCATACAAGGAGGCGCAATGCGTCCGAGCGGTCGAGCCAACAACGAACTACGCCCCGTTTCAATCCAGCGGCACTACACCAAGCACGCGGAGGGGGCGGTGCTGATCGCTTACGGCGATACCCAGGTCTTGTGCACTGCAACGGTCGAGACGCGCCTCCCGCACTGGCTGCGCAACAGCGGCCGCGGCTGGGTGACTGCCGAGTACGGGATGTTGCCGCGGGCCACCCATACTCGCAATGACCGCGAGGCGGCACGCGGGCGGCAGCAAGGGCGAACGCTCGAGATCCAGCGCTTAATTGGACGTTCGCTGCGTGCGGTGACCGACTTAAGCGCCCTCGGTGAGCGCCGCGTGGTCATCGATTGCGACGTGCTGCAGGCCGACGGGGGGACGCGCACGGCGGCGATCACCGGCAGTTACGTGGCCCTCTGCGATGCCGTTGCCCATCTGCTTGAGCGCGGTGTACTGCGCAGTTCTCCGCTGCACGGCCAAGTCGCCTCGGTCTCGGTCGGGGTCTATCGCGGCGAACCGGTGCTCGATCTCGACTACGCCGAGGATGGCGAGGCGGAGACCGATATGAACGTCGTCATGAACGACGCCGGCGGTTTTATCGAGTTGCAGGGAACGGCCGAGGGCCATGCCTTCCGGCGCAGTGAGCTCGATACCATGCTCGATCTAGCACAGCACGGGGTTAAGCAGCTGTTGCAGGCGCAGCAGGAGGTGTTGGCTTGAAGCGCTTGGTGTTGGCAACCGGCAACGCCGGGAAGTTGGCCGAGTTGGCGCGGATGCTCGAGGGCGCTGGGATCGAGGTGCTCAGTCAGCGGGCGCTAGGGATTGAGCCGGTCGCGGAGACGGGGCTGACGTTCGTCGAGAATGCGTTGATCAAGGCGCGGCATGTCGCCGAGCAAAGCGGTCTGCCGGCGGTGGCCGACGACTCTGGGCTAGCGGTTGCGGCCCTTGATGGAGCGCCAGGGCTCTATTCGGCCCGCTACGCCGGGGAGCCGTGCGACGATGCGGCGAACAATCGGCGTCTGCTCGCCGAGTTGGCCAGCTGTACAGCGCAGGAGCGGGAGGCGACCTTTCACTGTGTCATGGTCTATTTGCGCCACCCGCTCGATCCGGCGCCGCTGATCAGCCACGGCCGCTGGCACGGGCGCATCACTGAGCGCCCGCGCGGTGAGCACGGCTTCGGTTACGATCCGCTCTTTGAAGATCGCGAACTTGGGTTGACCGCCGCACAGCTGAGTGCCGCGGAGAAGGATGCGCGCAGCCATCGGGGGCAGGCACTGCGAGCACTCGTCAGCGAACTGTGTCGGTAGCCCCCCCGTGCGCCGTCTACATCCACCTGCCGTGGTGTCTGCGGCGCTGCCACTACTGCGATTTCAACGCCTATACCCACCGCGGCACGCTGCCGGTTGCCGCCTATGTCACAGCGTTGATTCGTGAGCTGGAGCGCCAGGCGTTGTGGCTTGAACGGGCGCGCGCAGAACGGGGGGAGCGGGGGCGGTCGCCGATCGAGAGCCTCTTTTTCGGCGGCGGAACCCCGAGCCTCTTTCCAGCGGCGGCGATCGGGCGCCTGATCACGGCCGTCGATCAGCGTCTGGGGTTGACGGCTGATGCTGAGGTCACGCTAGAGGCGAACCCTGGTGCCCGCGAGCACGGGCGCTGGCGGGACTACCGCGCCGCCGGGGTGAACCGCCTCTCGCTCGGGGTGCAGAGTTTCGCGGCGGCACCGTTGCAGCGACTCGGCCGCATCCACGATGCACCGGCGGCGCACGCGTCACTGCGCGAGGCCTTCGGTGCCGGCTTTTCAGCGATCAACATCGATCTGATGTACGGGTTGCCGGGGCAGGGTGTGGCTGGTGCTGTGGAGGATGTGCGGATCGCCGCCGCCTACGGTGTCGCGCACGTGAGCCATTACCAGTTGACCATCGAGCCGGAGACGCCGTTTGGGCGGTCACCGCCCGCCGATCTGCCGGATGAGGGGGAGCTTGAGGCGATCGAGAGACACGCGCGCGCAGCGCTGCACGAGTGCGGCTATGAGCGCTACGAAGTCTCGGCCTTTGCGCAGCCGCAGCGACGCTGTCGCCATAACCTCAACTACTGGAGCTACGGCGACTATCTGGGCCTCGGGGCGGGGGCGCACGGTAAGGTTGCGGTGGCGCCGGGGCGTATCGAGCGTCGTGTGGCCGTGGCTGAGCCGCGGCAGTGGCTAACGGCTGCCGGTCGACCACAGGCCGATGCGCACGTTTTCGCTCTGGAGGGGGACGAGGTCGCCTTTGAGCTCTTTGCCAACGGCCTGCGCCTGCTTGATGGGATTGAGCCGCAGCAGGCAGTGCGCCACAGTGGACTGGCGTGGCCGCAGCTGCACGCTCGCTTGGCGTCGCTGGTGCGCGAGGGGTGGCTGGAGCAAGGAGCGGATGGGCGGGTGCGGGCGACACCGATTGGCCTGCGCTGGCTCGATTCTTTGCTGGAGCGGTTGTTGCCGTAGCCGTTACCGTAACCGCCGCTGTTGTGCGTACATGCCCCGGCCTTCTTCCTAAGAGGCTGTTGCGTCGATTAGAATGCACCCTGGGAGTGCTGTTTTTTACCAACGGAGACCGGTATGGCCCGCGTAACTGTAGAAGACTGTTTAGGAAATGTAGAGAATCGCTTTCAATTGGTGCTCGCTGGTGCCAAGCGCGCTCGGCAGCTGGCCAACGGCGTCGAGCCGCTGGTGCCGTGGGAGAACGACAAGCCGTCGGTGGTTGCTCTGCGTGAGATCGCAGCCGGGCACGTAGGCCCGGAGATCCTGGCGACCGAGGAAGAGGGTGTGCGGCGTTTCGAGGGTGGCTTCAGTGCCGCCGATGTGGTCGCCGAGGTCGGGGGCGGTCCCCGCCAGCCCGATCCGCTGGCCAGCCAAGAGCACGAGTTTGGTGCCGAAGTTGGTGGCGGTGCCGGTAGCAAGGGTGGTACCGATGCGAGCGAGGGCGGCGCCTGAAGATGGGGCAGCCGAATGGTGTATGGCACGTCCGGCGGGGGTGATCGGGAAGGCAGCTGATGAGCCGGCGCCGCCGTCGGATACGCAGCGGCGCCTCGATGAGCTTGTACGTCTTCTGGAAGAGTACTTGGAGGCGGAGCAGCTCGCCCTCGTAGAGCGAGCCTATCAATTCTCGGCGGCAGCGCACGAGGGGCAGCGCCGGCGCAGCGGTGAGCCGTATATCACCCACCCCATTGCGGTCGCCCGCATCCTTGCCGAGATGCGCCTCGATAGCGAGTCGATCGTGGCGGCGCTGCTGCACGATGTCATTGAGGATACCGCGATCGCTAAGGAGGGGGTCGCGGAGCGCTTCGGTGAGCAGGTTGCCGAGCTGGTCGATGGGGTCTCGAAGCTGACGGCCATCGATTCAAAGAGCAAGGCCGAAGCGCAGGCGGAGAGTTTTCGCAAGATGATCTTGGCGATGACCCGCGATATCCGGGTCATCCTGATCAAGCTTGCTGATCGACTGCACAACATGCGCACCATCTGGATCATGCCGCCACATAAGCGGCGCCAGATTGCACGCGAGACGCTTGAGATCTACGCTCCCATTGCCCAGCGCTTGGGCATGAATGCGCTGCGTAACGAGCTCGAAGATCTCGGTTTTGCCGCCCTCTATCCGCTGCGATATCGGGCGCTCAAGGAGAAGCTCGCCCGGCAGCGCGGTCGCCGTGGGGTGATCCTCGATACCGTCTGCGATCAGGTGCGCACCCGGCTTGAGCAGGTCGGGGTTGCCGGAGAGGTCGCCGGGCGGGAGAAGCATCTTTGGTCGATCTACTGCAAGATGCTTCACAAGCAGTTGAATTTCAGAGATGTCTTCGATGTCTACGGGTTCCGGGTGGTGGTCTCGAGCATCGACGACTGCTACCGCGTCCTTGGCATTCTGCACAGCCTCTATAAGCCCCGTCCGGGGCGGATCAAAGACTACATCGCCATCCCGAAGGCAAACGGCTATCAGTCGCTCCATACGACCCTGATCGGGCCGCACCGCATTCGCCTTGAAGCACAAATTCGCACCCGTGAAATGCACGCCGTAGCCGAGTCAGGCATCGCCGCGCACTGGCTCTACAAGGAGGTTCACGACGATGGCAACAAGGCACAGCTGCGCGCCCGTGAGTGGGTGCAGCATTTGTTGGAGATGCAGCGCAGTGCCGGCAACTCCCAAGAGTTTATCGAGAGCGTCAAGATCGATTTGGTGCCTGATGAGATCTACGTCTTTACACCCAAGGGCGACATCATCGAGTTGCCGAGTAACGCAACACCGGTCGATCTGGCTTACGCCATTCACTCCGATGTTGGTGATTGCTGCGTAGCGGCCAAGGTCGATCACCGCTTGACCTCACTGCGCACGCCGCTGCAGACCGGTCAAGTAGTCGAGATCGTCAGGGGGCCGTTCGGACGGCCCAATCCGGTTTGGCTCGATTTCGTGGTGACGGCCAAGGCGCGAACGGCGATCCGCCACGCCCTGAAGCGCCTTAAAGATGAAGAGGCGCTCGACTTGGGACGGCGCATGGTGGAGCGGGCGCTGGCAGCACTCTCGCTGGAGATCGAACAGCTCGATCAGGCGCGCATTGAACAGGTGGTCGAGGGAGCCGGGGTCGGCAGCTTCGATGAGCTCCTGAAAGAGGTGGGGCTGGGGCGGCGGGTTTCGTGGCTGGTTGCCCAGCAGCTCTCAGGGGTGACCCAGGGGGAGGCCGAACTTGAGGGGCGCGGCGAGAGCGGCGAGCAGATCGGCCACTTGACGTTGCGCGGGAATGAGGGGGCGGTCGTTAGCTTTGGGCGGTGTTGTCGACCCATCCCGGGGGATCCCATCGTCGGTTTCGTGAGCAGCGGCCGCGGCGTGGTGGTCCACCATCAGGAGTGCAAAAATATCGGGGTGCAGCGCAAGCGCCATGAGAACTGGGTCGATGTCGACTGGGACGAGGCGATCGATGCTGAGTTCCCGACCCTGATCAGTATCGACGTTGTCAACGAGCGGGGTGCTTTGGCTCTGCTTGCCCATGCGATCGCTGAGCAGGGTTCGAGTATCGAGCACGTCAGCATCGAAGAGCGCGACGGGATGATCGCGACCGTCCGCTTTCTGATCCTGGTGCGTGATCGCCGCCATCTTGCCGCGGTGATGCGTCATCTGCGCGCGATGGCACCGGTGCAGCGCATTGTGCGCAAAAAAGACAGCTAGCACGGTATGCTGCTGAGTGTGCGGTAAGAGGTGGGGGCGAGGAGCAACCCTGCGCTTGATCGCTGAATCCCTAGGACAGAGAATCAGGAGACGGGAGGGTAGTGGCTTATGTCGCAACGCGAAACCATCGAGACGGGGGCCGCGCCGGCGGCCATTGGCCCGTACAGTCAAGCGGTTCGCGCCGGTGATTTCGTCTTCGTTTCGGGGCAGATTCCCCTCGATCCGGCGACCGGAGAGTTGGTGGGTGCCGATATGCGCAGTCAGATTGAGCGGGTATTCGCCAACCTGGGAGCGATCGCCGAGGCGGCGGGTGGGACGCTAGCCGATGCGGTGCGGATTACCGTCTATCTGACCGACCTAAGCCACTTTGCGTTGGTCAACGAGGTGATGGCTGACGTGATGGTTGAGCCGTATCCGTCGCGCGCTGCGGTGGGGGTCATGGCCTTGCCGAAAGGGGCAGCGGTGGAGATGGATGCGCTCTTGTATCTGCCGTCCGGAGGGTAAGCGGGTTCAGTGAAGGCGCCTGCTTGGCCGCTTACGGCACTGCCGGGGGTGGGTACGCGCACTGCCGAGCGACTGCAGCGTCTCGGTCTGCGGACCGTCGCCGACTTGCTTTTCCATCTGCCGATTCGCTACGAAGACCGGACGCGGCTGCGCCCGCTCGCTGCGTTGCGGGCCGGGGAGCGGGTGTTGGTCGAGGGCGTGGTCGTCTGGAGTGAGCAGACGCGCGGGCCGCGTCCCCGGCTGGTTTGTCGGTTAAGCGACGGCAGTGGTGAGCTCGATCTGGTCTTCTTCCACTGCAAGCCGCAGCAACGCGAACGGTTTCGCCAGGGCAGCCGTTGGCGTTGCTTCGGCGAGGTGCGCGCCGGTTTTACCGGCTTGCAGATGGCGCACCCGGAGTGTCAGCCGGTGCAACTGGCCGATGCCGATCGTAGCGGTGTACCGACAACGCTGACGCCGGTCTATCGTACGACCGAAGGGTTGCAGCAGCGGCAACTGCGCCGCCTGGTCGATTTGGCGCTGGCACTGCAGCCGCAAGTCTTGCCTGAACTGCTGCCCGAGTGGTTGCCCGCAGGCGGTTGGCGGCAGGCCGGTTGGCCGCCGCTCGGTGAGGCGTTGCAGCAGCTACATCGGCCGCCACCGGAGAGCGACACCGAGGCGGTGCTCGCTGGCACCCACCCAGCGCTCCAGCGCATTGCCTACGAGGAGTTGCTGGCGCACCATTTGGCTTGGCGACAGGAGCGCGGGCAGCAGCGTGTGGCTGCCGGCGCCCCAGTGCTGACGTCAGGAGAGGCGCTGGCCGCACGGTTGCGCGCAGTGTTGCCCTTCACTTTGACGGCAGCGCAGCAGCGGGTGGAGGCCGAAGTGGCCGCCGATCTGGCCTCTCCACAGCCGATGTTGCGGCTGCTGCAGGGCGATGTCGGTTCGGGCAAGACGGTCGTGGCCGCCTTGGCGTGCGCGCGCGCAATCGGCAGTGGTTATCAGGCCGTGTTGATGGCGCCGACCGAGCTGTTGGCCGAGCAGCATGGGCGGGTCTTGCGTGGTTGGCTGGAGCCGCTTGGGGTCGAGTTGGCCTGGGTGAGTGGCTCGCTGCCGGCGGCACAGCGCCGTGAGGCGTTGCGGCGCCTCGCGAGTGGTGAGGCACAGCTCGGCATCGGCACCCACGCCCTCTTTCAGGAGGCGGTAGAGCTGTCGCGACTGGGGCTGGTTGTGGTCGATGAGCAGCACCGCTTCGGCGTGCACCAACGCCTGGCGCTCAAGGAGAAGGGGCAGGATGGCGCGCCGCACCAGCTGATTATGACCGCGACGCCGATCCCGCGGACCTTGGCGATGACGGCCTACGCCGATCTCGATCTGTCGCTGCTCGATGAGCGTCCGCCGGGTCGTCAGCCGGTGCGGACCGCCGCGGTGGAGCAGGGGCGTCGGCACGAGGTGATCGAGCGCATGCGGGCGGCGCTGGCTCAGGGGCGGCAGGCCTACTGGGTCTGTACCTTGATTGAGGCCTCCGAGGAATTGAGCGCGCAAGCCGCGGCAGAGACCGCCGATCAGCTCGCCGCAGCCCTGCCGGAACACACAGTTGGGCTGGTGCACGGGCGCATGGCGCCCGCTGAGAAGGAGCGGGTGATGGCCGCCTTCGCCGCCGGCGAGATCGCACTGCTGGTGGCGACAACGGTGATCGAGGTCGGTGTCGATGTGCCGAATGCTACGCTGATGGTGATCGAGAATGCCGAACGGCTCGGTCTGGCGCAGCTGCATCAGCTGCGCGGGCGCATCGGGCGCGGCGCGGCAGCGTCGGCCTGTCTGCTCATGTATCATGGGCCGCTTTCGGTCAGCGCTCAGCAGCGCTTGTCGGTGTTGCGTCAAACCGAGGATGGGTTTGCGATTGCTGAGCACGACTTGGCGATCCGGGGGCCGGGGGAACTCCTGGGTACCCGACAGACTGGGGTATTCGGTCTGCGCATCGCCGATCTACAGCGCGACGGCGAGTTGATCGAGCGTGCACGAACAGACGTCGAGGGGTTGCTGAAGGCAGAGCCGCAGTGCATCGCGGCGCTGGTTGAGCGCTGGGTCGGAGAGCGGCAGCGCTACGGACAGGTGTAGGATCGGTAGGATGCGGTGGGCCGAGTGCAGTGGCGGGTTTTGGCTCAAGAGCAACTAAGGGTAAGAGTAAAGGAGTGACTCTGGCTTGGAGCGGTGGCGTGCGCAGCAGTTAGTATGGCGGCCTCGGGAGGCGGCTTGGCGTCCGGGGGCGGCCCCCCTTCCGGGGCGGCCGCCGCCGCTGGTGCGTGCACTGCTTGCGGTGCGTGACTCGTTGACTCAGCGACTAGAGCGCATCGGGCCAGTCCAGGTCGAATTGTTATGGCAAGGGGTGGCGCGAGCGTCGCTGGATGAGGCGCGGGCCTTGGGTATTGGGCCGCGGCGAAGGGTTTGGCTGCGGGAGGTCATACTGGCCTGCGAGGGAGGGCCGCGTGTCTATGCGCGCAGTGTACTCCCGGGGCGTGCGTGCGGACGCTTAGCCGGGTTGCGGCGCCTCGGTGCCCGGCCGTTGGGGCGGCTGATCTTCGCTGCCGCCGACGTCCAGCGCAGCCCGCTGGCGGTGGCTCGGCTGCGTGGGCCGGAGCCGCTTGCCCGGCGCTTGGCAGCGTACGGTGAATGCGGCACAGTGGGCGCTTGGGCACGACGCTCGACGATCTTGGCGGCACACCAGTCTATCTTGGTAACTGAGGTCTTTTTGACGGGGACGGTGAGCTCGGAGGAGGTGGAGCGTGATCGGGCAAGCACGGCGCGGCGGTAAATCGTGGGCTGTAACCGAGCGCCTGCACACCTACGCTGAGCTGGCGCGTCTGGATCGGCCGATTGGCAACTTTCTCCTACTCTGGCCCGTCCTCTGGGCGCTGTGGCTGGCGGCCGAGGGGGTGCCTGATCTCGATATCCTGCTCATCTTTGTGCTTGGTGTCTTGTTGATGCGGGCGGCTGGCTGTGTAATTAACGATTTTGCCGATCGCCATATCGATCTGCACGTACGGCGCACACGGCGTCGCCCCTTCGCGACCGGGCGGGTCTCCGAACGCGAGGCCTTGATACTCTTCGTAGTGCTTTGTCTGCTCGCCTTTGGCCTGGTGCTGCTGACGAACTGGCTGACGATCATGATGTCGCTCGTAGCGGTCGTGCTGGCGGCCTCTTACCCCTTTACCAAGCGCTATACTCACTTGCCGCAAGTGCACTTGGGGTTGGCCTTCGGCTGGGCGGTACCGATGGCGTTCGCCGCACAGACCGGGGCAGTACCGCCGGTGGCCTGGCTGTTGCTGCTTGCTGCGGTGCTCTGGGCAACGGTCTACGATACGATGTACGCGATGGTTGATCGTGATGACGACATCAGGATTGGGGTCAAGTCGACGGCGATCCTCTTTGGCGATCTCGACCGGGTGATGATCGGTCTGCTGCAGCTCTTGATGCTGTTGGCGTTGCTGCAGATCGGTCTGCGCAGTGAGCTGGGGCCGCTCTACTACGTCGCCCTTGGGGGTGCGGCGGGCCTTTTCATCTACCAACAGGTGCTGATCCGCCGTCGTGAACGCCACCACTGTTTTCGCGCCTTTTTGAATAACGCCTGGTTCGGTGGTGTGGTCTTTCTTGGTATCGTGCTCGACCTGCACGTCTGGCAATACTTCGTCTAATTGGGCACATCGGGCATCTTGTGCCGTTGCGGTGCGGGTCGTTGGTGGGTGGTCTCAGCCGTCCGATGGCTTGTCCTGGACCCATCAGGCTCGCTAGACTGCCCACCTTGAATTCACGAGCAGTGGGGTCCATGGTCAGAAGTCCACCGGCCGACTCAGTCGGGCTTGTGACGCAGCACAAAGCGATCTTCGAGGAGCCGCTCGCGCTCGACTGCGGGCGAGAGCTCCCGCGCTATGAGCTGGTCTACGAGACGTATGGTCAGTTGAATCGGGATGCCAGCAACGCGATCCTGGTCTGCCATGCATTGTCCGGCAATCACCACGCGGCGGGCTATCATTCGGAGCACGATCGCAAGCCGGGTTGGTGGGAGACCTGTATCGGCCCCGGGAAGCCTCTCGATACCAACCGCTTCTTTATTGTCTGCAGCAACAACTTAGGCGGTTGCCACGGTTCGACAGGGCCGGCTAGCATCAACCCGGAGAGCGGCAAGCCCTATGGCGATCAGTTTCCTGTCGTCACCGTCCGCGACTGGGTACGCAGCCAGGCCCGCTTGGCTGCGCGCTTGGGCGTTACGCAGTGGGCAGCGGTGGCCGGGGGTAGCCTGGGAGGCATGCAGGCGCTGCAGTGGGCGATCGACTTCCCAGAGCGGCTGCGTCATGCCATCGTCATCGCGGCCGCACCTCGCCTCTCGGCGCAAAATATCGGCTTCAATGAGGTCGCCCGACAGGCGATCATGAGTGATCCCGAGTTCCATGGTGGCCGCTACTACGACTACGGTGTTGCACCGCGGCGCGGGCTGGCCGTTGCCCGCATGCTCGGTCACATCACCTACCTCTCCGACGACGCCATGCGGGCGAAGTTTGGGCGTGACCTGCGCGGCAGCATGAGTTTCGATTTCGATGAGGTCGACTTCGAGGTCGAGAGCTATCTGCGCTATCAGGGGCAACGCTTCGTTCAAGATTTTGACGCCAATACCTACCTGCTGATGACCAAGGCGCTCGACTACTTCGACCCGGCGGCTCACTTTGGAGACGATTTCTCAGCGGCGGTGCGGCCGATCCAGTGTGCCACCCTGCTGCTCTCGTTCTCCAGCGATTGGCGTTTCGCACCGGCGCGCTCACGTGAGATTCTGCGCGCCCTGCTTGAGAACGAAAAACCGGTCAGCTACGTGGAGATCGAGGCAACGCAAGGGCACGATGCCTTCTTGATGCCGATCCCTCACTACCTGGATGCCTTCTCTGCCTACATGAATAACGTGGCCCGGGAGCTTGAGGGATGAACCCACTGCGCCGTGAACTCGAAATCGTCGCCGACTGGATCGAGCCCGGTTCGCGGGTGCTTGACTTGGGCTGCGGCGACGGCACACTGCTGCAGTATCTAGTGCAGCGAAAAGGCGTGATCGCTTATGGGCTGGAGATTGACCCGCGCAAAGTGACCCGCTGCATGGATCGCGGAGTCAATGTCGTGCGCGCTGATCTCGACGAGGGGCTGGCCGATTTTCATCGCGACAGTTTTGATCATGTAATCATGAGCCAGACGATCCAGGCGGTGCGTTATCCAGACAAGCTGCTTGAGGATCTGCTGCGGGTGGGGCGCAATGGTATCGTCACCTTCCCGAATATCGGTTATTGGCGTCTGCGCACGCAACTGTTGTTCCGTGGGCGTATGCCACGCGGCCCCAGTTTGCCGAACGCCTGGTATAACTCGCCAAATATCCATCTGTGCACCATCCGCGACTTCGAGCGTCTGTGCGCCAGCATGGGCATCGAGATCCTTGAGCGCCGGACCTTGGATCGTGCCCACCGCGCCAATCCGCTGCTCAACATCGCCCCGAACCTGCTTGCCGAGGTCGCGATTTACCGTTTCGTACGGGGTGCGCAGTCACTATAGAATGCTCACATTCGGTGTCGTGCCGGTTGCGGTCTTGTTGGCCCAAGGCCTGGCTGGCCTGAGTTTTTGCTGGCCCAGTCTGTGTCAGCCTGGGCTGTGTCAGCCTGGGACGAGTTGAGATGGATCTGCAGCGCCCGATACCGCTGCTGCGTCGTCGGGATCTGGAGCGCCTCTCCCGAGGTCGCCCCCCGGGGGCGGCTGTGATTACCGGGTGCGACTGTGACCGTCCGCATGGATCGATACAGAAGAGCCAACGGAGCCGCCCTATGCAGCCTGAGTACGTACGCTATAACCAGACCGTAGTAGAGAGGCGCCGCTCAGCCTACCAGGAGATCGTCATCGCCCACGATCCGGTGACGGGGCATCTGCTCTATCTCGATGATGACCTGCAAATTGCCGAAGCCGATGAACCGTACAATCAGGCGATCATCTCACCGCTGGTGAGCAGCGGGGCGCTCGGCGAGGTGCTTATTCTCGGTGGCGGCGATGGCGGGGTGTTGCGCGCGGCACTCGATGCCGGTGCTGCACGGGCCGTCCTCGTCGATATCGATGCCGAGGTCATCGAACTGGCCAAGCGCTACTTGCCTACGCTCTGTGGTGATGCCTTCGAGCGACCCGGAGCCGAGGTCGTCGTCGGTGATGCCTTCGCCCATCTGGATGCCGCAGAATGTTGGGATGGGATCGTTTACGATCTGACCATGGACCCGATCCGAGACGATCAGCCACGCACGGAGTATATTCGTGAGATCCTCGGTAAGATCAGCAAGCGTCTACGTCCGGGAGGGGTGATGAGTATGCAGTGCTGTGGGACCGATGAGCCGGGGCTGCGCGAAGAGATCCGCGCCGGGCTTGCGGCCACCTTCAGCGAGTGGGGGGATTGGGAGGCGAGGGTTCCCTCCTTCGATGTGCCGTGGATCTTCGCCTGGGCTAGTGTAGGGAGGTAACCGCCATGAGCACCTGGCTCGTCACCCATCCAGCCTGTCTGGAGCACGATACCGGTGCCGGACATCCGGAGAGCGCCGCCCGCCTGCGCGCCATTCTTAGCGCTTTGGAGACGTCGACATTCGAGTATCTGTTGCGCGAGGAGGCGCCGTGTGCCACGCCCGAGCAGCTTGAGGGGGCGCACGATCCCGACTACGTCAGGGCGATATTGGAGAGCGTGCCGGAGACCGGCTGCCGTCATATCGATTCCGATACGCTGCTGAGCCCGGGGACGGGTGAGGCGGCCCTGCGTGCTGCCGGCGGTGTCTGTCACGCCGTCGACGGGGTGCTCCAGGATCAGGCACACCGGGCATTTTGTGCTGTGCGTCCGCCGGGGCACCACGCCGAGTCGGATCGTGCCATGGGCTTTTGCTTTTTTAACAATGTCGCAGTCGGTGCGGCCCATGCGTCGATGCACTATGGGCTGCGCCGGATCGCTATGGTTGATTTCGACGTTCACCACGGCAATGGCACCGAGGAGATCAGCCGTGGCCGTCCGCGTTTTCACTACTTCTCGACCCACCAGCACCCGCTCTTTCCCGGCACTGGGCTGCCCAGTGCGGAGACGCCGCGCAACATCGTCAACGCGGCCCTGGCCGACGGCGATGGCTCGGAGCGCTTTCAGGCCGTTTTTAACGACACCATCCTGCCTGCTGTCGACGCTGTGAAGCCAGAGCTTATTCTGATTTCAGCAGGTTTCGATGCCCATCGGGCCGACCCTCTTGCGACCCTGCGCCTTGATGAGTCGGACTTTGCCTGGGCGACGCGTGAACTGGTTGCGCTCGCCCGCCGGCACTGTAACGGACGTCTCGTCTCCGTCTTGGAGGGGGGCTACAATCTCTCGAGTGTGGGCCGCTGTGCAGCCGCCCACGTCGAGGCGCTAATGATGTGAGCAGTGAGCAGTGAGCAGTGAGCAGTGAGCAGCGAATTGGCGGGCGTGTACGGCCCATCGCTTGCTGCCGATCGACGACCGACCCACTCGCAGGAGCGCGCATAACAGGGGAGCGCACCATGAACCGACCTTCCGGCCGTTATAGACCCCGCTTGGAGCGTTTCCGGCGCAGCGGTGAGCGCTCTCATCTGCTCTACTATCTGCCGATCTTCGATGCTGAGCGGCAGACGCGTATCGGGGTGTTGGCGGATCTTTCCGCACAAGGTTTACTGCTCGTCGGTCACGAGCGCTACGCCATTGGGCAGCGGCTGCGGCTGCATATCGCCGGCGAGTCGGGCAGTGAATTGGCCGGCAGCGTCGCCCTCTCTATCTTGGCCGAAGTCCGCTGGTCGGCGCCGGACGTGAACCCGGCCTATGTCGCAACCGGAGTTCGCTTCGTCGAGCTCGATTCGGAGCTCGAGCAGGAGATCCAAACGCTGATCCAGCGGCTCGGGCGCATGGAGCGCTGAGCGTGACGGCGCCGGCGGCGTGAGTTCTGTTGCGCCGTCGCTCAGCCCTGCTGGCCGTTACTGCGGTGAAACCCGAGGGTTTAGGCTGTAGGTGGTGGTGATCGCCGCTTGGTCGAGGATGTGCCCACGGATAGCCGCCAATAGATCGCCACCACGAAACGCCCCTTCGACCGGCGCCCGTGGTGTATCAAGCGCATAGAGGGTGAAGACGTAGCGGTGCGGTATGGCGTCGTTCCAGGGCGGGCACGGGCCGTCGTAGCCCCAGTACTCGCCGCTGAGCTCTTCGCTGCCCGCCAAGAAATCGGTGTAGTCGTTAACCCCTTGGCGGGTGCCAAAGGGGCCGGCTGCTTCGCGCTTGCCACCGGGAGTGACCGCATCGGCAAAGGCGCCCTCCGGCAACTCGTCGAGCTGCGGATCGATGTCGACCAGCAGCCAGTGGTAGAAATCGACCCGCGGTAAGTCGGCCGGCACCTCACGATCCTCGCGGTTGACATCATCGGCCTGGCAGGGGGCATCCGGGTCGTGGCAGATGAGGGCCAGGGATTGGGTCCCCTCCGGTAGTTCCGCCCAGGCGATCTGTGGGCTTCGATTGGGGCCAAACGCCATGTGCGCATCGGCATCAGGCACCCCGAAAGCATGACGCTCGCTGATGGGCTCGCCATCACGCAGGCTCTGACTGCTTAGACGCATATTCGACCTCCTATGGTCTCTGTTGCTAGGTGGTTTCCGGGGTCGTAGGTGAGCGCTCGCGGTGTGCCGTCTAGCTTCGGGAAGGCGCTGCCGGCAGAGGTTGCCGGTTCTGTCTCAGCCCCGTTCGGTCCTCCCTCCCCGGGGCCTCCCCAGGCATGGCCGTACAGGATCTCGTAGGTGGCCGGCACGCGACCGTCCGCTTGGCGGAAACGCCGCGAGTAGGCAGCCTCTACCCGGGCTAACCGGTGCGGTGAGGCGAGCCCCCGTGGGCGCCGTGTCGAGGCGTTGATCGAGCCTAACGCCTTGAGCTCGCGGATCACGGCGCGCGGCTGCTGATAAGTCAGCGTAAGCTGTTCACCGTCGACCACTGGGCCGGTAAAGCCGCAACGCAGCATCGCCTCGCCGACAATCGGCTTATCGCAGAAGGTGTGGATGTGGGTGTAGTGATCGACCTCAGCCCAGGCACCGCGCAGCTCCTCAAGGGTCTGTGGGCCGAGGGTGGTGAAGAAGAGTGCCCCCGCTGGGCTCAATACACGGCGCATCTCTGCTAGTGCCGCGCCGATATCACTGGCCCACTGCAGTGCCAAATTCGAAAAGAGCAGATCAATGCTGCCATCCGGGAAGGGCAGGGCCTCGGGGTCAGTGCAGATACAGCGCGGTCGCCGCAGCCACGAGCCGCGTTTGCGGCAGCGGCGCAGCAGATCGGGTGCGTCTTCGATGGCGTAGACTTCTGCTGTGCGAAAACGCTTGAGCAAGGCCCGGGTGGCATAGCCCGTTGCCGCCCCCACGTCGACTACGCGTCGGGGCGCTAGGTGGACCGGCTCCAGGCGCTCAAGCAACCGCTCGGCGACCTCACGCTGGAGTGCTGCGGCCGGCTCGTAGCGCTTGGCACAGCGCGCCATCCGCCGCCGTTGCACGCGCTGCCGGTCAAGCGGCGGCTCCGCGAGTGAGGTGTCGGTTACGCCCATCTCTATGCGCATCCTCCTACATGGGAAGCGGCAGGGCCCCCCGCATCGGGTAGACGACCAGCATGCGCACTAGGTGGAGCAGGATCAGCGCGAAAAGTGGCGATAGATCCAAACCGCCCATGTTGGGGAGCAAATTTCGCAGTGGCCGCAGTATCGGGTCGATCAGTTGGTAGAGAAGGTTCAGGCCGGGGTGGCTCGCAGTGGGGTTGACCCAGCTGACAATGACCCCGATCAGGATCAGGATGGTATAGAGGTTGAGCAGGAGACCGATCAGCCGTCCGATCGATTCAACCAAGAGGCCGACCGCAGGTGGCTGTTGCCCGTAGTAGATCAGGAAGATCAAATAGACAGCGAGGATCTGCAGGGCCAGCATCAGGACAACGGCGGCTAGATCGATACCGCGCAGCGAGGGAATAAGGCGGCGCAGCGGATTGAGAGCCGGGGCTGTTGCCCGCACTAGAAACTGCGAAATCGGGTTGTAGAAGTCGGCACGCACGCTCTGCAGCAAAAAGCGCAGCATGATCGCTAGGATGTAGAGATAAAATGCTGTGCCGACCAGGAAGATCAACGGCTCGGTCAGGTAGTTCGATCCCATTTATTGCTCCCCAAGCAGGTTGCCGATCTCTTCAGCGCGAGCGGCCGCTGCCGCTACGGCGCCCTTTACCGCTGCATGTATGTTGTGCTGCTCTAATACTTCAAGAGCGCGCTCGGTGGTCCCTCCCGGAGAGGTCACCCGCTGACGTAGCGTGCCCGGAGCATCGCTCGACTCCAGTGCCATCCGCGCCGCGCCCGTGGCGGTCTCAAGCACCAGCAAACGAGCCCGCTCACGATCCAGCCCCCGCTCCACGGCAGCCTCCTCCAGCGCCTCCATCAGCAAGAAGAAGTAGGCTGGGCCGCTGCCTGAGACAGCAGTTACAACGTCCATCTCCGCTTCGTCGTCGAGCCAGAGCGTCTGGCCGACCGCGCGCAGCAGCGACTCGGCTAACTCGCGCTGGGCGGCGCTGACGCGGGCGTTAGCCAGCAGTGCAGTGGCCGCGCTGCGCACCAGCGCCGGGGTGTTGGGCATGGTGCGGACGATCGCAGCATCAGCGCCGAGCCAGCGCTCTAGATCGCGCAAGCGTACCCCGGCGGCGACCGATATGGCTAGCGTTTGTTGTTGCCGGAGCTGTTCGCCGAGCGCTTCGGCGACTTCACGAATCACTTGCGGCTTGACCGCTAAGATAACCGCATCGGCCTGCTCCACAGCGGCTCTGTTCTCGGCATAGGTGGGGACGGCAAAATCGCGCGCAAGGGCGTCGCGGCGTTCGCTGTCGGGTTCGGCGACGTGGATGCGGGTGCTGGAGTGGCCGTCGGCGATCAGTCCGCCGATCAGCGAGCGCGCCATATTGCCACCGCCAATGAAGCTGACTCGGGTCTCTCTGTGCATACGCTACGCTTCCTCTTGTGTCTGCGGAGTGCCTTGACTGGGGGGGTGATTGGGGCGCGGCCCGAATAGGGCGGTACCTACGCGCACGATGTTAGCGCCCTCGGCGATAGCGGCTTCAAGATCGGCCGACATGCCCATGGAGAGGGTGTCGAGAGGGAAGCCGCTGCGGCGCAGTTCGTCGAAGAGTTCGCGCAGCAGCGCAAAGGGGCGGCGCTGGGCAACGGGATCGGTGGCCGGGGCGGGGAGCGCCATCAGCCCGCGGAGACGCAGGCGTGGCAGTTGGGCGACGCAATCGGCGAGTTCGTGCACCGCCTCTGGGAGACAGCCGGCCTTTTGCGGCTCGGCACTGATGTTGACCTGTAGGCAGATGTTCAGCGGCTCAAGCGATTCTGGGCGCTGTTCGGCGAGCCGGCGAGCGATCTTGCTCCGATCGAGCGTGTGGATCCAGTGGAAGCGGGTTGCTGCCTCACGCGTCTTGTTCGACTGCAGGGCGCCGATCAGGTGCCAGGTGATGTTGGCCTCGGGCAAGGCGGCTTGCTTGCGTTCTGCCTCCTGCAAATAGTTCTCGCCAAAGTCGCGCTGACCGGCGTCGTACGCCGCTCGGAGTGCCGCGATCGGCTGGCGCTTGCTGACTGCGAGCAGGCGCACGCTGTGTGGCGTGCGGCCGTATTCGGCTTCAGCGCGACGGATGCGTGCCTCGACTTCGGCTAGCCTGGCGGTGATGTCGCTCATCGGTTCCTCCGCGAGCCGCCCATCCTTTGCCTCTAGGGCGGGTCGAGTAACAGTGGCGAACGGCCGCTGTTGCCTGGGCGCAACGGTGCGGTACGACGCAGAGTCGGTACGGCACAAGGGTTGGCCACGGTGGGTGCGGCGCTGCAGCGGGTGCCCCCCTTTTTTTCCGTGCTAACATAGTGGTAATCGATGCAGCAGTCGATGCAGGGTACACAAGATGCGTAGACTACTCCTCTCGGCGTGGCTCTTTGCCGGAGTGCTGGCCGTTGTCGTGGTGGTGCGCCACCACCAGGCCGAGCCGCCGTCGCCTGGTGCACTCGCCCCGTGGATGACGCACGGGAGCGGGGGAGCGCGCACGGAGGCGGCGCTGCCTAAGGTGTCGCCGGCGGTGATCGAGTGGTTGCTCGACGACTACGAGATTCGCCGTTCCCTGGAGATCGGGTCGAACCGGGCCATCTCGATGTCGCTGCTTGAGCGGTTGATTGCCGAGGCGTCCCAGGCGACCGGGCTTGATGCCGACTTGATCCGCGCGGTTGTGCGCACCGAGAGCGATTTTCGTCCAGCAGTGGTCAGCTCGGCCGGGGCGGTCGGTCTGATGCAGGTGCGTCCGGTCGTTGCCGTCGATATGGTGAACCGGGTTACCAAGCATCAGGCCGATTGGTTGCAGCGCTTTGCTGAGCTCGACGGCGATGAGATCACGCCCGAGGACCTGGCCGACCCCCGGGTCAACATCTTGCTCGGCAGCCACTACTTGGCATACCTGCACCAGCGCTATGCCGACTTCGGCGAGCCTATGGCCCTGTGGCTGGCTTTGGCCGCCTACAACTGGGGGCCGGGCAACGTCTACCGCCATCTGCTCTCCAATCCTGATCTGCACGGCTTCGAGGATCTGCGGCGGTTGCTGGAGCAATCCGCCCCTGGTGAGACGCGCGCCTTCATCGAGCGGGTGCTTAAGCGCAGCGGCTACGGTCTTGACGCGGTCTAGTCAGTGTAGAAGCTGAAAGAGCTTCTGCCGATAGCGCCGTGCCTCGGGATGTTCGGGGCCGAGGATGCCGAGGGTCTTCAGGGCGAGTTGATGCGCCTCATCACGCCGTTCCCGATCGTGCCGGATTAGGTGTAGCAAGTGCTCTAAGGCCGAGAGCTCGTCGCCGGCTACGATCAGCTGCAACGCCAAGTGCATGCGCACACCGTCGTCCTCGGGTGTGGCAGCGAGCTGCTGCTCAAGGCTGGCGCGGTCGGGCAGGTCCTTGACCTGTTCGGCGAGCTCCTTGCGGCTCAAGATCGCTTGCGCGCGCGGGTCGTTGCGCTCATCGCTGGGCAGGGCCTCGACGAGCGCGCAGGCCTCATCGCTCTCTCCGCTTTGAAGCAAGGCGCGGGCGAGTTCCAGCGTGCTCTCGGTGTCCCCGCGCTGCCGCTGCGCGGTACGCAGGTAGGGAACGGCCTCGGCGGCACGGCCCTCAAGCAGTAGGGCCTTGCCCTCGGTCAAGGGGTCGGCGGGAGGGGCTTCAACGTGCTGTCCGAGCCACTTGCGCAGCTCTCCCTCAGGGACGGCGCCGACGAACTGATCGACAGGCTGACCCTCTTTGATCAGTAGCGCGGTCGGTAGGCTCTGAATGCCGACCTGCATCGCCAGCTGCTGCTGTTGATCGCAGTCGACCTTGGCCAGTCGAAAGCCGCCGCGGTACTCATCCGCCAACCGCTCCAGCAGTGGGCTCAGTGTTTTACACGGCTCGCACCACTGGGCCCAGAAGTAGATCAGCACCGGTTGCTGTAAGGAGGCGTCGAGCGCTTGCTCTTTGAAATTTTCAGCGGTGATCTCGATCACATGCGGCGAGGTGCTCAAGTTGGCCTCCATCATCCGAAAAACATTAGGAATATCGACTGGGTACGAGGATACCACAAAAACCCGGCGGGCGAAGCCGCACTCTGCGGCAGGAGCGCTTAAATAGTTCCAGGCCGCGTGAGGTGTTAGCGCGCGGCTGCGGCCTGGTAGACGACTTCGCCAGCGACGAGCGTCGTGGTGGCAATGCCGGTCAGCTCCCAGCCCAGGAAAGGGGTGTTGTGGCCGCGGCTGTGCAGTGTCTCGGGCGAAACGTGCCAGCGTTGCCGCGGATCGATCAGGGTTACATCGGCTACGGCGCCAATTTGGAGCGTTCCGGCGTTGAGTCGAAGCGCCGTGGCGGGGCCGCAGGTCAGCCGGGCGATGGCCTGGCGTAGATCAAGCACGCCCTCGTCGACCAGGCGCAGGGTAAGGGCTAGCAGCGTATCGAGGCCGCTGATCCCCGGTTCACTCGCCGCGAAGGGGCACGCCTTGGCGTCCGGGTCGTGCGGTTGATGATCGGAGCATAGAGCGCCGATCGCGCCACTGGCGACGTAGTGACGGAGTCCGGCGCGATCTTCGGCGCTGCGCAGCGGTGGGCAGACGTGGGCAGTGGTGTTATAGCCGCTGCAATCCTCTTCCGTTAGGTGCAGGTAGTGAACTGCGGTGTCGGCGCTGACGCGGAGCCCGGCCCGCTGTGCTTCGGCGATCATCTGAGCGGCACGGGCACTCGATAGGCGGCCGATGTGGATCGCCACCCCGCGTTCTTCGGCGAGCGCCAGAAGGCGGCCGACGGCGGCCGTCTCAGTGGCCACCGGCTGTCCGGGTAGACCGCAGCGGGTGGCCACTGCGCCGTCGTGGACCAGGCCGGCGGCTGCTAAGTCGGGATCTTGCGGAGTGAGTACGATCGGGATATCGAAGGTGGCCGCGTAGTCGAGTGCTCGGCTTAGCACCAGGGTGTTGCGGATCGGCTGGCCGCCGTCGCTCAAGCCTGGGCACCCGGCATCGCGCAGCGCGGCCATCTCGGTCAAGTGCTCGCCGGCCAGCGCGCGGGTCAACGCGCCCAAGGGGTGGACACGGGCTCCACCCGCTTCAAGGGAGCGGTTGTGGATCAGTTCGACGACCGCCGGAGTATCAGTCACCGGCTGCGTATCGGGAGGTTGCAGCAGGGTGGTGATGCCGGCAGCGGCGGCAGCGCGCGCTTCGGGGACGATACCGCCCTTGCGGACGCTGCCAGGTTCGCGCAGGCGTGCGGCAAGGTCGATCAGCCCGGGGACGACGAGCTGGCCGTCGGCTGCGATGGTCCGATCGGGGGTGAAGTCGGCCGGTGGTGAACCGATCCCGACGATGCGGCCGGCAGCGATATAGAGATCGGCCTCAATAGTGCCGTGGCCTGCTGTGCTGGGGTCGATGATTGTGCCGCCGCGAATGTGCACCCGGCTCACCCGCTCTCCTCCTCATCGCTGGCGCTGGCGATTGCCGGCTCGTTGTAGCCGCCCAAGATCATCGCCATGACTGCCATGCGTATGGCGATTCCGTTGGTCACCTGCTGCAAGATGACCGAGCGTGGCCCGTCGGCAACGCGTGGGTCGAGTTCGACGCCGCGGTTGACCGGCCCTGGATGCATCACGATGGCCTCGGCCGCGGCGTGCTGCAGGCGCTCTTCAGTCAATCCGTAGCGCTTAAAGTATTCGCTCTCGCTCGGCAGGAGGGCACCACTCATGCGCTCGCGTTGCAGACGCAGCATAATGATGACGTCGGCGCCAGCCAGCCCGCTCTCCATATCCTCGAAGAGTCGCGCGCCGAACTGCTCGCAGTGGCGCGGCAGTAAGGTACGCGGGGCGATCAGGCGCAGCTCGCCGGCCCCGAGCGTGCGCAGCACGTGGAGCTGAGAGCGCGCGACCCGCGAGTGGAGGATATCGCCGACGATGGCGATGGTGAGCGGTTCGAGCGGCCCCTTGACGCGGCGAATGGTGAAGGCATCGAGCAGCGCCTGGGTCGGGTGGGCGTGGCGCCCGTCGCCGGCGTTAATAACGGCGACCCCCGGGGCGACGTGGCGGGCGATGAGCTCGGCAGCGCCGCTATCGGCGTGGCGCACGACGAAGGCGTCGCACTGCATCGCCTCAAGGTTGTGCAGCATATCGAGCAGACTCTCGCCCTTACTGGTCGAAGAGGTCGCTACATCGAGGTTAAGGACATCGGCAGAGAGGCGCTGGGCGGCGAGCTCGAAGGTCGTCCGGGTGCGCGTGCTCGGCTCAAAAAAGAGGTTGATGATAGTGCGCCCCCGCAGCAGCGGGACCTTTTTGACCGACTTGCCGAGAACGCCCGAGAACGACTCAGCGGTATCGAGAATGCGGGTGAGTAGGTCGCGTGGCAGCCCCTCTGTGGTCAGCAGGTGGCGCAGCCGGCCTTCGGCGTCGAGCTGTACACTCATGTGGGGCGCTCCGACTCACAGGCAAAGCGCAGCGGTTCGGGGCCAAGCAGTTTCAGACGCTGTGTTCGCGGCATCTCGATGCGCACACCGACAATATCGGGCTGGATGGGGAGTTCACGGCCGCCGCGGTCGATCAACGCCGCGAGCAACACCTGTGCGGGGCGGCCATAGTCGAACAGGGCATTAAGTGCGGCACGGCTCGTGCGGCCGGTGTGGATGACATCATCGACGAGGACGAGCACGCGCCGATCGACGCAGACCGGGATCTCCGAGGGCTGGACGGCGGCCTTCAGCCCCGTGGTGGTGTGATCATCCCGGTGGAAGGCGACCTCCAGTGTGCCGACCGGGGCCGGGAGGTGCAGCCGCTCCTGAAGGGCGTGCGCGACCCACACCCCGCCGGTGTGAATGCCGACGAGCTGTGGGGCGGGGTCGATATCCGCAATAACCGCCAGTCGCTCGTTCAAGCGCTCGGCGACCTGATTGATAAGCTGGACGGCATCGAGTTGCGAGGTGTTCATGGGGACCTCGGCTTGCGCTAAATCTGCGCTAAAAAGGTCTCAACGATTACGGCTGCAGCCTCGGCGTGGAGCCGATCGGCGTTGCGCTGCGAGCGGCGCCGACTCGGGCTGCGCGCCTCCAGTCGCTGTGTCGCCTCATGTGAAGAGAGGCGCTCATCGACGGTGGCGACCGGTAGCGCGTAGCGCGCTTCTAACGCGCGGCTGAGCCGCCGGGCGGTCTGCGTACTGTTTGAGTCGCTGCCGTCGGCGTGACGCGGCAGGCCGACGAGCAGCAGCTGCGGTGACCACTCCGCAAGCAACGCATCGACCTCGGCCCATCGCGGCAGGCCGTCATCGGCGCGCAGGCAGCTAAGTGCTCGGGCCGAGCCGAGCAACGCCTCGCCCACGGCGACACCGATTGTCCGCGCACCGGGGTCGAAGCCGAGCACTGTACCGAGGGTCGCGGTATCGTAGCGCGCCGCCTCGGTGCGCTCGGCCAGAGCCGCCTCTGCAGGAGGTTTGGGTGTCCTCCCGGCGCTCGTGTCTGAGGGATGCTCAGGCATGACCACTCTCCGATGAGAGTAGCGAGATGTCGATGCCCATGTGAGCGGCGGCGGCACGCCAGCGCTTTGCCGTCTCGGTTGCAAAGATGACCCGGGGGTCGACTGGGCCGGAGAGCCATGCGTTCTGTGCCAGCTCCTGCTCCAGTTGACCCGCTCCCCAGCCGGCGTAGCCGAGAGCAACCAAACTCTGCTTCGGGCCATCGCCGCGTGCGAGCGCAACGAGAATATCGCGCGAGGTGGTGATGGCGATCTCTTCGGAGATCCGCAGCGACGCCTCCCAGCGCTCATCGGGGGGGTGGAGGACAAAGCCGCGTTCGCGTTGCACCGGGCCGCCGGCAAAGACTGTCTGCTCTTGTGGGCTCGAGTTGCTGACCTCAAGCTCAAGATGGGCGAAGAGGTCGCCGAGTTTGACGTCAGTTGGGCGGTTGACGACGATCCCCATCGCCCCGGCCGACGAATGCTCGCAGAGGAGGGTGACCGTCTGCGAAAAGTTCGGGTCGGCCAAGCTCGGCATGGCGATCAGAAAGTGATTCGCCAAGTGTGCGCCATCTTCTGCTTGCAAGTGCCGTTCGCTCATGGGGGTAGTATCGGTCACCAGCGGCGGTGTAGACAAGGGCGTGCGGCAAGCTGGGGTGTTTCTTCACTTCGCACTACTGGGTGCGCAGTCCCTCGCCGTCGACGAACTCCCAGGTGCGGGTGATGACGAGCCGGTCGTGTCCATCCATGACCGCCTCGGGGACTTCGGCGAAAGGGGCGCCGAGTTTGACAATCCGCACGGCGGCCTCGTCGAGCAGATGGTAGCGGGAGGGTTGCACGATGCGGGCGGAGTCGAGCGAGCCGTCTGGCATCAGGGTGACTTCCAGAATGAGACGGCCCGAAAGACCACGGTTGCGGGCTTCATCGGGGTAATTCAGATTGCCAATGCGCTCAACCTTGCGCGTCCACTGCTCCATGTAGGCGGCGGCATCGTGGGCGCGCGTGCGCGCGTTTAAGAAGCGCTTGGAGGGCTCACGGGGTTGGCTCAGGCGGCGTTGCAGTTCGGCGATCTCGGCGGTGGCCGGATCTTGAGCGTTGCGCGGATGCTCCTGCTCGCTCTGCGGGGTCGGCTCCGCCGGTGCGGTTTCAGTTGCCGAGGCGCGCTCTGCGGTTTCGGCGGTGATCTGCTGCGGCTGTTCGGGAGGGGGGGCACTGCTGCCGCCGCCCGGTTCGCCGCTTGGGGCGTCGAGCGGGGGAACCGGCTCACCGGCTAAAGGCAATGGGATCTGTGCCTCTTCCGCGAAGCCGCCGCCATCCTGATCGAGATCGGCGAGAAAATCGGCCTCCTCGGGGGGGCGTTCGGCCTCGATCTGCGCCAGCGTCACCTCCATCATCGACGGTTCGGTAGCGCGTGGGGCCAGTTCCCAAGTTAACCCCACCCCGAGCACAACAAGGGCGTGGACGGTTACGGCGAGGAAAAGCGACATGCCAAGCCGGTCGCCGTCGAGTTCGGGAAGAGATGCGTGCGGGACGCGGCGGTTCAAGGTGCTGCCTCTTGACTCATTGGCTAGTCGGCGATGTGGAGCGCCGGTGGCTCGTAGCGCAGCTCGACACGCTCGGCCATCGCCGTTGTCATCCATACCTCGCCGTGACGATCGATCAGCAGCACGTAGCCCACCCCGAGTTGCTTGGCGACAGTGTGCCACGCCTGCGGGCCGGCGATGAACAGCGCCGTTGCTGCGGCGTCGGCTAGCACCGGATCGCTGTCGATGACGGTGACCGAACGGCTGCCCATGGCCGGATAGCCGGTCGTCGGATCGAGGATGTGGTGGTAGAGGCGGCCGTCGTGCTTGAAAGCCCGCTCGTAGTCGCCCGAGGTGAAGACGGCTTGATTGGCCTCGGCAGTTACGGTGGCCAGGATGCCGTCACTGCGCGGATCGCGCACGCCGATGCGCCAGGGTCGGTCGCGCCCCGGCTCGGGGAGGCCCAAGGTCGCCAAATCGCCGCCGATATGGACCATACCGGCGCGCACCCCGTGTTCAGCCAGGGCGGCGACGGCACGGCCGGCGGCGTAGCCCTTGCCGATACCGCCGAGATCGAGGCGGACGGCGTCGTTCTCACTGCGGACTCGGTTATCGGCGTCGATGTGCAGATCGGTCAGCCGCGGTGCCTGCTCGACCCAGCGCGATAATTTCTCCGCATCGGGCGGCTGCTGGAGGGGACCGTCGTGGCTGGAGAAGGCCCACAGCTCGGTTAAGCCGCCGATCGCCGGGCTGAAGCGGCCGGCGCTGGCCTCTTCGACCTGCCGCGCCCGTGTCAGCAAGTGGCGCAGTTCGTCGCTGATCTGCATCGACTCGCCGCGGGCTAAGCGCTCGTTGAGCATGCCGAGTTCGGAGCCGTAGCGCGGATGCCACGCCTCATGCACCGCGTCGATCTCGGCGCGGGCGGCACCGAGCGCGGCTGCCGCATCGGCTTGCCCTGCATCGGTGATGCGGATCTCGACCGTGGTGCCGAGCGCCATAAAGCGCAGTGGTTCAGGAGGTGCGCTGTCGCGCTGACAGCCGCTGACGAGCAAGACGAGGCTGAGCAGGGCAGCAGCAATAGTGCCGCAGGCGGTTAAGTGTAGGCTCTTCATGGGCGATATCACGTTGGTAAGGGCGATCTATGGCATTGTAACGAAGCCATGAAAAAGAGACAGGAGATCTACGCTCCGGGCGCGCGGGCCCAGGCACTTTTGCCCCTTTTGCCGCAGCTGCGTGAAGGGCTTGATGCCGCTGTGGTGCGCCTGAAAGCCGCTGGTGAGAGGGGGGGTGCCATTGCCGGGGCACGGGCTGCCGTGCAGCGGCTGAGCAGCGGCTTTCGCTTTCTGGCGATTCCAGAGCTCGAGTCTTTGAGCGCAGAGATTGATGCCGGGTTAGAGCAGCTAGGGGCGATTGATGCTGCGACGGACTTGACGGCGGATTGCGGTGCGGTGGCGGATAGAGTCGACCGTGATCAGCTGCGCAGCGAGTTGCACAGCGCGCTCTCCGGTTGCAACGAAGTGCTCGAAGGCGTGGTGCGTGGTGACGATCCGCTAGCGGCCATTACCGCTTGGATCGATCGCTTGCGCTATGCCCGCGGTGCGCCTCGCTACGACTGCCTGGCACTGCTGCGCCAGTGCCTCGATCCGCAGGCGCCGCGCGCCTGGGAGGCGGCTATCGAGGTGCGGGCGCGGCGCGCGCGCTGGCCCTACCAGCTGGCGGTGCTGGAACTGCTTCGTGGCGAGGAGTGGGCGGGGCAGCAGCAGTCGCTGCAGGCGATGCAGTCGCTGCTGGAGCGGCTGGAGCAGAGTCTCGGCAACAGCGCGGCCGGCAGTGCGTGCTGGGCAGCGCTCGGTTTGATCGAAATGCTCTCGGCGCAGGCCGAACCGCTGAGTGTGGCCGATAAACGGACGCTGGCCGGCTACGACCGCGAGCTGCGGCGACTGACTGCCCCGGCTGCGGCGCTGACCGGGACGCCGCCGGCATCGCTGGTCGAGGCCCTGCTAGCGCGCTGTGCTGAGTTGAGCGAGAGTACAGCACAAGAGGTGTGGGAGGGCGGTGGCCGGTGGATGTTGCTCAGTGTGGCTATAGCACGGCTGCCGCGGGGTGAGTGGGTCTTGCCGGAGGGTCCGCAGAGTCGGCAGACGCAGCCAGCAGACGATCAGCCGCGCACGGCGGACGCGGTATGGGTGCCGCGGCAGCCGTTCGGGCAGTCGCCTGTAGCGCAGAGCGCTGGGTGGGATAGGGCGCGAGAGATTGCGCGCGCGCCGGCAGAGCCGGGGCCGCTGTTGGCGCTGCCGCCGCCCACCACGCCGGCTATAACTGCGAAACCGAAGGCCGTCGAAGAGCCGCTGCTGCTGGAGTCAGAGGCCTCATCCCTGGGTATGTTGACGCCGCTTTATGCCGAATGGTGCGCACTACTCCGGCGCGAGGCGGAGCGGAATCACCGGTTGATCGAGTTCGAGGTGGTCGCTGCGGCAGGTGAGTTACAGGCGGCCGTCGTGGCACCTCTGCGTGAGGCGCTTGATGAGTTGCTGCGCAACGCTGTCTGCCACGGCATCGAGGCCCCTGATCAGCGCCAACGCAGCGGTAAGTCGCGGCGCGGCAAGCTGCGCCTGCAGGCATCGTTGGAGAGGACGGGGGCGCTACGGATTGCACTCAGCGACGATGGGGCGGGGATCGACGTCGAGCGTCTCCAGCAGCAGCTCTCCGACTATGTGCCCGATGAGGCGCCGCTGCTGACCCGCGGTGAGATCCTGACCCTGGTCTCTATGCCCGGAGTCAGTGCCCATCACTGGAGTGCTACAGCAGCAGAGGATGCGAGACAGAGGCCCCGCGGCGACGGCATGGAGCGTGTGGCGGCGGCAGTGCGTCAGCTGCGCGGGTTGCTCGATCTTGAGACCATCACCGCGGGCGGTACGACCTTCACGCTGCGGCTGCCCGCTGCCAACGTCTTGGCGGATACGGCCGGAAGCTCTTCTTAGCGAGTAGCCGCGTCAGAGTCGTGCTAGAGCTCACCGAGGGCGCTGACCACCGTGCTCAGCGCGGCGATGGCTGCGGTCTCGGTACGCAAGGTGCGTCTTCCAGCGGCAGCCGGGATAAAACCGTGGGCCGCAGCGGCCGCCAGTTCCGCATTGCTTAGACCGCCTTCGGGGCCGATTAAGAGCACTGTGCCGGTGGCTGCCGTCAGAGTGCTGAGCGGTTCCTCGGCCTGTAGGCTCAGGACTAGGCGTCGTGCCGGTGCATCATCCAGGGTCGCCCAGGCCTGTGCCAGCGGGCGGGGTTCATCGATCTCCGGCAAGCGGTTGCGGCCGCACTGCTCGCAGGCACTGGCCGCGACCGCTCGCCAGTGCTGGCGGCGTTTGGCGGCCCGCGCGCTCTTCTCAAGGCGCACCACAGTGCGTTCGGTGAGCAGCGGGACGATGGCGCCGACACCGAGTTCGGTCGCCTTCTCAACGGCCACGTCCATGCGTTCACCCTTCACAACGGCCAGCATGAGGACGACGCGGGCCGGGAGTTCGCGTTCGGTCGGCTGTTGTGGGCCGACTTCGACGCAGATGCGTCGCCGCTCGATAGCGAGTAGGGTGCTGGGGTGTTCACCGCCGTTGCCGTCGAAGAGGGTGACGCGGTCGCCGACGCTCAGCCGGCGTGCCCGAACGTGTGCTGCCGGGTTGGCAGGCAGTTCGAGTTGCGCGCCGGGAGTTAGGGGGAGCGGGACGTAGAGTCGAGCCATCGGTCTCTCCGTAAGAGGGGGTAGAGGCCGTAAGGGGCGGCCTCTTTGATAAGCACGCAGCCTATCAGAGCGAGGTGGTATTGCGCTGGCGAAGGGGCTGCAGAATGGGCGATAATTAGAACAAGAGCAGTTTTCACTGCTGGGTTTGTCAGATTGGTACACACAGCGTGGATCGACCGTCACCCTATACGCAGTGCCGCAGTCGGTCGGCTATCGAAATCGTACAGCAACAACAGGGAGAACCTGCATGACAGCAACTGAGAAGCCGTGGACCGAAGCGATGCCCGAAGAGCAGTTTGCGCGCATGCGTGACGTGCTCGCCGCGCCGAGTCCGATCGGTCTTGAGGCCGCGATGACCTTCGGGGTGATCGAGCCGTACTTCGAGTCGTTCCGCCCCGATGGATGGGCCATTCACCGCTTCCAGGGGCACGCCGGGATCGTCTTCGACACCCATCCCGGCGACGAAGAGCGCTTTAGGATCATGGTCGTCGGGCACGCCGATAAGATTCGGTTGCAGGTGCGCAGCATCGGTGAGGACGGCAAGATCTGGGTCGATAGCGACTCCTTTCTACCGGGGACGCTGCTCGGTCATGAGGTGACCCTCTTTAGTGAAGATCCCGAGGCTCCGGGGACGTATCGGCGCCTTGAAGGCGGCACCATCGAGGCGCTCGGTGCGATCCACTTTGCCGAGGAAGCAGTGCGCCGCGGCGATAAGGGGGTGAAGAAAGAGCAGCTCTATCTGGAGCTGCAGATCCACGGCGACGAGCCGAAGGCGCAGGTCGAAAAGCTTGGGGTGCGCCCCGGCGATCCGATCTTGCTCAACCGTCCGATTCGCCGCGGCTTCGGCCCCGATACGTTCTACGGCGCCTACCTCGACAACGGCCTCGGTTGCTTTGTCACCGCCGAGGTCGCGCGTTTGATCGCGGCGGCAGGTGGCCCCGAGAACGTCCGCGTCCTCTTTACGATGGCCAGCTACGAGGAGATCGGTCGCTTCGGCAGCCGGGTTATGGCTGGCGAGCTGAAGCCCGATGCGCTGATTGCCGTCGATGTCAATCAAGACTACGTCGCCGCTCCCGGCGTCGGCGATAAGCGCTTCCAGCCGCTGAGCATGGGCAAGGGCTTTACCTTCAGCTGTGGGGCGATCACCAGCGAGCAGCTCAACGCGGTACTGCAGCAGGTGGCGCGCCAGCACGAGATCCCTTTCCAGCGCGATGTCAGCGGTCGCGACACCGGCACCGACGGGATGGCCGGGGTGCTGGCCAACGTCGACTGCGTCGCCGCCTCGATCGGTATCCCGATCCGCAACATGCATACGATCTCGGAGACTGGCTACACCGGCGATGTCATCGCGGCGATCCACGCCGTGACTGCCACGCTGCAAGAGCTTGATCGGCGAGACGATGGACAAGGCAGTCTGCGTGAGCTCTTCCGCCAGGGCCACCCGCGGCTCGATCAGGTCAGCGGATTGGGCCACCCCGGGCTGGCCGCGATTAAGGAGGACAAGGAGGACGAGGCTGCAGCGGCGTCGAAGTAGGCGGTGCACGCTGTACAAGCACCGCGCCCTTCGCCGCTCCCAGTGGGCGGCGTCTGGCCGGTGTGCAGCTGTGCTTGGTGTGCAGCTGCAGCTGCAGCTGCTGTGGCTGGCGGGGGCGGGGACGCCCCGCGCCGGCCGTACCTTGCCCCGTGCCCTTGTCTCCGCGCACTTATACTGGGGCACTAATATTTCAATAGCTATTCGTCAGCGGACGTGTTACAGTCGATTTGTGTTTGCAGAGGCCTGCTCGCTAATTCGCTGACAGGCCCAGGTTACCGCCGAACAACGCTCCGCTTTTGCGGGTGGCGATCACCGGTCCGGTACCCTCGAACCGGTCGTGGATCGCTGCGCCAAGGCCTTTCCTCGATGACTTCCTATCTATTCTCCGGTCGCACGTCGGCTGGTGCCTTGGCGCTCGTTAACCCGTTTTTAGGAGTTCTCTATGTCTTTTGATTCTCTGGGCCTCTCCCAGGAGTTGTTGCGTGCGGTCAAGCAACAGGGCTACACCACCCCGACGGCGATTCAAATGCAGTCGATCCCTGCCGTGCTAAACGGTGGTGATGTAATGGCCAGCGCGCAAACGGGCACTGGCAAGACGGCGGCCTTCACGCTGCCGATGCTTCAGCGCGTCAACGATGGGGCGGAGCGGCAGCGTACGCCGCGAGTGCGCGCCTTGGTCCTGACGCCGACGCGTGAGTTGGCCGCCCAGGTGCAGCAGAGTGTGAGCACCTATGGCCGGTATCTGCCGATCCGTGCTGCCGAGATCTACGGCGGGGCACCGATGGGCAAGCAGACCGCGATCCTACGCCGTGGGGTCGATATCGTGGTCGCCACCCCGGGGCGTCTGATTGATCACTTAGAGCGCGGCAACGTGCAGCTCGGTGGAGTCGACATCTTGGTGCTCGATGAGGCCGATCGCATGCTCGATATGGGCTTTAAGCCGGCGATCGAGCGCATCGTCAAGACCTTACCGGCGCATCGGCAGACGCTGCTCTTCTCGGCGACGTTCTCGGGTGCGGTGCGTGGTTTGGCGCAGCGTTTCCTCAACGCCCCGCAGCTGATCGAGATGGGTGGCAGCAACGCCGCGGCTGAGGCGGTGGAGCAGGCGGCCTACCTGGTCGACTCGCACCGTAAGAGCGAGCTGTTAAGCCATCTGATCGGGTCGCGCAATTGGCATCAGGTGTTGGTCTTTACCCGCACCAAGCGCGGTGCCGACCGCCTCGCCGAGCAGCTTGAGCGCGCCGGCATTCGGGCGCAGTCGATCCACGGCGATAAGAGCCAAGGCCAGCGCGGTCGTGCCCTCAACGCCTTTAAGCGGCGTTCGGTGCGGGCCTTGGTCGCCACCGACGTGGCCGCGCGCGGGCTCGATATCACGGGGCTGGCGAACGTCGTCAACTACGACCTGCCCAACAACCCCGACGACTATGTCCACCGCATCGGGCGGACCGGGCGTGGTGGCGATCACGGCTCGGCGTGGTCGTTCGTCGGTGGCGATGAGCGCCGACAGCTGCAAGCGATCCAGCGCACCGTCAAGGCCGACATCCCGCTGCAAGTGCTCGAAGGATTCGAGCCGACTCAGCGGCGCCGCTCCGGGCCGCCGCCGAGCCGTCGCTCCGGGCCACCGCCGCGGCGTCCCTCCGCCGCCGCCGGGCGCTCTACGTCGTCACGCGGGCCAGGAGGTCCGAGTGGGCATAGCAGTCGGCGTCCCAGCTAGCCAGCGCCCGCTCGCTAGCGTTTAAACTAGCGCTTAAAATCGATCGGTTGCAGCTCGTGCCGGCTGAGCAGGCGATAGAACTCCGTGCGGTTGCGTCCAGCGAGGCGCGCCGCACGGCTGACATTCCCCTCGGTCAGTTTCAGCAGGCGAACCAGGTAGTCGCGTTCAAAGCTCGCGCGCGCTGCGGCGAGTGTCGGCACCGCCGGTTGGTTGTCCTGGCGCAGCGCCTGGCGGACGAGGTCGTCGGGGATGACCTCGCTGGTACACAGCGTGACCGACTGCTCGATCACGTTTTGCAACTGCCGGATATTGCCCGGCCAGTCGGCCTGCGCCATGGTCTCGATTGCCTCCGGCGAGAAGTCGCGGACCGCTCGCCCGTGTCGGCGCGCGGCCTCACCGAGAAAGTGACGCGCCAGCAGCGGAATATCTTCGCGACGTTCAGCCAGTGGCGGCAGTTCGATGCCGACGACTGCTAGGCGAAAGTAAAGATCCTCGCGGAAGCTGCCATCGGCCAGTGCCGCATCAAGATCGCGGTGGGTGGCTGAGAGCACCCGAACGTTGATTGCTACCCCCTGGCGCCCGCCGAGTGGGCGCACCACCTGCTCCTGCAGGGCGCGCAGCAGCTTCACCTGCAGCTGCAGCGGCATATCTCCAATCTCATCAAGAAAGAGCGTGCCGCCGTCGGCTTCGCGAAAGAGCCCTTCGCGGTCGCGATCAGCGCCGGTGAAGGCGCCGCGGACGTGACCGAAGAGCTCCGACTCCAGCAGCGTCTCCGGAATCGCCCCACAGTTTACGGCGACGAAGGGGCCGTCGGCGCGTGGGCTGCTGGTGTGGATGGCGCGGGCAATGACCTCCTTACCGGTGCCGCTGGCGCCGCGGATCAGTACGTTTGCCTCGGAGTCGGCAACGAGCAGGGCGCGTTCGAGCACTGCCTCCATGCGCGGGCTGCGGGTGTGCAGGCCGTGGCGCAGACCGGCTTCGCGGGCCGACGCCGAGCCGCGGCCGCCGCCGTGGAGGACGGCCTTTTCGAGCTGTTCAAGCAGTTCGGCGGCGTCGAACGGCTTAGTCAAGAAGCCCTGTACGCCGCGTCGGGTCGCCTCGACAGCGTCCGGGATCGAGCCGTGGGCGGTGAGAATAATCACCGGCAGTGCGGGCCAGCGCTGGCGTATCGCCTCGAATAGCGCCAACCCATCCATGCCGTCCATACGCAGATCGGTGACGACGGCATTGGCTGGTTCGCGTTCGAGTTCGGCTAGGGCACGTTCCCCGCTTTCGCAGGTCGTCGGTGCGTAGCCAGCGCTCTGCAATCGCATCTCGAGCAGTCGGCAAAGGCTCGGGTCGTCGTCGACGACGAGGATTCGGGCGCGTTCGCTCATGGTCGTGGTTGCTCTCCTGACTCGGTTGGGTCCGGCTGCCCGCCTGACCTCTTTGGTCCCTTTGGGCTTGTTGGCCTCATTGGCCCCGTGGGTCCTGTTGGCCCCGTTGGCCCCGTTGGCCCGTTGGGTCGGGACGCTTTGGCGCGGGTAGGGTGGCACGCAGCAACGCCCCGCCCTCACCGGCGCGCTCTGCTTCAATCTGACCGCCGTGCGCAGCGATATGTTCGCGGACCAGCGACAGACCGAGGCCGCTGCCTTTGACTGAGCTGCGACCGCGAGCACTGCCCTGGCGAAACGGCTCGAAGATCGTCGCGCGCTCTGATTCCGGAATGCCTTCGCCCTGATCGCTGACCGAGAGCTCAAGCTGATCGGCGCTGCGGCGGAGGGCCACCGCGATGGTGCCGCCGTCGGGAGAGAAGCGCAGGGCGTTGGAGAGAAGGTTATCGATGACCGTGGTGAGCTGTTGGCGATCGCCGTAGATCGTCTGCTCCTCAAGCTCAAGAGCGATCTCGACACCGCGGCGGCGCGCCGGCAGCGTGTGGCGCTCGACGACATCGCGAATCAGCGCGGTGAAATCGAGCAACTGGTGCTCGGTAGGGCGCTGGATGGCCTCGCCGTGCCGTGCGAAACGCAACAAATTGTCGATCTGCCGACGCAGTTCGTGGCTGTTTTCGCGCACGATGTCGATGATCTCATCGGCCTGTTCCGGGTGGTTGCGGATGGTGCGCTCCCGCAGCAGTTCGGTCCCCTCAAGGACGGCGGCTAGTGGCGTTTTGAGCTCGTGGGAGAAGTGGCGCAAAAAACGCTGGCGCTGATTTTGCAGTGCGGAGAGGTGCTGGCGCAGCCAGTCGAGCTCTTCGCCGAGGGTTTCCAGATCGCGCGGCCCGGCGACGCGGATCGGCTCTTCAAAGCGGGTGGCACCGAGACGCCGGATGGCATCACCGAGGGCGTGAATGGGGCGGTGGATGCGGCGTGCGAAGTAGACCATGAAGAGGATGGTGACGGGGATCGCAGCGAGCGAGTGCCAGACGAGGATCTCGCGCGCCTGCTCGGAGAAGGCGGCCATGCGGTCGACTTCGCGGTCAATGCGGTCGTAGCCGGCGGCGGAGACGGCTGCAACCGACCGATGCAGCGCCATGATCAGCTCGGGGACGCGCTGATGCGCCGCGATCGCTTCGTGCTCTTTGAGCAGTAGGGTCACAAGCAGGGTCGACTCGACAATGCGAACCCCGCGGTGGATCCAGTCGGCCTCCGCCGGGCCGATGCTCCCGGGAATGCCGCCGGCGGCGGCTAAGTCACGGCGCCACTGTCGGTAGTCGCGCATCGAGGTTGGATCGTCGAAAATTAAATGCTGCCGCGCGGCACGCTCCATGTCGGTCGCTAAGCGGGCCATACGGGCGCTCTCCTGTGTCACCCCGATGGCTTCGTAGACGGCCAGCTCGCCCTCACCGGCTAGGCGATCGACCGACCAGGCCGCGACACCCAGCGCCGTGATCAGCGGTGCGCTGACCAGCGCAAAGCCGATCAGCACCAGCCGCAGCAGCGATTTCGGGCGGCCGAGAAGCGATGGGATATCGAGTGGAAGACGGAGACGAGACATCGATTGCGGGCGGCCTTCAAGGTCGAGGAGCGCCGCAGCAACGGCAGCTCGGTCTATCGTTCTGTTGGAGCGGTTCATACCCTACGACCGACACTGCGTCTTACAGTTCAGGGCGAAAGCCGCAGCGACGGTTAGGGGCAAGGGCTGCCGGCGATGGCTTGAGAAGGGTGGCCAACGGACAAAAGAAGGCTGCGGCGGCTGTGAGCGAAGTGAGAGCCGAGCGACTGCAAGCGCAGTCGGCCGTTGCATCCGCACGGCGGCAAAACTATCGTACCGCCATCCCCTCTTCACGACTATGGCCGTCGCGAGCCCGATGGAGGAGTCAAAAGTCATGAGTCATCACGGTGTGGTCGAGGTGACCCGGTTTCGGGCCGCCATCTTCGATATGGACGGCGTGGTCACCCAGACCGCAACGGTCCATGCACAAGCGTGGAAGGCGATGTTCGATGCCTTTTTGCAGCGTTACTACGCGGCGCGCAACGAGCCGTTTCGCCCCTTCGACGTGCAGGACGACTACTTCGCCTACGTCGATGGACTGCCACGCCACGCCGGGGTTCGCAACTTTCTCCAGTCGCGGGCCATCGAGCTGCCGGAAGGAAGCGAGGACGACGCGGCCGAGTGCGACACGGTGCACGGCTTAGGCCAACGCAAGGATGCCATGGTGCAAGAGGTGTTGGCGCGTGACGGCGTGGAGGTCTTCGACGATTGGCGGGAGGCCTTCGAGCAGTGGCGTGTCGCCGGCATGAAGAGTGCGATCGTCTCCTCCAGTCTCAACTGCCAGGCGATGATCCGGGCAGCGGGAATCGAGCCGCTTTTCGATGCTCGGGTCGATGGTGCGGTCTCGCGCGAGCTGGGGCTGAAGGGCAAACCGGACCCCGATATCTTCATCGAGGCCGCACGGCGCCTCGGCGAGCCCCCAGCGGCGTGCGTGGTCTTCGAGGACGCCATCTCCGGGGTCCAGGCCGGTGCCGCCGGCGAATTTGGACTGGTCGTCGGTGTGGCGCGCCACGGCAATCACGACGATTTAGCCCGTCACGGGGCGCAAGTCACCGTGACGCGGTTGACCGAACTCAGTGAGAGTTGAGAAGGAGGCGCTATGACAGCCCCCGCAGATCTCTTCACCCCCGGGGTCGAAGAGGCGCTGCTCGGCCGGCTCGCCGGCCAGACGACCCCCCTCTTTTTAGACTACGACGGGACACTGACGCCGATTGTCGACGACCCGGCACAGGCGGTGCTCAGCCCGCAGATGCGCGATGTGCTCGGGCGCCTAGCCGAGGTCCACACGGTCGCCCTAGTCAGCGGTCGTGACCTGACGACGTTGCGCGACTTCGTCGGTCTCAACTCGGTCTACTACGCTGGCAGCCACGGCTTCGATATCGCTGGGCCGGGTGACTTGCGCCAGCGCAACGCCGCGGGTGAGGCCTGTGTTGCAGCCCTCGATCAGGCGCAGGACGAACTGCAACAAAGATTGGGTAGCCTCTCCGGCTGGGCGTTTGAGCGTAAGGCGTTCGCGCTTGCCATCCACTATCGCCACGTCGCCGAGGCGCAACGCCCGACACTCACCGAGATCGTGCAGGAGATTGGGGCACGCTACACGCAGCTGCGGGTCGGCAAGGGCAAGATGGTCTTCGAGTTGCAGCCCGATGTGGCGTGGGATAAGGGGCGAGCCGTGTTGTGGCTGCTTGAGGCGCTTGGCCTCGATCGCCCGCACGTCACCCCGCTCTACTTCGGCGACGACTGGACCGATGAGGACGCCTTCCGTGCCCTGCAAGGACGTGGCATCGGGGTCTTCGTCGGCGAGCTCGAGCGGGAGACGGCGGCGGAGTATCGCTTGGCGAGCGTTGAGCACGTCGGTGCTTTTTTTGAACGTCTGTTGCAAGGGGGCAGTGCGGCATGAACCTACCGAAGACCTCGGCTTGGTGTATGGAGTACAGCGGTTGGGAGCCAGACCATCAGCAGCACCGGGAGGCCCTGTGCACACTCGGAAACGGCCGCTTTGCCACGCGTGGCGCCTTCGAGGGGGCGAGTGCCGGCGATGTCCACTACCCTGGAACGTATATGGCCGGTGGCTTCAACCGACGCACCAGCGTCGTCTCTGGGCGTGAAGTCGAGAACGAGGACCTGGTCAACCTGCCGAATTGGCTCTGCTTGAATTTCCGGCCTGCAGGCGAGGGCGAGTGGCTCGACTTCGACCGGGTCGAGTGGCTGGAGTTCAAGCAGCAGCTCGATATCCGCCACGGCATCCTGACCTACACGCTGCACTTTCGTGATCCGCAGGGGCGCGAGACCCGCCTGATCAGTCGACGAATCGTGCACATGGGGCTGAGCCACTTCGCGGCCCTGCACTGGCAGCTCGAACCACTCAACTGGTCGGGAGAGATCGTGGTGCGCTCCGGGATCGACGGCGGGGTCGAGAATCTTGGGGTGGTGCGCTACCGGCAGCTTGAGACGAAACATCTTGAGGTGCTGGAGAAGTGCGAACTGGCCGCCGACTCGGTGCTGCTGCGCAGCATGACCAATCAGTCGCGGGTGGCGCTGGCCCATGCGGCCCGGACGCAGGTCAGTGGCAGTGATGGCGAGCCGGTGGAGCAGGGGCGCCGTTTGGTGGTCGAGGGTGACTTCGTCGGTCACGATATCCAGGTGCGCTGTGAACAGGGGCGGCCGATCACAGTAGAGAAAGTGGCGACCTTCTTCTCGGCGCGCGATCGGGCGATCTGTGAGCCGGCGCACGATGCCCAGCTTGAGCTGGCGCGGGCAGAGTCGTTCGAGTCGCTTCTCGCCTCGCACCGGCGGGCCTGGGAGCGCTACTGGAACTGGTGGGATATCGAGCTGCGGGCTGAGGGCAACGGCGTGCTCGAAGAGCAGCTGGTGCTGCGGCTGCATATCTTCCATTTGCTGCAGACGACCTCGCTGCACACCATCGATCTCGACGTCGGCGTGCCGGCGCGGGGGCTGCACGGCGAAGCCTATCGCGGCCATATCTTCTGGGATGAGCTCTTCATCTTGCCGCTGCTTAACCTCCACATGCCGGAGATCACCCGGGCGCTACTGATGTATCGCTATCGTCGCTTGCCGGAGGCGCGCTGGGCTGCTTACGACTTAGGGCTGCGGGGGGCGATGTACCCGTGGCAAAGCGGCAGCAATGGGCGCGAGGAGAGCCAGATCCTGCATCTCAACCCGAAATCGGGCCGCTGGCTCCCGGATACGACCTACAAGCAGCGACACATCAATGCTGCAGTGGCGCACAACGTCTGGCGTTACTATGAGGTCACCGGCGATATCGAGTTTATGGGGTTTGCCGGGACCGAGATGATGCTGAGCATCGCGCAGTTTTGGGCCAGCATCGCCGAGCACTGCCCGCAGAAGGAGCGGTACGTGATCCGTGGCATCGTCGGCCCCGATGAGTTTCACACCCGCTATCCCGATCGCGACGAGGCTGGGCTCGATAACAACGCCTATACGAACGTCATGGCGGCGTGGTGTCTGCGCACCGCCGGCGAGGCGTTGGCCATTCTCGCCCCGACGCAACGCGACGATCTGCTGCAGCGCCTCGGTATCGATGCGTCCGAGTTGCAGCGCTGGGACGAGGTCAGCCGGCGGATGTTTGTCCCCTTCCACGGCGACGACGGCTGCATCATCAGCCAGTTCGAAGGCTATGAGCAGCTCGAACCGCTCGACTGGGAGGGGCTGCGCGCCCGCCACGGTGACATTCAGCGCCTCGATCGGCTCCTGGAGGCCGAGGGCGACGACGTCAACCGCTACCAAGCGAGCAAGCAGGCCGATCTGCTGATGCTCTTCTACCTCTTCTCCTCGCAGCAGCTTAAGGAGTTGCTCGCGCACATGGGGTACGACTTCAACCCGGAGATGATCCACGCCAATATCGAGTACTACGAGGCGCGCACCTCGCACGGCTCGACGCTGAGCAACATCGTCCACTCCTGGGTGTTGGCGCGCTCCGATCGGCAGCGCTCGTGGGATCTATTCGGCAATGCCCTGATGAGCGATGTCGCCGACGTCCAGGGCGGCACGACCAAAGAGGGCATCCACCTCGGGGCGATGGCCGGTACCGTCGATTTGGCGCTGCGCGGGTACACCGGCTTGGAACTGCGCGAGGGGGTGCTGTGGCTCGATCCCATGCTCCCCGATGGATTGCACCAGGTCCAGCACAAGATCCACTACCGCGGCCACTGGATCACCATCCTGGTCAATCATGTGCGCCTAGTGGTTAGCCTGGAAGAGGGGACCTGTCCGCCGATTGAGATGGGCTACCGGAGGCGGATCTACACCCTGGAGCAGGGGCAGTCGCTGGAGCTGCCGACTGGAGCGCCGGCCTCAGACTAGTGTGGCGCCTGCCGCTGCTAGGGCGCGGCGCAGGTAGCCAGCGGTGTGGCCGTGGCTGCTTGCGGCGACGTGTTCCGGCGGGCCAGCGGCGATGAGCTGGCCGCCGGCGCCGCCGCCGTCCGGGCCGAGGTCGATCACCCAGTCGGCTGATTTAATCACGTCGAGATCGTGTTCGACGACCACGACCGTGTTGCCGTGATCGCAGAGCCGCTGCAGCACACCGAGCAGCTGCTCGACGTCGGTAAAGTGCAGACCGGTGGTCGGCTCATCGAGGATATAGAGCGTGCGTCCGTGCTCGCGGCGGGCCAGTTCACGGGCGAGTTTGACGCGCTGCGCCTCACCGCCGGAGAGGGTCGTGGCGCTCTGGCCGAGGTGTAAGTAGTCGAGCCCGACCTCGCAGAGGGCGTCGAGCCGGCGGGCGATGGCGGGGATGGCGGCGAAGAAGTCGCGCGCCTGTTCGACGGTTAGGGCTAAGAGGGCAGCGACGTTATAGCCGCGATAGCGGATCTCCAAGGTCTCGCGGTTGAAGCGGGCGCCGTTACAGGCATCGCAAGTGACGTGGAGATCGGGGAGCAGATGCATGGCAACGCGCTTGACGCCTTCGCCTTGACAGACTTCGCAGCGGCCACCGCGGACGTTGAAGGAGAAGCGCCCTGGGGTGTAGCCGCGCGCACGCGCCTCTGGGGTGGCGGCGAGCAGTTCGCGCAGCGGGCCGAATAGCCCGGTGTAGGTCGCAGGATTGGAGCGCGGGGTGCGGCCGATCGGGCGCTGGTCAATAGCGACGACCTGATCGAAGTGGTGCAACCCGGTGATGTGGTCGTGCGCGGCCGGCTGCGTGCGGGCGCCGTTGAGCTCGCGCGCTGCGCAGCGGTAGAGGGTGTCGTTGATCAGGGTCGATTTGCCCGAGCCGGAGACGCCGGTGACACAGGTGAGCACGCCGCACGGGATGGCGACATCGAGCCCCTGCAGGTTATGGCCGCTGGCGCCGTGAAGGGTGAGCGTAGGGGCGTGCTCGGTCGAACGGCGCGGCGGTAGGGAGATGCGGCGATGCCCGCTGAGAAAGGCGCCGGTGAGCGAGTCGGGTGCAGCGGCAACCGCTGCCGGGGTGCCACTGGCGACGACCTGGCCGCCGTGGACGCCGGCGCCCGGGCCCATGTCGAGAAGGAAGTCGGCGGCCCGCATCGCGCTCTCCTCATGCTCGACGACGACAACGGTGTTGCCGAGATCGCGGAGGCGGCAGAGGCTTTCGAGCAGGCGGGCGTGATCGCGTGGGTGGAGGCCGATTGAGGGCTCATCGAGGACATAGAGCACACCGACGAGTCCGGCGCCGATCTGGCTCGCTAGGCGGATGCGCTGCGCCTCGCCGCCGGAGAGCGAGCCGGCGGGGCGATCGAGGGTGAGATAGCCGAGTCCGACCTCATCGAGAAAGCGCAGGCGGCGCTCGAGCTCATCGACGATCGGGGCGGCGATCTCGGCGCGGGCACCGCTCAGACCGAGGTTGCAGCAGCTCTGGTGGGCCTCGGCGATGGAGAGGGCGCTCAGCTCGGGTAGGCGGTGGCCGGCGACGGCGACGTGGCGCGCCCGCTCGTTCAGACGCGCCCCGGCGCAGCTCGGGCAGCACTGCTTCTGGGAGGGGGCGACGGCTGCATCCGCTCTTTCCGCCGCGTCTGCTGCGTCCGCTGAGTCTGCAGAGCGGACGGTGTAGCCAAGACCGTCACAGCTTGGACAGGCCCCCTCGGGGTTGTTAAACGAAAACATCCGCGGCTCCAAGACCGCGGTGCTGTAGCCGCACTCGGGGCAGCTGCGCCGCGTCGAAAAGCGCAGCGCTGGACGCTGCGGCTCATCGATCCAGGCGACGAGCGCCAGGCCGGCGCTTTGGGCTAAGGTTGTCTCGAGAGAGTCGGCCAGCCGGCTGGCTAAATCCGGACGCACCCGGAAGCGATCGACCACCGCCTCGATGCGCTGCGCTGCGGCTGCGATCGCGGGCGGGAGGGCGTCGAGCTCATAGACTTCACCGTCGAGGCGGACGCGAATAAAGCCTTGGGCACGGAGTCGTTCACACGCCCGTTGCCCCTCTTCTCCGGCCTCTGCGAGTGGGGCGAGCAGCATCATCTTGGTGCCGTCGGGCTCGCTGAGGATGCGCTCGACCATCTGCGTGACGGTGTTCACCTCGAGGGCCGTGCCGTGGGTGGGACAGAGCGGCGTCCCGACCCGAGCGAAGAGCAGCCGCAAGTGGTCGTGGATCTCCGTCACCGTAGCGACGGTCGAGCGCGGGTTGTGGCCGGTCGTTTGCTGTTGGACGGCGATCGCCGGTGACAGCCCAGAGATGTGATCGACATCGGGCTTATCCATCAGCGAGAGAAACTGCCGCGCATAAGCCGATAGCGACTCGACGTAGCGGCGCTGCCCTTCGGCATAGAGGGTGTCGAAGGCGAGTGAAGACTTGCCGGAGCCTGAGGGTCCAGTGATGACGATCAGGCGGTTGCGAGGCAGGTCGACGTCGACGTTGCGGAGGTTGTGGGTGCGCGCACCGCGGATGCGGATCAGATCCATGCTGGGTTGGTTACGGTCACAGGTGTTAAGCGGCAGAGACGGCGTGATTACGGCGTGCTTAAAGTCCGATTGTAGCAGCGGTACTGTGTCGTGCGTATACCGGGGCTTATACCGGGGCCGGTGGCACGGGTGGCAGGCCGGCCAGACAGGCGACGGACCAGGCGACGGACCAGGCGACGGACCAGGCGACGGACCAGGTAGGTGGCTGCCAGTGCGCATTGTGCGCAGTTTTCCTGGCCGCCAAAAATCGCTACATTGGGCGACCGTCCGGTTCGGTCCGCACTTCGATCCAGAAAGGATGGGTGGTGCTAGAAAGTTCCAGCGCCGAGGCTTGAGCTGGCGGCAAGATCAATCACTGACTCAATTAGAGACGAGCGACGGAATGGAGGTGCTCGGCCATGGCTAGAGGCGTCAACAAAGTTATCTTGATCGGCAACCTGGGGAGGGACCCCGAGGTCCGCTACACGGCCTCCGGAAGTGCGGTGGCCAACGTGACCCTGGCGACGACCGACGTGTGGCGAGATCGGCAAAGCGGCGAGCAGCAAGAGCGCACCGAGTGGCACCGGATCGTCTTCTTCAACCGACTCGGTGAGATCGCCGGCGAGTACCTGCGCAAAGGCAGCAAGGTCTACGTCGAAGGGCGGTTGCAGACGCGCAAGTGGCAGGATCAAAATGGTCAAGACCGCTACACCACGGAGATCGTCGCGAATGAGATGCAGATGCTCGACTCGCGCGGCGGCGGTGGCGATGCGATGCCGGCTGGAGACGGGCAGCGAGCCGGTGCCGGTGCCGGTGCGCCGATGAGTGAACCGCCCGGTGCATCGAATCGCGGACAGTTTGGTGAGGGTGGTGGCCCAGAGCCGGATGACGATATCCCGTTCTAAATCGTATATATCTTGCTTTGTAAAGATAGGTGACTAATCCAAGCGGGACCGCCCTTGTCACGTAGGGGGTCTCGCTTTTTTGGCTAAGATTCTTTGTAAAGAAAAGGTTGGCACGAGGGAGCTAGACTCTAGTCTTGCAAAAAATGCGCGATAGTGTACTCTTGACTCATGGAGAACACCATGAGTACAGGCAAGGCGGCGAAGCGGCTGGGTGTTTCGGTCAAGACCCTGCAGCGCTGGGACCGCGAGGGGCGCCTCATTCCAGCGGCACGGACTGACAGCAATCGTCGTCTTTACACTGAGGCCCAATTGCGGGAGTTCATCG